>JAEYPE010000022.1 GCA_023411035.1 Pseudomonadota bacterium
CGTCTCCGTCGTCGTAGTGCCGTTCGCCGAAGTCCAGCCCGGCCCGGTTGATCGCCAGGATCCGGCCGTCCGGCTCCAGCAGGGCCATGTACTGGAACGTGCTGTCGAAGATCGCCCGCGCCCGCCGCTCGCTCTCCTGCAGCGCCCGCGCCGTGTTCGTCAGGCGCTTCAGGTAGCGCAGCAGTAGCGCGGTCAGCAGCCCGATGATCGTGATTTCGACCGTCAGTTCGATCAGGTGCTGGGTGGATGTGGCGCGCCAGCCGGCCAGGTAGTCGTGCTCCGCCACCCGTACCGAGACGTAGAGCGGCAGCCCCTCCACCGCGCGGAAGGCGGCGATGCGGTTGACGCCGTCGTAGGCCGAGGGGCCGGACAGCATGCCTTCCCGCTGCCCCTTGAAGTTTTCGCTGATGGACGCCGCTAGCCGCGAAGGGCTGCTCTGCGGGTCGGGATCGCGGGGGTGGCGGGCCAGCATGTAGCCTTCCGGCGTCCACAGCGTGACGCTGCCCTGCGGCCCGATGTCGAGGGAGGAGTAGAAGTGGTCGATCCGGCCCAGGTCGATGGTCGCCCATGCCACGCCGGCGAAGTTGCCGGCGGCATCGCCGATGCGCCGGCTGACGATGATGACCCAGCCCCGGTTGGCCCGGCTGAGCAGCGGGGCCGAAATGAAGGTGCCGCGGTCCTCCGTCTCCTGGTGCGCCCGGAAATACTCGCGGTCGGCCACACGCAGGCCGTTGGCCTGCGCCGCCGCGTCCAGGCGCACCCAGCCGTTCGCGTCGGCCACCGCCAGCGTGCGGAACGCGCTGCCGTCGGCCATCAGCCGCTTCATCAGGCGCAGCGTCTCGTCGTTGTCGAGCGGCATGGCTCCGGGGCGCGGGGTCAGCGCCTCGGCGACCGCCGCCGCGGCCAGTCCGGCGTTGCGGAAGGTGCCCTGGGCGTGCTGCTCCAGCGTCTTGACGAGGTTCTGCGCGTGGCGGGCCGCGTCCTGCTCCGCCTGCCAGCGGTCGCGGATGATCTCGGCGGCCGTCACCCCCGTCAAACCGACGGCCACCAGCACGACCAGCGTCAGCAGGCCCCTGCGGAAACGGGCGATGACGGTGGTGCCCGGCGGTTCGTTGCCGGCGTTCGCGGGGGAGGAGGGGGACGCGGAGGAAGCGGTCACGGGGGAGCGGGCAATGGGGGCGGCGTCGGTCCGGCCCATGGTAGCACCCCCGCGGGTGGTGCGCAGGCCGGAACTTCACCCTCGACAAGCGGGGCCGGCACGGGGCATGTAGGCGCGGTTCTCAGGGAGGGTTTCGTGCAGGCGTTCGCCGTTGATCCCGGCTTGGTGCTGCTTGCGTTCAATGCGCTTGCCGTGTGGCCGCTCGCTCGCATCTGCCGTCGTGCGGGTTTCGCGCCCTGGTGGGCGTTCCTGATCTTCGTGCCGGTGGTCGGCCTGCTTCTTGTGATGGGGATGCTGACGTTCCGCCGGTGGCCGTCGCTGCCGCCGAGGGCGGAGCGCATGCGCAAGCCGCGGAGGACCGCATGACCGACCTCGTCCGGGCGATCTACTGGGACCCCTGGGTCGCCATCCTGTCGATGGACATGTGGCAGGCGAACCTTGCGATCGCGCTGCTGCTGATGTTCAAGATGATCTTCGGCGGCTGGATGCTGGCCAAGGCCGGGCGCAGCCCGCTGTGGGTGCTGGTGCTGCTGGTCAACGGCGCCGACATCGTGGCGCTGTGGGTCTTCGCCTATGTGCGCTGGCCGTTCCTGCCCGGCCCGGCGCGCGCCGCCGGGCCCGCCTCGCAACCGGACCCCCAGCCGGGCCAGGACGCCGATTGATTCGTGCGGGCGGCGAGGCTAAGGTCCGGCACCTTATCCCCTCCCTTCCGCATGAGCCTTCCTATGAGCGCTGCTCCCGGCAAAGAGATCAAGAAAGTCGTGCTCGCCTACTCCGGCGGCCTGGACACCTCGGTGATCCTGAAGTGGCTGCAGGAGACCTACCGCTGCGAGGTGGTGACCTTCACCGCCGACCTCGGCCAGGGCGAGGAGCTGGAGCCGGCGCGCAAGAAGGCCGAGCTGCTGGGCATCAAGCCCGAGAACATCTTCATCGACGACCTGCGCGAAGAGTTCGTGCGCGACTTCGTCTTCCCGATGTTCCGCGCCAACACGGTGTACGAGGGCGTGTACCTGCTCGGCACCTCGATTGCCCGGCCGCTGATCGCCAAGCGCCAGATCGAGATCGCCAACCTCGTCGGCGCCGCCGCCGTGGCCCACGGCCCTACCGGCAAGGGCAACGATCAGGTCCGCTTCGAGCTGGGCTACTACGCGCTGCGCCCGGACATCAAGATCATCGCGCCGTGGCGCGAGTGGACCCTGAACAGCCGCACCACGCTGATCGACTACGCCGAGAAGCACCAGATCCCGATCGCCAAGGACAAGCGCGGCGAGGCGCCGTACTCCACCGACGCCAACCTCCTGCACATCTCCTACGAGGGCAAGGCCCTGGAGAACCCGTGGCTTGAGGCGGACGAGGACATGTACACCCGCTCCGTCGCCCCGGAGAAGGCGCCGGACACCCCGACCTACGTCGAGGTGGAGTTCAAGCGCGGTGACGCGGTTGCCATCGACGGCAAGGCGATGTCGCCGATGCAGATCCTGACCGAGCTGAACCGCCTGGGCGGCGAGAACGGCATCGGGCGCCTCGACCTCGTCGAGAACCGCTATGTCGGCATGAAGTCGCGCGGCGTGTACGAGACGCCGGGCGGCACCGTCCTGCTGGCCGCCCACCGCGCGATGGAGAGCATCACGCTCGACCGCGGCGCCGGCCATCTGAAGGACGAGCTGATGCCGCGCTATGCGGAGCTGATCTACTGCGGCTACTGGTTCAGCCCGGAGCGTCTGGCGCTCCAGGCCCTGATCGACCAGACCCAGGAGACGGTGAACGGCGTGGTCCGCCTGAAGCTGTTCAAGGGCAACGTCACGGTCGTCGGCCGCAAGTCGCCGAACAGCCTCTACCGCATGGACTACGTGACGTTCGAGGAAGACAGCGTCTACAACCAGAAGGACGCGGAAGGCTTCATCAAGCTGAACGCGCTCCGTCTGCGCCTGGGCGCCATGGCCCGCGCGAAGGTCGAGTAAGCGCTGTTCCAAAAAGAGCGTGCACGGTGCGAGGGGGCTGCGGCCCCCTCGTTTCGTTTCAGGGCTCCAGCCGGAAACTCCCATCCTCGCCCAGCGCGGCGAAGGGGTTCCAGGTGACTTCCCACGGATGGCCGTCCGGGTCGGCGAAATAGCCGCTGTAGCCGCCCCAGAAGACGTCCTGCGCCGGCTTCAGGATGCGCCCGCCGGCCCGCTCGGCCTGGGCCATCACGGCGTCCACCTCCTGCTTGCTGCGCAGGTTGTGGGCCAGCGTGATGCCGCCGAAGCCGGAGGTCGGGCCGGCCTCCGCCAGATGCGCGTCCTCGGCCAGAGCCTCCCGCCCGAAGAGGGCCAGCGCGATGCCGCCCAACTGGTAGAAGGCGATGGCGTCCCGGCTGACGGGGGAGGGGGTCCAACCCAGCCCCTCCTCGTAGAAGCGGCGGCTGCGCGCGAGATCGGCGACGCCCAGTGTGATGAGGCTGACCCTCTGTTCCATTCAGCCCTCCTTCCGTTCCACGGTGGCGATTGGCAGCCCGGCCTCCTTCCAGCCTTTGAAGCCGCCCTCCAGGTGGCAGACATTCTCCAGCCCCATCGACTGCACGGTGTCGGTGGCGAGCGCGGAGCGCCAGCCGCTGGCGCAGTAAAAGACGAAGCGTTTGCCCGACGCGAAGATCGGCTTGTGATAGGGGCTGTCGGGGTCCACCCAGAATTCCAGCATCCCGCGGGTGGCCGGGAAGGCGCCGGGGATCATGCCGTCGCGGGTCAGTTCGCGCGGGTCGCGGATGTCCACGAAGACCACGTCGGGGTCGCCGTGCAGGGCCAGCGCCTCCTGCGGCGTGATCGTCTGGATGCGGCCGTTGGCCTCGGCCAGCAGTTCCTTGTAGCCCTTCTTCATCGCCATGGCGGTTTCCTCCGTTTTCGGACCCGTGGCGGGACCGTTGGCGCGTCTGCGCTGTTGTCGCTCTACGCAACTGTGCAACAGGCCGGCCCTGTCCGTCCACAAAGTGTCCGTCCACAACGCCGTCCACAACGGGCATCCATGACGGGCATCCATGACGGAAAGGGCGGCGGGGCCAGGGGGAGCCGCCATGCCGACCGACTCCGACGGGACCAGCGAAACCGCCGGCGCCGTGCCCGCCGTCATCGACCCGGTTCGTGTGGAGCGGGACGAGCGCCTCGTGCGCCGCCGCTTCTGGAAGACGTTGCGCGCCAACCTCTACCGCGTCCCGTTCCTGGAACAGGCACTGGCCGCCTTCTTCTGCGCGACCGACCCGCAAACGCCTTTCAAGGCGAAGGCCATTCTGATGGCGGCGCTGGCCTATTTCGTGCTGCCGGCGGATTCGATCCCGGACTGGCTGATCGCGGTCGGCTTCGTGGACGATGCGGCGGTGCTGGGGACCGCCGTCCATGCGGTGCGGACCAACCTGCGGCCCGAACATCACGACCGCGCCCGCGCCGTCCTGGCCAAGGAACGGATGAAGGCCGGGGCGGGGGGCTGACTCACGCCTTGGCGGCGGCCGTCCGCTCCGCCCGCGACTGTGCGGCGTCGCGGTGGGCGGTGTAAAGGGCGGAGGCCGCGATCACCCCGGCGCCGACCCAGCCCCAGACATCCATCGCCTCCCCGAACAGCGGCCAGGCGAGCAGGGCCGTGAAGGGCAGGCGAGCGTAGTCGTAGGGCATCATCGAGGAGGCCGGCGCCATCTTGAAGGCGCGGGTCATCGCCAGTTGCGCCAGCGTCAGGACGCCCCCCAGCACGGCGAGCCAGCCGAGCGCCGTCCAGGTCGGCCATTCCCACACGAACAGGGCCGGCACCAGCGCCATCGGGGTCAGGAACAGCCCCATGAAGGCGACCACCACCATCACCCCGTCCAAGGTCGCCAGCGCCCGCACCTGGAGCGTCGCGGCGGCGGCGGCGGCGCAATGCAGCAGCATGACCAGCATCGTGGGGTCCATCGCCGCATCACCGGGCCGGATCACGATCATCACCCCACCCAGCCCGGCCAGCACCGCGGCCCAGCGGCGCGCCCGCACCGTCTCGCCCATGAACAGCGCGGCCCCGGCGGTGACGAACAGGGGAATGGTGAAGCTGAGCGCCGTGGCGTCCGGCAGCGGCATGTGGGTGACGCTGTAGAACCAGCACAGCATCGCCAGCAGGCTGGTCAGGGAGCGCGACGCGTACAGTCCCGCCCGCCCGGTGCGCAGCCGCCCCAGCCCGACCGCCGCGATCCAGGGCAGCATGAACATCAGGCCGAACAGGTTGCGGAAGAAAACGATCTGGAAGGGATGAAGCTCGTCGCTGACGTGGCGGATCATGGCGTTGCCGATGGCCATGAACAGCGCGGCGCAGAGCATCCAGAGGGCCGCCTCCAGCGGCCTTCCCGTCATGCCGGGGGCCGGCTTGCCGGGCTCGGAACCGTCGGCGATGGGCGCGAGGCTGGGCAATCGGGCGCGTCCCTGGCGGATCGGGCTGCGGGTGGCGCTCCATTCCGTGGAGCGCCACCCCTGCGTGTATTCCTATCCTGCCCTTCGGGCGTGCCGGGGTGCAAGAGGCATTCGGGAGGGGATCAGCCGCCGGCCTTCAGCGAATCGAGCCGCGCGCGGATCAGTGTGTATTCGGGCTCGTCCGGCTTGAACTGGGCCAGCAGGCGGGTCCACAGGTCGGTGGCCTCCGCCGTCTTGCCGATGCCGGCGGCGTTCAGGCCGAGCAGCCAGAGCGCGTCGCGGTTCTCCGGTTCGGCCTCCAGCGCCTGACGGAGCGAGGCGACGGCCTCCTCCGGCATCGGGCCGGGCTTGCCCGACCGCGGTTCCGCCGACAGCAGGGCGGAGGCGTAGGCGACCAGCACGTCGGGCCGCTTGGGCGCCTGCTCCCGCGCCTTGCGGGCGGCGTCGATGGACTTCGCCGACTCGCCCAGCACCCCGTAGGAGCGCGACAGCCGCAACCAGCCGTCCACGTCGTTCGGGTTGGCCTCCAGCCGGGCGGCCAGCCCATCGACCATGCCGCGGATCATCTGCTGCTGGTCTTCGCCCCCGTTCTGGCCCCCGTTCTGGCCCCCATTCTGGCCCTGGTTCTGGGCGACCGGGGGCTGTTCCGCCGGCAGGGGCTCCGGCATCACCGTGGCCGGGTCGAGGCTCAGCGCCTTGGCCGCCTGCTCGATCTGCGCCCGCACCACCGGCACCCAGGGCGCATCGGCGTGGGATTCGCCCAGCAGGGCGCGCCAGCGCTCCAGCGCATCCTTCGTGTCACCGGCCTGGAAGCGGGCCAGCGCGGCGTAGAAGCGGGCGCGCGGCTCCTTCGGGTCCTTCGCCAGCACGCGGTCGAAGGTCTTGCGGGCCTCCTCCGGCACGGTGCCGCCGTTGGCGGAAATCAGAACCTCGCCATAGGCGCCCAGGAGTTCCAGATCGTCCCCGGCCAGCGCAACGGCCTTGCCGAGCGCCTCCGCGGCCTCCTGGTGGCGGCCCATCTTGGCGTAGGCCTGGCCGAGGATGGCCCAGCCCTGCGGGTCGTCGGGGGTTTCGGCAAGCTGGGCCTTCAGCTTCTCCATGGCCGCCAGCACGTTCTTCGGCGGCCCGCCGCGCTCCTGTTCCAGATTGCGGGAGGCCAGCGGCTGGGCCGGCAGCTCCGGACGGCCCATCTTGCCATAGACGGCCAGCGCGCCGAGCGGCAGCAGGATGGCCAGGAGGACAGCCAGGATCATGCCGCTGCGCGGGGCGGCGGCCGGAATGGCGCCTTTGGCCTTGGCACCGCCCTTTCCGCCGCCTTTCCCGTGGTCGGCGATGGCCAGCATGCGGCGCCCGATCTCCGCGCGGGCGGCGGCGGCCTGGGCCTCGCTGATGAGGCCGCGGCCCTGGTCGCGCTCCAGTTCGCTCAACTGGTCGCGGTAGACCTCCAGGTCGTAGTCGGCGCGGTCCTCACCGGCCCCGCGGGGCTTCTTCAGCAGCGGCGGCACGATCAGCAGCACCACGCCCGCCGTCATCGCGGCGGCGACGATCCAGAACAGCATCAGGCTTTGTCCTTACGGAGCAGGGCGTCCAGGCGCCGCCGCTCGTCCTCGGTCAGCGGGGCGGTGTCGCCGCCCGCGGCAATCAGGCCATCGGCGGCGCCCTTGCGCCCGCGCAGGTACAGGGCCGTGACGACGCCGCCGATGGCCAGGATCACGAAGGGGCCGATCCACAGGAACAGCGTCGTCGCCTTGAAGGGCGGGCGCAGCAGCACATAGTCGCCGTAGCGGTCGGTGACGAAGCTCAGCACCTGCTCGTTGCTGTCGCCGGCCGTCAGCCGCTCGCGGACCAGCACGCGCAGGTCGCGGGCCAGCGGGGCGTTGGAATCGTCGATCGACTGGTTCTGGCAGACGAGGCAGCGCAGATCCTTGCTGATCTCCCGCGCGCGGCCTTCCAGCGCCGGGTCCTTCAGCACCTCCTCGGGCTGGACCGCGGAGGCCGCGACGGGAGTCAGGGCGAGCAGGGCGGCGAGAAGAAGGGCTCTCACGACGCGCTCCTCAGATGCTTGACCATGGGCAGGATCTGCTCCTCCACCACCTGCGGGGTCAGGGGGCCGACATGCTTGAAGCGGATGCGGCCCTGGCGGTCCAGCAGGAAGGTTTCCGGCACGCCGTAGACGCCCCAGTCGATGGACGTCCGGCCGTCCAGATCGACGCCGATGCTGGCATAGGGGTCGCCGTTGCGCTTCAGCCAGGCGATGGCGTCCTCGGCCTTGTCCTTGTGGTTGATGCCGCGCACCGTCACGCCCTGCTCGCGGGCCAGCCGGGTGATGACCGGGTGTTCCGCCTTGCAGGGGATGCACCAGGAGGCGAAGACGTTCACCAGCGTCACGTCGCCCTTCAGGGTCGCGTTCGACAGCCCTTCCTTGTAGCCCGGCAGCGGCGGCAGGGCGAACTCCGGCGCCGGCTTGTCGATCAGGGCGGAGGGGATGTCGCGGGGGTCGCGGTCGAACCCCCGCAGGAAGGCCACGCCGACGCCGACGAACAGCAGCAGCGGCAACAGATAGATCAGGCGGCGCATCGTAGGCTTGTCCTCACTCGGCGGGCGCTTATTCGGCGGGCTGAAGAGCGCCCTTGGCGGTGCTTCGGCGTTCCGGGGCGCCGACGCGGAAGCGGCGGTCGGACAGGCTGACCAGCCCGCCCACCATCAGCCCCAGCGAGCCGATCCAGATCCACGGCACCAGCGGGTGGTGGTACAGCCGCACGGTCCAGGCCGTGCCGTTCTGCGTCGGGTCGCCCAGCGCCACATAGACGTCGGACAGCCAGGTGGTGTGGATCGCCGCCTCGGTCGTCGTCATGCGGGTGACCGGGTAGCTGCGGCGCTGCGGCGTCAGGGTGGCGATGTGCTGGCCGTCGCGGGTGACGGTGAAGACGCCCTGCTCGGCGCTGTAGTTCGGCCCCTGCACCATGCCGACGCTGTCGAAATGCACGGCGTAGGCGCCGACCGTGGCGTCGTCGCCCGGCTTCATCGCCTTGATGGTCTCGCTCTGCCAGGCCGAGGTGCCGGTCATGCCGGCGATGGCGATGCCCAGGGAGGCGTGGGCGATGGTCATGCCCCAGGTGCTGCGCGGCAGGTTGACCGCGCGGTTCCAACTGTCCTTCACGGGGATGCGGAACAGGCGGATGCGCTCCGCGAACTCGGCCAGCGAGCCGAAGAAGGCCCAGGCGGCCAGTCCGACCCCGACCAGCGCCAGCAGCGGGCCGCCGCCGTTGGTGATGTAGGCGGCGACGGCGACGCAGGCCACGGTCGCCACCCCCGCCGACCACAGCCGGGTCAGGGCGCCCAGCAGGTCGCCGCGCTTCCAGGCCAGGAAGGGGCCGACCACCATGGCGACCACCATCGGGATGGCGACCGGGATGAAGGTGGCGTTGAAGAAGGGCGGGCCGACCGACACCTTGCCCAGGTCCAGCACGTCCAGGAACAGCGGGTAGAGCGTGCCGATGAAGACCGTCGCCGTCGCGGTGGACAGCAGCAGGTTGTTCAGCACCAGCGAGCCCTCGCGGCTGACCGGGGCGAACAGGCCGCCGGTCTTCAGGCTGGGCGCCCGGACGGAGTAGAGCAGCAGCGAACCGCCGGTGGCGATGGCCAGCAGGATCAGGATGAAGACGCCGCGCGCCGGGTCCACCGCGAAGGCGTGGACCGAGGTCAGGATGCCCGACCGCACCAGGAAGGTGCCCATCAGCGACAGCGAGAAGGTGATGATCGCCAGCAGGACGGTCCAGGTCTTCAGCGCGTCGCGCTTCTCCACCACGATGGCGGAATGCAGCAGCGCCGTGCCGGCCAGCCAGGGCATGAAGGAGGCGTTCTCGACCGGGTCCCAGTACCACCAGCCGCCCCAGCCCAGCTCGTAATAGGCCCACCAGGAGCCGAGCGCGATGCCGGCGGTCAGGGTGGACCAGGCGGCCAGCGTCCAGGGCCGCACCCAGCGCGCCCAGGCCGGGTCCACGCGCCCTTCGATCAGGGCGGCGACGGCGAAGGAGAAGGCGATGGAGAAGCCGACATAGCCCGCATAGAGGAAGGGCGGGTGGAAGGCGAGGCCGGGGTCCTGGAGCAGCGGGTTCAGGTCGTTGCCGTCGATCGGCGCCGGGAAGACGCGGGTGAAGGGGTTGGAGGTCATCAGGACGAACAGCAGGAAGCCGACGCCGATCATGCCCTGCACGGCGATGACTCGCGCCTTCAGCGACGGCGGAAGGTTCCGTCCGAAGACGCCGACCGCCGCGCCGAACACCGTCAGCATGACGATCCACAGCATCATCGAGCCTTCGTGGTTCCCCCACACGCCCGACACCTTGTAGAGCATCGGCTTCATCGAGTGGCTGTTGGCGACCACGTTCGACACGCTGAAGTCCGACACCACATGCGCCCAGGTCAGCGCGCCGTAGGCGACCAGCACCAGCAGCATCTGCGCGACGGCGGCGGGGCGGGCGACGCCCATCCAGGCGGCGTTGCCGGTGGCGGCACCCACCAGGGGGACGCCGGACTGCACCAGCGCCACGAACAGCGCCAGCACCAGCGCGTAATGGCCGAGTTCGGGAATCACGGGCCCGATGCTCCCTTGAAACGGAATGGTAAGAGACAGGAAGCCGCCAGCGTCAGGAGCTGGGCTTCTGCTCCTTCGAATTCGCCTTGAAGTGCTCCGCCTCCTTCAGCGCGTCGGCGACTTCCGGCGGCATGTAGTTCTCGTCATGCTTGGCCAGGACCTCGCGCGCCTGGAAGACGCCGTTGGTCATGCGGCCCTCCGCCACCACGCCCTGCCCCTCGCGGAACAGGTCGGGAAGCTGGCCGCGGTAGGTGACGGCGACGGTGTGCACCGTGTCGGTGACGCGGAACCGGGTCGTCACCCCATCGGGCAGCTTGCTCACGCTGCCTTCCTCGACCAGGCCGCCCAGGCGGAAGTTGCGGTCGCCGATGTCCTGGGTCTGCAACTGCGTGGGGCTGAAGAAGAAGACGATGTTGTCCTCGAACGCCGTCAGCGTCAGGGCGGTGGCCGCGCCAAGGCCCAGCAGGGCGAGGCCCAGCATGTAGAGGCGCCGTTTCTTGCGGGTCATCCTTCACCAACCTCCGCCGCGGACGACGCCGCGGCTCCGTTGCGCGGGCGCCGCCGCCGTTGCGGGCGGCTGCCTTCCAGCGCCTTCAGGGTCGTCTCCGCGCCGCGCAGCGCCTTCAGCGTGGCGGCCAGCAGGCCGACCATCACCAGCGCGGCCAGCCCGTAGGACGACCAGACATACGCGGCGTAGCCGCCCATCCCGAAAAACTCTGCCATGTTCAGCCTCCGGCCCCGCGCTTCAGCCCTGCGCCTCGGTCAGGCGCATGGTTTGGACCTTGCGCTGCAGGATCTCCGTCCGCAGGCGCAGCAGGACCACCGTGACGAAGTAGGTGGTGAAGCCCAGCGCCATGACGACCAGCGGAACCAGCATGGCCCCGTCGATGGTCGGGCCGCCCATGCGGATGACGCTGGCCGGCTGGTGCAGCGTGTTCCACCAGTCCACCGAGAATTTGATGATCGGTATGTTCACCACGCCGACCAGAAGCAGCACGTTGCCCGCCCGCGTCCCGCGCTGCGGGTCGTCGAAGGCGTTCACCAGCGCCATATAGCCCAGATACAGGAAAAGCAGGATCAGCATGCTGGTCAGCCGCGCGTCCCACACCCACCACGTTCCCCACATCGGCGCGCCCCACAGCGAGCCGGTGACGAGGCAGATGAGGGCGAAGCCGGCGCCGACCGGGGCGGCCGCCTTGGCGAACAGGTCGGCCAGCGGATGCTTCCACACCAGCCCGCAGGCGGCGGCGATGGCCATGCTGACGTAGGTGGACAGGCTCATCCAGGCGGCGGGCACATGGATGTACATGATCCGCACGGTGTCGCCCTGCTGATAGTCGCGCGGCGATCCGATCAGCGAGAGATAGAGCCCGACGATCAGCAGGATCACCGTCGCCCCAGCAGTCCAGGGCAGGATCGCCGCCGACAGGCGCTGGAAACGGGCAGGATTTGCAAAGCGATGCATAGGACCTATGAGCCTCTGGACGTGCTCCGGACGATATAGGTGCAGTGATGCCCCAACGCGAGGGGTTTCGCCTTGATCTTGGTCAGGAATCATGGCCGTGCGCCGTGGTGTTTTCAGGACGGTGCGGCGGCCTGCCGCAGCAACCGTACGACGGGCCGGGGCGGCCTTTCCATGCGACATTGGTGTGGGGACGGCGAAAACCGCCGTAGATCGCTCAGAGCCCGGCGATGCCCCACAGCAACAGCGCCACCAGCAGGGTCAGGATCAGCCATGCCACGGCATAGACGGCCAGTGCGCGCCCGATGTCCGCCGCGGTGGCGCGGGCGCGGCCCTCGCCGATCCAGGGTTCGGTGATGACCACGCCGCCGTCGCGGTGCGGCCCGCCCAGCGCCAGCCCCAGCGCGCCGGCCATGGCGGCGGTCGGCCAGCCCATGTTGAGCGAGGCCGCCTTGCCGCCGTCCCGCGCCATGGTGCGGAAGGCGCCGCCGGCCTTCGCCCCGGCGAAGGGGGCGGCCAGCGCCAGCAGGAACGCCGCCAGCCGCGCCGGGATCGCGTTCAGGGCGTCGTCCAGCCGCGCCGCGGTCAGGCCGAAGCGCTCGTGCCGGACGCCGCGATGACCCAGCGCCGAATCGGCCCCGTCCACCACCGCCCAGACCAGCAGGCCGGGCACCCCCAGCAGGGCGTAGCCGAAGACCGGCGCCACCAGCTTGCGGGCGAAGCCCTTGGCGGCGGCCTCTATGGCGGCGCGGGCGATGCCGTGCTCGTCCAGACTGAAGGCGTGCCGGCGGGTGAGGGGGGCGACGATCTCCCGTGCCGGGGCGGCGCCGCCCGTCTCCAGCGCGCGGCGCACCGCCCGCACCTGCACCCAGGCGGCGCGCCCGCGCAGGGCGGCGAGGATCACCACCAGTTCCAGCAGCCAGCCGCGGCTCTGCGCGCCGACCCGCTCCACGATCAGGCCGATGGCGACCGCGGCCAGCAGGAGCGCCAACACGACCAGCGCACCGCGCAGCAGGCGGGCGGTCTTGCCGCGCTCCACCCGGTTCAGCCGCCGGTCGGCCCAGGCGCAGAAACGGCGCGCCAGCACCGACGGGTCGGGCAGGACGCGCCCGATCCAGTCGCCTGCGGCGGCGTCGATGGCCAGAGCCAGCATCAGCAGGAACAGCGGCCCCGGACCGTTCAGGGGGGCGGCGCCGAGGGCGGCGGTGAGCATGGCGTCGCCCATCGCGGCCTCAGCGCACCCCGGCCTGACGCAGCAGGGTCGCGACGCGGGCGTTGCGGCTCTCCTGCGCCCAGCTCAGCGCCGTGCGGCCCGTGAAGTCCGACCGGTCGGCCTTCGCGCCGGCCTTCAGCAGCCGCTCCACCATATCGGCCCGTCCGAAGCGCGCGGCGGTCATCAGCGGGGTGACGCCCTGGCGGTTGTCCTGATCGACCTTGGCGCCCTTCGCCAGCAGCAGGTCCACCGCGTCGGGGGCGTCGGCCTCCACCGCGTAGTGCAGCGGGGTGTTGCCGGCCTTGTCGGCGCGGTTGGGGTTGGCCCCGCCGTCCAGCAGAAGCCGCACCAGCTCCGGATTGCCATGGCCGATGGCCAGCAGCAGCACGGGCCGCCCGCTGGCATCGACCTGATTCGGGTTCTCCCCCTTCAGCAACTGCAGGCGCAGCGACGTCGTGTCGTTGGACGTCACCGCCTTGACCATGGAGGGGCCTTCCAGAAGGTTGATCTGGGCCAGGGCCGGCGCCGCGACGGGGGCGTTCAGGCCGATGGCCAGCAGACTGAGCAAGAGCAGCCGTTTCATGGCGCGTCCTTTTGTGCGATCCGTGTATGTGATCCGTCTTTCGGCCGGGGATATTATCCAGTTCGGCCTGGTTTGGCGATGTCGACCCGCTGCAATGGAGACGCCCATGGTCCGCAACCCGCTCGCCCGCCACATCGCGCTGTTCCTGGCGGTGAAGTTCGCGCTGATCGCGCTGGGCCTGTGGTGGTTCTTCGGCTCCATGCCGGAACCGCGGGGCGTGGTGTCGCCGCCCGCTGCCGCCGGAAAGCCCTGACCCCGCCAGATTTCCGGGCAGATTCCGGGCGGGAACCTCCGCTTGGCGCTTGCGGTTGATCCTCAACCGGGGGGACGCAACAGGGGGAGACCGCCATGACCTTCGAAAGTGACGCGAACGCGAACCGCTCCGGCGGCAACCTGCGTGGGGCCGTGCGTGAAGCCGTCGGCATCTTCGCCAGCCGCGACGACCTTCAGAAAGCCATCGACGAGCTGTCCCTCGCCGGCTTCCAGCGCCACGAACTGAGCGTGCTCGCCAACGACCAGACCATCCGCGACCATCTGGGCCATGTGCCGGAGCGGGCGGAGGATGTCGCCCACGATCCCGACGCGCCGCGCCAGTCCTACGTCTCGCCGGAGGATATCGGCAGCGTGAAGGGGGTGGCGGTGGGGCTGCCGGCCTATGTGGGGGCGATCCTGGCGACCGGCGCCGTTCTGGCGACCGGCGGCACCGCCCTGGCCGCGGCGGCGGCTGCCGCGGCGGCGGGAGCGGGCGGCGGCGCGCTGGGCTCCGTCATGTCGAACTGGCTGACCGACAAGCGCAACGAGCCGATGCTCCAGCACCTCGACAAGGGCGGCATCCTGCTGTGGGTCAATCTCGCCGATGCCGGGCGGGAGCAACAGGCGCTGGAGATCATGAACCGCCACGCCGCCCAGCCGGTGGAGGTGCACGAGGTGCCGCAGGCCGGCTCCGGCGGTTGACCGGGCGGCTGACCGGGTGTGGCCCTGACCCGCATTCCTGACCCGTTGACTCAGGTCATGGCCTTCGCGGCGGGCGTTTTCTATATACGGGCGGTCTTCCAACCGGAGGCCCGCCTTGGACACCCATTCGGCCCTGTCGCTTCTCGAAGCCGGCCTGAACCAGTGCGCCGTGGTCATCGACCGCGACGGCGGATTGCTGTTCGCGCTGCTGACCGCGGGGCTGGTCGGCGGATCGACCCATTGCGCGGGCATGTGCGGCCCCTTCGTGCTGGCGCAGGTCACCGCCCGGCTGGAGCAGGTTCCGGCCTCGCGCATGAGCGAGTTTCACCGGCTGGCCGGGGCGGCGGTGTTGCCCTATCACCTGGGGCGCGGCACCACCTATACCCTGATCGGGGCGGCGGCGGCGGCGGTCGCCGGCCATGTCGGGGCGTTGCCGGGCCTGAAATGGCTGTCGGTAGCGCTGCTCGCCTTCGCGGCGCTGTTCTTCCTGGGCTACGCGGTGAAGGGGCTGGCGGCCTGGGTGCCGAAGCTCGACGGCACCTTCCAGCGTTGGTGGGGCGACCGCGTGTCGGGACTGGCCCGGCCCCTGTTCGGCAACCCCACGGGCTGGCGCGGCTACGCGCTCGGGCTGGCGCTGGGCTTCATTCCCTGCGGGCTTCTTTATGGCGCGGTGGCCGTTGCCGCGGCCAGCGGCAGCGCGCTGACCGGCGCGCTGGGCATGGCGGCCTTCGCGCTGGGCACCGTTCCGAGTTTGCTGGCGGTCGGCCTCGCCGGGCATCTGGCCGGCCGGACGTGGCGTTCGGCGGTGGCGCGGGCGGCGCCCATCATCATGGTCGTGAACGCCGGGGTGCTGGGCTGGATGGCGATCCGGATGATCGGGTGAGTCGCGGGTCGTGGTGAAATCGCCACCCAAGTGACGCTCCCGGATTTACTGCAATTTCTCCGACGACCCCTTCAGCGCCTCGCCCAGCGGGATCTGGCCGCAGCCGGGCTTCAGGGGCTGCTGCTGGCTCTCGTGCGGCGACCAGCCGGCCAGATAGAGGATCTGGAAGGTCGCCTCGATGCGCCCGTCCGGCTCCGCGTACAGCTCGGCGTAGCGGCGGGCGGCCTCGAACAGCAGGGCGCGGGTGGCCGGCACCTTGCGGCGGGCCAGCACGGCGTTCGTCTCCCCCATGCCGCGCAGGTCGCGCATCAGGCGGAAGGCGTCGGCATAGGTGACGGTGATGACGTCGCTGTCCACCACCGGCAGGGCGAAGCCGGCGCGCTGCATCAGCCCGCCGACGTCGCGGATCTCCGCGAAGGGCGACACGCGGGGGGACACGCCGCCGGACACCTCCATCTCCGCCTCGTACAGGCAGCGCCGCAGTTCCAGGAGCGTTTCCCCGCCCAGCATGGCCGCGCAGAAGAAGCCGTCGGGCTTCAGCGCCTGCCGCACCTGCACCAGCGCTCCCGGCAGGTCGTTGACCCAGTGGAGGCTGAGGTTGCTGACCACGAGGTCGAAGGTCTCCGGCGCGAAGGGCAGCAACTCCTCGTCCGCGGCGACGGCCAGCGGACCGGCCTGCCGGGCGAAGCCGGGGGAGAGGTCGCAGGCGACCAGCGTTTCGATCCCCTTCCGTCCGCGCAGCATCCGCCCCATCACCCCATCGTGGGCGCCGAGGTCGAGCGTGGTGGGAAAGGGGCGGACCACGTCCTCCAGCCGGTCGGCGAGGCGGTCGGCCACCTCTTCGAACAGGAAGGCGTGCTCGGCGAAGGCGGGGACGGCGCGGTCGCGGCGGCGGCGGACGAGCGCGCGGTCGAAGACGGTCATGCTGTCGGGCGTGGTCATGCCCGCAATATAGCCCAGCGCCCAAGGGCTACAACCATCGGCGAAAGGCCGCGCCTGTGGTAAGGTCCGCGCCGAACGTCGCTGGAGCTTGGCCATGGGCATCGAGGGAGCCATCGGCGCCACCTATGAGGCGCTGATCGTCATCATCAAGATCACCACCCCGGTCCTGCTCGTCACCACGGTGCTCGGCATGGTGCTGACCATCTTCCAGCAGGCGACCAACATCAACGAATCGACGCTCCAGCAGGATTTGAAGATCTTCGCCACGCTGGCGATCCTGTTCATCACCGGGCCGGCGATCTACATCGCGCTGCGCGACTACACCCTGGTGATCTTCGACCGCATCGCCGGCCTGAACTGAGGGGGCGCCGCGATGGCCCTTCTGCAACGGCTGGCGACGGGGGTGCTGGACGCGCTGCTGCCGCCGCGCTGCCTGTGCTGCGGCGGGGCGGTGGACCGGCAGGGCGGCCTGTGCGCGGCCTGCTGGACGGGCCTGACCTTCATCGCGCCGCCCGCCTGCGCCTGCTGCGGCACGCCCTTCGACTTCGCGCTGGAAGGGGAGCCGCTGTGCGGCGCCTGCATCGCGGAGCCGCCGGTCTTCGCCCGCGCCCGCGCCGTGCTGGCCTATGACGACGGCAGCCGGCCCCTGCTGCTGGGCTTCAAGCACGGCGACCGCATCCACGCCGCCAACGCCTACGGCGCGTGGCTGGCCCGCGCCGGGGCGGAACTGCTGGCCGAGGCCGATCTGCTGGCCCCGGTGCCGCTGCACCGCCTGCGCCTGTTCCGGCGCCGCTACAACCAGGCGGCCCTGCTGGCCCGGGCGGCGGGGCGGCAGGCCGGACGCCCGGTTCTGGCCGACCTGCTGGAACGCCGCCGGGCCACCCCGTCGCAGGGCGGCCTGGACCGGTCGGGGCGGCGGCGGAACGTGAAGGGAGCCTTCGCGATTCGTCCGGGGCTGGAGCCGCGGGTGGCCGGCAAGCGGATCGTGCTGGTGGACGACGTTCTGACCACCGGAGCCACCCTGTCGGAATGCGCGCGGGTGCTGCTGCGCGCCGGAGCGGAGCGGGTGGACGCGCTGACCCTGGCGCGCGTCGTCAAGACGTAAGTTATGAAAACGTAACGGGTGGCGCCGCGCGGCGGTTGATCTTATAACCGTTCCAAACAGCCAAGGAGCCGCCCGCATGGCCGACGTCGTCATCTACACCACGCCTTTTTGCCCCTATTGCTCGCGCGCGAAGCGCCTGCTCGACAGCAAGGGGGTGGCGTATGAGGAGATCGACCTCTACATGCATCCGGGCCGCCGCGACGAGATGGTGCAGCGGGCCGAGGGGCGCATGACCGTGCCGCAGATCTTCATCGACGGAAAGCCGTACGGCGGGTCCGACGACATCCACGCGCTGGACCGCGCGGGTAAGCTCGACCCGCTGCTGGGGATCGGCGGATGAGCGGCGTCCTGAAGGCCGCCTGCGTCCAGGTCAACGCGGGCACGGAAATCCTTCCGAACCTTCAGGTGGCGGGCGATCTGGTCCGCCGGGCGCGCGATGCCGGCGCGGACTTCATCGCCCTGCCCGAGAATGTCAGCATGATCGTGCAGGGCCGCGCGAAGGTGCTGGAGCGGGTGAGGCCGGCCGACGGGCATCCCGCCATCCCCTTCTTCGCCGATCTGGCGCGGGAGACGGGGGCCTGGCTGCTCGCCGGGACGCTGGGCGTCCTGCTGGAGGACGGGCGGGTGGCGAACCGCAGCCACCTGTTCGACGCCGAAGGGCGGACCGTTGCCCATTACGATAAGATCCACATGTTCGACGTGGACCTGAAGGACGGGGAGAGCTACCGCGAATCCGCCACCTTCCGGCCCGGCGACCGCGCGGTGCTGGCCGGCACGCCCTGGGGCGGGGTCGGCATGACCGTCTGCTACGACCTGCGCTTCGCCTATCTCTACCGGGCGCTGGCCCAGGCCGGGGCGTCGATCCTCACCGTGCCGGCGGCCTTCACCGTACCGACCGGGCGGGCGCACTGGCACACGCTGCTGCGCGCCCGCGCCATCGAGACGGGTTGCTTCGTGCTGGCCCCGGCCCAGACCGGCACCCACGACCAGGGGCGGCTGACCTACGGCCATTCCCTGATCGTCGCCCCCTGGGGCGAGGTTCTGGCCGACGCCGGGGAGGAGGTGGGCTTCGTCCTGGCGGACCTCGACATGGCCCGCGTGGAGGAGGCCCGGCGCATGGTGCCGGCCCTGACCCACGACCGGACCTTCACGCTCGATGTGATCGGGATGTGATGCGTCAGGCTGGCGGCGGCAGGGGCCGGGGCTCCGGGTCGCCGTCCAGGCCGCTTCCCGCTTCACGATCATTCACCGCACACAGGCGCTGCACCACCGCGGCCTTGGGCGAGGCGACCTCGCCGTGTTCGTAGGCGACGACCTGAAGACGTCCGCGGGCAACGTCCAGAAGCTCGCCGTTGCGCAGAAGGAAGGCGGGGGAGGCGGGGCGCCCGAAACGGGCGTTGCCCAGCGCGAAGGTTTCGTAGAGCAGCACGCCCCCCGGCTCCAGCGCGTCCAGCAAGGCCGGGAACAGCGGGCGGTGCAGATAGTTGGTCACCACGATCCCGGCAAAGCGGCGGTCGCGCAGCAGCGGCACGGGCTGCCCGTTCTCCAGATCGGCCTCCACCAGTTCCACCCCCGCCGTTCCGGACAGGTCGGCCACCCCGCGCAGGTCGCGGTCCAGCCCCACCACCGGGTGGCTGCGCGCGTGGAACAGCCGCAGATGCCGCCCCGACCCGCAGGCAAGATCGAGGACCGGGCCGCCCGCCCGCACCAGCGGCGCGAAGCGCGCGACCCAGGGGGAGGGCGGACCGGCCACGGAATGGGGCGATTCGGTGGAGGAAACTATGGGCAAGGGATGGATGCTCCCACGCATTTCAGACGTATGTTTGACCATGATGCCGCCGCTGTGCTGAATTAGCGGCTGGTCGGCGGTCTTCACCATACCATCTGTCTCTCACACCTTGGAGCATCCGACGGGGACATGATCCTCTTCGTTCTGAAATGCACGACGGACCACCGGTTCGAAGCCTGGTTCCGCAACGGGGACGCCTATGAGACGCAGGCCGCCGCCCGAGCCATCGCCTGCCCGGTCTGCGGCGACACGCACATCACCAAGGCTCCCATGGCGCCGCGCATCGCCAAGGGCGGACGCTCCAGGGACGACGGTCCCCGCGATGGTGACGCGCAGGAGGCGGCCCCCGCCGCGCCGTCCGGCGGCGCGCCGGCCCCTGCCGCTCCCCCGGCCCCCGCGGTCCCGTCCCTGCCGCCGGAGGTGCGCGAGCGCTTCGCGGCGGAGGTCATGCGCCAACTGACCGAAATCCGCCGGACGGTCGAGCGGAACTGCGACTATGTCGGCGACCGCTTCGCCGAGGAGGCGCGGCGCATCCATTACGGTGAAACCGACCCGCGCGGCATCTACGGCGAAGCTTCCGCCAAGGAAGCGGAAGAGTTGGAGGAGGAGGGTGTGACTTTTGGTCGCATACCCTGGCTTCCGCGGACCAATTCTTAGGCTCACGCTTCAGAATATTTCGCCCCTCCCTTCGCCCTTTCGCTCCTTCGGAATTGCGGACGGACTGCCGGAACAACGACCGTGGGCCGCGTCAAGCCGCTTTTTAGCGGTTGGCCTGCATCAAAGTTGTTGACGGGATAGTTCGTTACAAAGACCATGCGGTCCGAGTGTCTAATATGACCTTGCAAAAATCGCTCGGCACTCGCGAGGGGACGCACTATGAAAGAAAACGCTCGGAGGATTCTCGCGAATCCAAAGTTCCAGGAGCTGGTGCAGAAGCGTAGCGCATTCGCGTGGACGCTTTCGATCGCCATGCTCGTCATCTACTTCGGTTTCATCCTGCTGGTCGCCTTCGGTAAGGGGTTCCTCGGTACCCCGATCGGCAGCGGCGTGATCACCTGGGGTATTCCCATCGGCCTCTTCACCATCGTTTCGGCGTTCATCCTTACCGGCATCTACGTGCACCGGGCGAACGGCGAGTTCGACGAGCTGAACCGGCAGATCATGGAGGAGTCGAAGTGATGCGTTCGCTGGTCAATCGTTTGGGCGTTGCGGCCGCCACGGCCGGTGCGCTCATCCCCGCGTCGGCGTACGCGGCGGCGGTCGAAGGCGCGGTTCAGAAGCAGGCGACGAACTATTCCGCGATCGTCATGTTCCTGATGTTCGTGTTCGCCACGCTCGGCATCACCTACTGGGCCGCGCGCCGCACGAAGTCGGCCAAGGACTTCTACGCCGCCGGCGGCGGCATCACCGGCTTCCAGAACGGCCTCGCCATCGCCGGCGACTACATGTCGGCGGCGTCCTTCCTCGGCATCGCCGGCCTCGTCTACATGTCGGGCTTCGACGGCCTGATCTACTCGGTGGGCTGGCTGGTCGGCTGGCCGATCATTCTGTTCCTGATCGCGGAGCGGCTGCGCAACCTCGGCAAGTACACCTTCGCCGACGTGGCCTCCTACCGCTTCCAGCAGACCCCGATGCGCACGATGGCCGCCTGCGGCTCGCTGGCCACGGTGACCTTCTACCTGATCGCCCAGATGGTCGGCGCCGGCAAGCTCATCCAGCTGCTGTTCGGCATGGACTATCTGTGGGCGGTTGTGATCGTCGGCGTTCTCATGATCGCCTACGTGACCTTCGGCGGCATGCTCGCCACCACCTGGGTGCAGATCATCAAGGCCGTGCTGCTGCTGTCGGGTGCCTCCTTCATGGCCTTCGCGGTGCTCGCCAAGTTCGGGTTCAGCCCGGAGGCGATGTTCTCCACGGCCACGCAGCTCCACCCGAAGGGCACCGCCATCATGGCGCCGGGTGCCCTCGTCACCGACCCGATCTCGGCGATTTCGCTGGGCATGGCGCTGATGTTCGGCACCGCCGGCCTGCCGCACATCCTGATGCGCTTCTTCACGGTGTCGGACGCCCGCGAAGCCCGCAAGTCGGTGTTCTACGCGACCGGCTTCATCGGTTACTTCTACATCCTGACCTTCATCATCGGCTTCGGCGCCATCGTGCTCCTGCTGGCCCCGGACGCCAACGGCACCTATCCGTTCCTCGACGCGGCCAAGCTGGCGGCGGCGGGCGGCAAGGTCAACCCGGCGATGATCATCGGCGGCTCCAACATGGCGGCCATCCACACCGCGCACGCGGTGGGCGGCGACCTGTTCTTCGGCTTCATCTCGGCTGTGGCCTTCGCCACCATCCTCGCGGTGGTCGCGGGTCTGACGCTGGCCGGCGCCTCGGCCGTGTCGCACGACCTGTACGCCTCGGTGATCGCCAAGGGCCGTGCGTCGGAGCAGGACGAGATCCGCGTGTCGAAGATCACCACGGTGGTCATCGGCATCATCTCGATCTTCCTCGGCGTCGCCTTCGAGAACCAGAACGTGGCCTTCATGGTCGGCCTCGCCTTCGTGATCGCGGCCTCGGCGAACTTCCCGGTTCTGCTGATGTCGATGTTCTGGAGCAAGATGACCACCCGCGGCGCCGTGCTCGGCGGCTGGATCGGCCTCATCTCCTCGGTGACGCTGCTGGTTCTGGGTCCGACCGTGTGGAAGTCGGTGCTGGGCAACCCGGCCGCCATCTTCCCGTACGACAACCCGGGCGCCTTCACCATCCCGCTGTCGTTCCTGGCGATCTGGTTCTTCTCGATCACCGACAACAGCAAGGCCGCGCAGGACGAGCGCGAGGCATACAAGGCCCAGTACATCCGGTCGCAGACCGGCCTGGGCGCGGAAGGTGCCTCCGCCCACTAATGCGAATGGTCGCACCCGCCTTCCTCATCTGACGGGGCTGGTGTAATCTTCAGGGCGCCTCAAGACACACGTCTTGGGGCGCCTTTTTTATTCACCCCACCGGTTCGTGGAGCGGGCTTTGTCCGACGCCTTCGATTTCTCCGTTCCCCCCTTCGACCGCCTGACGCCGGAGCAGCAGCAGCGTCTTGCCGCGACGCTCGACCTCGGAGTCTATGTGCGGGACAGCGTGATCCTGAGCCGGGACGAGCCGGCGGACTGCCTGTTCGTCGTGCGGCAGGGACTGGTCCACGAACGCCGCGGGGGCGAGGTGGTGGCGGTGCACGGCGCCCACGACAGCTTCGACCTCCAGGCGCTGTTCTCCGACGGCCAGGCGCGCAGCTTCGTCGCCGCCGAGGACTCGCTGTGCGATCTGGTGCCGCGCCCGGTCCTTCTCGAACTGGCCCGCGAGAACGCGGCCTTCGGCGCGGTCATCCAGCAGGATTTCGCGGACCGGCTGAGCGCGCTGGCCAGCGAGCGCTCGAACCGCGAAACCGCCGCCCTGACCATGGCGCGCATCCGGCAGGCCTATCTGCACCCGCCGGTCTTCGTGGAGGCCGGGGCGAGCCTGCGCGACGCGGCGGCGGCGATGAAGCGGAACAAGGCCAGCAGCGTGCTGGTCCGCGACGGTGACCCCAAAAGCGGGGGCCGCATCGGCATTCTGACCGGCACCGACCTGCGCGACCTCGTGGTTCTGGACGAACGCCCGGTGGACAGCCCGGTGGGGCCGCTCGCCCGCTACGAGCTTCTGTCGCTGGACCGCGACGACCTGCTGTTCAACGCGCTGATCCTGATGACCAAGCATTCGGTGCGCCGTCTGGTCATCATGGAGCAGGGGGCCGTCGCCGGACTCCTGGAGCAGACCGACCTGCTGGCCGTCCTGTCCAACCATTCCCAGGTCATCGCGCTTCAGGTCGACCGCGCCGCCTCGCCGGACGATCTCCGGCAGGCCAGCCACGACATCGTGGGGCTGATCCGCACGCTGCACGGCACGGGCGTCAAGGTGTCCTTCATCGCCGACCTCGTGACGGAGCTGAACCGCAAGATCTTCCGCCGCCTGTTCGAACTGCTGGCGCCGCCGGACCTGCTGGCGAATTCCTGCCTGATCGTGATGGGCAGCGAGGGGCGCGGCGAGCAGCTTCTGAAGACCGATCAGGACAACGGGCTGATCCTGCGCGACGGTTACGAGTGCCCAACGCTGTCCCAGGTGACCGACGCCTTCACCCACCATCTGGTGGCGTTCGGCTACCCGCCCTGTCCGGGCCGGATCATGGTGTCCAACCCGGAATGGACACGCCCGCTGGCCCAGTACAAGGACTCCCTCTTCCACTGGATTCACCGGCCCGACGAGGCCGCGCAGATGAACCTCGCCATCTTCTACGACGCGGCGGCGGTGGCCGGTGACGAAACGCTGCTGGCCGAGGCGAAGGGCTATCTGCTCGGCCGGCTTCAGGACAACCAGATGTTCTTCACCGCCTTCGCCCGCCCGGCCCTGGCCTTCGACACGCCGTCGGGCCTGTTCGGCGGCCTGTTCGAGCGCCGCCGCAACGAGGCGGTGGACATCAAGAAGGCCGGCATCTTCCCCATCGTGCACGGCGTCCGCGCGCTGGCCCTGGAAAAGCACATGGCGGAAACCAACACGACGGAGCGCATCTGGGCGCTGGCAGACAAGGGCGTTCTGGACCGCGCCGTGGCGGGCGAACTGGCCGACGCCTTCACCTTCCTGTCGACGCTGCGGCTGAAGGCGGGGGTGGACACCAGCGTGACCGGCACCCAGACCGACAACCTCGTCCGCACGGAGGCCCTGGGCAAGCTCGACCGCGACCAGTTCAAGGACTGTCTGGCGCTGGTGAAGAAGTTCAAGGAACTGCTCGCCTACCACTTCCATCTGAACCACTGACCCGCCCACACCGCGGGGAGAGGAGGCGGCATGCCGACCGAGACCATTGCCAGCGTGGTGGCCAACGGGGTGGTGGCCGCTCCCGCCGCCGAGTCCGCCGGCCCGGCGGCCGAGCATCCCGACCGCGCCCTGCTGATGTCGGGAGAGGAAACGGGGGAGCGGGTGGCGATCCATTGCGAGGCCACCTCCTTCGACGCCGCGACCGCGGAGCTGCGCAGCGTCGCCGCGGTGCGCATCCGCGGCGCCCGCATCCTGACCAGCCGGCGCCTGATCCTCGACTTCTGGCCCACCGAACCGGCGGAGCCGGCGCTGTCCCGCCTGTTGGCCTTCATCGGGAACCGGCCCCTGGTCGGCTATTACCTGGACTTCACCGTGGCGATGCTGGACCGGCTGGTGCAGCCGATGGTGGGGATGGCCTTGCCGAACCAACGGATCGAGGTGTCCAGCCTCTATTACGGCCGCAAGTCCAAGTCGCTCGGCAAATACGCGGTCGATCTGCGGCTGGACAGCATCCTGCGCGACCTGGACCTGCCGCCGCGCGTGGGGGAGGATGCCTACGCCAGCGCGCTCGCCGCCGCCATGGTCTTTCTGCGGCTGGAGCCGCCGCGCCCCTGATGTCCGGGCCGCGCCCCTACGCGGCCTTGGTCTGTTCCTTCGACAGGGTCGGCACCGACAGGATGAAGCGGGTGCCCGGCCCGCCGTCCGGCTCGTGTTCGATGGTCATGTCCGCTCCGGCCTGCTGGGTCAGCGCCCGGACCAGCACCAGACCCAGCCCGTTCCGGCGCTTCTCGTTATGGCGATTTTGGGGGCCGGGCTGGCCGGGCGGCAGGCCGACTCCGTCGTCGCGCACCGTCATCCGCATGGACGTCGCCCCCTCCGGCAGCAGATCCACCGTCACGGTGCCGGGACGGCCGGGGGGAAAGGCGTGCAGCAGCGCGTTGGACACCAGTTCGCTGGCGATGAGGGCGAGCGGGGTGGCCTGATCCACGTCCAGGCTCCAGGGTTGGGGCGCGTTCACCGCCAGCCGCGCCCCGGTGGGGTTGGCCGAGCGGACCAGACCGTCGCAGAGCTGGCGCAGATAGTCGGCGAAGTCGACGCGCGCCGGCTGGTCGGACCGGTAGAGCAGCTCCTGCATCAGGCTCATGCACTGGATGCGGCGCAGGCTCTCGTCGAAGGCGCGGCGGGCCGGCTCCTCGATGCGGGCGGCCTGAAGCCGCAGCAGGCTGCAAATGACCTGAAGGTTGTTCTTCACCCGGTGCTGAACCTCCTTCAGCAGGACTTCCTTGTCGGTCACCGCGGCTTCGAGCTGGGCATTGGTCCGTTCCAGTTCCGCGGTGCGCTGGTGGACCCGCTCCTCCATGGTGTCGTAGGCGTGCTGGAGCGCGTTTTCCGCCTCACGCTCCCGCCGTGCGCGCTGAAGGGCCATCCCGCCGATCACCGACACAGCGGCCAGCGCCGCCAATGCGTAGGAAATGTAAGTCCAGAGCTGCCCGTGCCAGCGCTCCATGACGCTGCCGACCGGGATGGACACCTCGGCGGTCAGGGGAACGCTGTCCACCCGGCGCAGGACGGAGATTTCCGGTTCACCGGCGGCTTCCGCCGCGGCGCTGTCGGTGGCGGTCAATCCCTGCATCTCGCGAAGCAGCACCGTGCCGTCCGCCCGGCGCAGGGTGATGGAGCGCGCGTAGTCGAACTCGAAGTTCTTGTAGATGTCGCGGATGTAGCGCGGGGAGACGGCGATCAAAGCCACGCCGCGGAACTGCTCCGGCGCCGCGGCCAGCGGGCGCGTCAGCAGGATCAGCGGCTCGTTGCCGTAGCGGCTGCTGTCCTGTGCCGAGATGTGCAGGCTGCCCCCCGCCGCGGCGCCGCCCGCCTTCTGGGCCTGGAAATAGTCGCGGTCGGCGACGTTCATCGTCGGGGTGGGGAAGCGGCGGGAGGTCAGAACGGCGTCCCCACGGGCGTCGAACAGCCAGACCGCCACCAGGTAGGGTGTGCCCCGCACCAGCGCCGCGTAGCGTTCCCAAGCCGCCCGGTCGTTCGGCAGCGGGGCGTCCGCCGGCCCGGCGAATTGGACCGCCTGCTTCAGGATCAGGTCGCTGGTCTCCATCAGCCGGGCCGCATGCTCCGCCACCAGAAGGCTGGCGTTTCCGGCGGTGTCGTGGGCGTGCCGGATGGCCGCCGCCCGGTCCCGCCACGCGAAGCTGGCCGACAGCCCGAGCGTCAGCAGGAGCGCCACCGCACAGACCACCAGGACCAGCACCGATCCCGGAAGACGATAGAACAGGGGGGAACCTTTGGATCGCAGGGCACGCAGAGGCATGGGAATGGCGGAGTGGCAGGGGATGGACGGTGGTGGCATTCGTGGCGGACCAACACTTTTTTGCAGGCTCCTGTTCCCTGGGTACGCCCGTTGAACCGCGCCGCGCCACCCCCTATTGTCGCACCGGGCCGAAAGGCCGAAGGGGCGTCGCGCGCAAGGAGGATGGCGTATGAAGATCGACGGCACGGCCTACCGCACCATCTGGCTGGCGCAGGACGGCTGGTCGGTGGAGATCATCGACCAGACAAGGATGCCGCACGATTTCGCCGTCGCGCGCCTGACCAGCCTGGAGGAGGCCGCCCACGCCATCCGCGCCATGCTGGTGCGCGGCGCGCCGCTGATCGGGGCCACCGCCGCCTATGGCGTGGCGCTGGCGCTGCGGGTGGACCCTTCCGACACGGCACTGGAGGCGGCCTGCGCGCGGCTGCTCGCCACCCGCCCGACCGCGGTCAACCTGCGCTGGGCGCTGGATCGGATGCGCGGCCGTCTGGCGCCGCTTCCCGCCGCCGCCCGTGCCGAGGCCGCCTACGCCGAGGCCGCCGCGGTCTGCGACGAGGACGTCGCCATCAACCGCACCATCGGGGAACATGGCGCCGCCCTGATCCGCGAGGCCGCCCGCCGCAAGGCCCCCGGCGAGCCGGTGAACGTGCTGACCCACTGCAACGCCGGCTGGCTCGCCACCGTGGACTGGGGCACCGCCCTGGCCCCGGTCTATGTCGCCTTCGAGGAGGGCATCCGCTTGCATGTCTGGGTGGACGAGACGCGCCCGCGCAACCAGGGCGCCAGCCTGACCGCCTGGGAACTGAACCGCCACGGCGTGCCCCACACGGTGGTGGTGGACAACACCGGCGGTCACCTGATGCAGCACGGCATGGTGGACCTGTGCATCGTCGGCACCGACCGCACCACGGCGACCGGCGACGTCTGCAACAAGATCGGCACCTACTTGAAGGCGCTGGCCGCCCACGACAACGGCGTGCCCTTCTACGTCGCTCTGCCCTCGCCGACCATCGATTGGGGCATGGCGGACGGGGTGAGGGAGATCCCGATCGAGGAACGCGACGCCCGCGAGGTGACCGAGCTGACCGGCGTCACCGCCGACGGGCGGATCGAAACCATCCGCGTCACCCCCACCGGCAGCCCGGCGGTGAATTACGGCTTCGACGTGACCCCGGCCCGTCTGGTGACCGGTCTGGTGACGGAGCGGGGCGTCTGTGCGGCGACCCGCGAGGGGTTGGCGGGGCTGTTTCCGGAGCGGGGAATCGTCTGATTCGCCCTACACCACCGGCACCAGCCGCCGCCGCCGGGGCGGCGGGTTGCCGCCCTTGCAGGGGCTGTAGCCGCCCGGCGTCAATCGCCCCGGCGTGATGCCGGTCGCCGCGGCGATGTCGGACAGCCGTTCCAGCCCCAGCACGCGGGTGGCGGCCAGCGCGATGCGTCCGCAGGCTTCGGCGTCGCTGCCGGCGCGGTGGTGGTTCAGCGCGATCCCCAGATGAGCGGCCAGATAGTTCAGCTTGTGCGCCGCCAGTTGCGGCCACGCCTTGCGCGCCAGAACCACGGTGCAGAGATAGGTGCAGGCCGGCCAGACCAGCCCGTAATCGTCCAGCGTGTGGCGCAGCACGCTGATGTCGAAGGAGGCGTTGTGTGCCAGCACCAGACGCCCCTCCAGCCGCCGGTCGAAGCGGCGCCAGACCTCCGGAAACTCCGGCGCCCCGGCCACGTCCTCCGCCCGCAGGCCGTGGACGGCGGTGTTGAAGGGGTTGAAGCGCAGTTCCCGCGGGCGGATCAGATGCTCCTCCGTTTCCACCACGCGCCCGTCCTCGATCCAGGCGACGCCGATGGAGCAGGCGCTGGTCCGCGATTCGTTGGCTGTCTCGAAGTCGATGGCGACTGCCTTCATGATCGCTCCGCCCCCCTCAGCCCAGGATCAGGCGGGTGACGTCCTCGGGCAGCTCTCCGTCCTGGGCCATCAGACGGACCTTCAGGAGGCTCGCCACCGCGATGGCGTCGGTGATCTCCCCGCGCTTGACCATGGCATAGGCTTCCGAGAAGGGGACGTGGCGCAGTTGCAGAACCTCCGTCTCCTCCGGCTCCGCCACGCCCTGCTCGATGCCCCAGGCGAGGTAACAGTGGGCGACCTCGTCGGTGATGCTGTTGGACAGATGCATGGTCAGGATCGGCAGCCAGTGGCGGGCCGTCTGGCCGGCTTCCTCCAGCAGTTCGCGCCTGGCCGACTCCACCGGATCGACGCCCTTCTTGCCGCCGCCTTCCGGGATTTCCCAACTGTACTGCTGCAAGGGGAAACGGTACTGGCCGACCAGCGTGACGCAGCCGCGGTCGTCGATGGGAACCACCCCGGTCGCCAGATTCTGGGCGTGCATGACGCCGTAGATGCCGGGGTTGCCCAGGGGGGTCAGCACGTCATGCTCCACCACCCGCATCCATGGATTCTCGTAGATCGGCTTGGTCGTCAGAACGGTCCAGGGATTGCCGGTCTTGTGCGGCACGCCGAAGCTCCTCGCAGGTGAATGGGGGCGGGTGGGGGAAAGGCAGCGCTACGATTGGGGCGAAACTATAGGCATTGCGGCGCCATGCTGCAATGCGGTGTCCTATTGCCCGTTCATCACCACGCATCGGCGGCGGAACCGGCTGGCGCCGGTCTTGCGGAAATGTCTCACAGATTGATAAAATTTTCGCGACAGTTCGTGAAAGTCCTCTTCAACTGTTTGTGCTGTTTACTTGACTATCCGACTGTTGACGCCTACCTCTATATTGTGTGGTGTCAACGGATGCCCTGGGTGGCCGTCCTTTGTGGGGCAGCAATTTTGGAAACGCAACGCCGGATGCGGCACAATTTGCAGGATAAGGAGCGCTGGCGGAACCCCGACTGGCGGGCGAAGTTCATCGCCTGGTGGGAAGGCTACGACCTCGCCGCCCTGTCCCGCATCGCCCGTTCGGCCCCGGCCTCCCGCCTGCCCCTGCGTGGCCCGGTGGAGGCGTTGGGGTCCGCTGCGGCCGCCGCCGCTCCTCTGTCCGGTGCGCTGCGGCCCGATCCCGATCTGGAGCGGCTGGAGAACCTGCAACTGGACCGCCAGGGGGAGCCGGTCTGGTCGGTCGCCCGCACGGAAGGGGCGCAGATGCTGTGGGGCGAGGATTGCGTCGGCCCCGGCGACTCGCAATGGATGGTCGAATCCGTCCGCTCCTTCGGCCTGAACCCGGCCAAGAGCGTGCTGGACCTGTCGGCGGGGCTGGGCGGGTCGGCGCGCGGCATCGTCAACAATTACGACACCTGGGTGACCGGGCTGGAAATGTCGCCCCTGCTGGCGAAGCTGGGGATGGACCGGTCGAAGACGCTGGGCGTGTCGAAGAAGGCTCCCATCGGCCATTACGACCCGGAGCATTTCAACCAGGCGGGCTCCTTCGACCTCGTGCTGGCCGACCGCGTGATGCACCGGGTGCGCGACAAGGAAGGCTTCCTCGACCGCATTTGCGACTGCGTGAAGCCGAAGGGCGGCGTTCTGCTGTTCGACTATGTGATCGAGGGCACCCCGACCTCGTGGGAAAGCTGGAACGGCTGGCGCGACGCCGAACCGCTGGAGGTCTATCCCTGGTCCGGCACCCGCATGGCCGACGAGCTGACGCAGCGCAACCTGGACCTCCGCATCAGCGAGGATCTGACGCAATTCCACCGGCGGCAGGCCGTGGAGCGCGTGCGCCGGCTGGGGGAGGCGCTGAAGACCGCCGTCCCCGAACCCCGCGTGCTGAAGGCTCTGGCCCACGAGCTGGCCCTGTGGTGGGCGCGCCTGCGTGTGCTGGGCAGCGGGCTGCGCTTCTGCCGCTATGTGGCGATGCGCCCGGCCTAGTCAGGGCGGCGTAAACCCTTTAATCGCAGGCGCGCGGCTCGATCTTGCGGTCCGCCGCGAAGCGCCGGGCCGATTCCTCCACCAGCTTGCGGATCAGGGCGCGGCGCGGTTCGATGGGGCCGGATACGTCCAGCCAGTGCGCTCCGTCCCACTGCTGCACATGCAGCGGCACGATCCCCTCATGGTCGGCGCAGGTGATGCGCAGGGGCTGCATGAAGCCGTCCAACCCCAGTTCGGCCAGCCGTTCGGCGGTCAGGTCCAGATGGTCGAAGCCCCAGGCCACCTGCGCCCCGGTCAGCGGCTTGCGCCCGTACTTGCCCTGCGCCGTGCGGATGGCTTCCACCAGGACGGCGGCGTTGAAGACCCCGCGGTTGTAGAGCACCGAGCCGATCTGGCCGGGATCGCCGGCCCCCAGCCCGCGGGCGTAGACCTGCTCCCGGATGGCGCGGATCACCGGCAGGTCCGCCCCGGCGGCGTGGAAGGCCACCGCCTTGTATCCCACCGCGGCACCGCCGACCGGCCTCACGTCCAGCTCCGACCCGGCCCACCAGACGCCGATCATGCGGTCGGCGGGGAAACCGGCGGCGGCGGCCTCGCGCAGGGCGGTGGAGTTCTGCACGCCCCAGCCCCACAGGATCACGTAGTCGGGCCGGTGCTGGCGGGCGATCTGCGTCCAGACGGTGCGCTGGTCCAGCCCCGGCGGGGCGACGGGGAAGCTGCGCATCTCGAAGCCCAGCACGCCGCGCAGCGCCTCCAGCATGGGCAGCGGCTCCTTGCCGAAGGCGCTGTCGTGGTAGACATAGGCGATCTTCCGCCCGCGCAGCCGGCCCGGCCCGCCCAACTCGGTGGCGATGTGGCTGATGGCGGCGTCGATGCCGGTCCAATAGCTGGCCGGCGCGTTGACCGCGTAGGGGAAGACCCGCCCGTCCGACACGTCCGCCCGTCCATAGCCGGAGGAGAAGACCGGGGTGCGGTCGGCGGCCCCGCGCTCGATCAGGGCGTAAGTGATGCCGGTGGACAGCGGCAGGACCGCGGCGGCGCCGGTCGGCCCCTTGTCCTTCAGCCGCTCGTAGCACTCCACCCCGCGGTCGGTGTTGTAGCCGGTGTCGCATTCCTCCCAGGCGATGGGCACGCCGCCGATCCCGCCGTCGCGCCGGTTGACGAGCGTCAGATAGTCGGCCACCCCGTCGGCCAGGGGGATGCCGTAGGGGGCGTAGGGGCCGCTGCGGTAGACGAGGTGCGGGAAGAACTGCGCGCCCTCCGGTGCCGCCGCCGCCGGTGCGCACGACAGCGCCGCCAGGATTGCACCGGCCAAGGCCGAGGCGCGCCATGCCATTCCGTTTCCTCCCCCTTCGGACGCCGGGCCGTTCCGCCCGTTCGCGCGATTCCGGTTTCGCGCGATTTTAGTACGGACCGGTCCCTTTTCGCACGAATAGAGAGCGGCCCCTACCTCTCCGGTGCCGCGCCCTTTGAAGGGTCCCGGCACCGGCACTAAATCAGGCGGTTGAGACATGCGGAATCGATGGCCGCCGTCCGGCCATCCCGCCAATAACGCGAAGGAGGGGTGCCGTGACGACGTTCACCGGTCAGGATTCGCTGAAAACCCGCCGTTCCCTGTCCGCCGGGGGCAAGAGCTACGATTATTTCAGCATCAGGGCCGCGGAGGACGCCGGGCTGGGCGACCTCTCCCGGCTGCCCTATTCGATGAAGGTGCTGCTGGAAAATCTCCTGCGCTTCGAGGACGGACGCACCGTCTCCACCGACGACGTGAAGGCGGTGGCGCAGTGGCTTCGTGACAAGCGGTCCGACCGTGAAATCGCCTACCGTCCGGCGCGCGTGCTGATGCAGGACTTCACCGGCGTGCCAGCGGTCTGCGATCTGGCGGCGATGCGCGAGGCGATGGCGGCGCTGGGCGGCGACCCGAAGAAGATCAACCCGCTGGTGCCGGTGGATCTGGTCATCGACCACTCGGTGATGGTCGATTACTTCGGCAATCCCTCCGCCTTCGAAAAGAACGTCGAGCTGGAGTTCGAGCGCAACCTGGAGCGCTACGCCTTCCTGCGCTGGGGCCAGAAGGCGTTCGACAATTTCCGCGTCGTGCCGCCGGGAACCGGCATCTGCCATCAGGTGAACGTCGAATATCTGGCCCAGGGCGTGTGGACCGACACCGACCCGGCGGGCCGGCTGGTCGCCTATCCCGACACGCTGGTCGGAACCGACAGCCACACCACCATGGTGAACGGGCTGGGCGTGCTGGGCTGGGGCGTCGGCGGGATCGAGGCGGAGGCGGCCATGCTGGGCCAGCCCATCTCCATGCTGATCCCGGAGGTCGTCGGCTTCAAGCTGACCGGGCGGCTGAAGGAGGGCACGACGGCCACCGACCTCGTGCTGACCGTAACCCAGATGCTGCGCAGGAAGGGCGTGGTCGGCAAGTTCGTGGAGTTCTACGGGCCGGGGCTGGATCACCTGACGCTGGCCGACCGCGCCACCATCGGCAACATGGCCCCGGAATACGGCGCCACATGCGGCATCTTCCCGATCGACGCGGAAACCATCCGGTACCTGACCTTCACGGGCCGCGACGCCGACCGCGTGGCGCTGGTGGAAGCCTACGCCCGCGTCCAGGGCATGTGGCGCGACACCGGCACGCCGGACCCCGTCTTCTCCGACACGCTGGAACTGGACATGACGACGGTGGAGCCGTCGCTGGCCGGTCCGAAGCGCCCGCAGGACCGCGTGCCGCTGTCCCAGGCGGCGCAGAGCTTCGGCGGCGATCTGGTTGGCGCCTTCAAGGCGGAGGACGCCGGGCGCAACATCCCCGTGCGGGGCTGCGGCTACAACCTCGATCAGGGGGCGGTGGTGATCGCGGCCATCACCTCCTGCACCAACACCTCCAACCCGGCGGTTCTGGTGGCCGCCGGCCTGCTGGCCCGCAAGGCGGTGGAGAAGGGGCTGAAGACCAAGCCCTGGGTCAAGACCTCGCTGGCGCCGGGGTCGCAGGTGGTCACCGACTATCTGGCCAAGGCCGGGCTTCAGCCCTATCTGGACCAGCTCGGCTTCAACATCGTCGGCTACGGCTGCACCACCTGCATCGGCAACAGCGGCCCGCTGCCGGAACCCATCGCCGCGGCGGTGGAGGAGGGCAACCTCGTGGTCGCCGCGGTGCTGTCGGGCAACCGCAACTTCGAAGGCCGGGTGAACCCGCACACGCGGGCGAACTATCTGGCCTCGCCGCCGCTGTGCGTCGCCTACGCGCTGGCCGGCAACATGAAGATCGACCTGACCAGGGACCCCATCGGCACCGGCCATGACGGCCGGCCCGTTTATCTGAAGGACATCTGGCCGTCCAACCAGGAGGTCCAGGACGCCATCGACGCCTCCCTCTCGGCGGAGATGTTCCGCAGCCGCTACGGCAACGTGTTCGAGGGTCCGGAGCAGTGGCGCGGCATCCGAACCGCCGGGGGCCAGACCTACGAATGGCAGGCGGGCAGCACCTATGTGAAGCTGCCGCCCTTCTTCGCCGACATGCCGAAGACGCCGGAGGCGGTGAGCGACGTGCGGGGCGCCCGCGCGCTGGCCGTTCTGGGCGACAGCATCACCACCGACCACATCTCGCCCGCCGGCTCCATCAAGAAGACCAGCCCCGCCGGCGAATATCTGCTGAGCCATCAGGTGCGCCTCCAGGACTTCAACTCCTACGGGGCGCGGCGCGGCAATCACGAGGTGATGATGCGCGGCACCTTCGCCAACATCCGCATCCGCAACGAGATGCTGCCGGGCGTGGAAGGCGGCGAGACGCGGCACTATCCCTCCGGCGAGCAGTTGCCGATCTACACCGCCGCCATGCGCTACGCCCAGGACGGCGTGCCGTTGGTGGTCATCGCCGGCAAGGAGTACGGCACCGGCTCCAGCCGCGACTGGGCGGCCAAGGGCACGAGACTGCTGGGCATCCGCGCCGTGATCGCCGAGAGCTTCGAGCGCATCCACCGTTCCAATCTGGTGGGAATGGGCATCCTGCCGCTCCAGTTCAAGGACGGGCTGACCCGCAACGATCTGGCGCTGGACGGCACGGAAACCTTCGACATCGCCGGGATCGAGCAGGACCTGCGCCCGCGCAAGGACGTGACCATGACCATCACCCGCGCCGACGGGCGGACGCGGGAGGTGCCGCTGCTTCTGCGGATCGATACGGTGGACGAGGTCGAATATTACCGGAACGGCGGCGTGCTGAACTTCGTGCTGCGGAATCTGGCCGGGGGAGGCGGGCGGTAGGGCCGAAGCCGTTCCGCCGGGCCGCTGCTCCTACTCCACAGCTTGCCGCAGGGCGGCGGCGCTGGCCCAGGGGGCGAGCGGCAGGGCGCCGGCCAGAAGGCCGCACAGCAGCAGCAGATGCGGGCGCGGGGTCAGGCCGTTCAGCGCGGCGTCGATGGCCCCGGCCCCGAAGATCAGCACGGGAATGTAGAGCGGCAGGATCAGCAGCGACAGCAGGACGCCGCCGCGCCGGGCGCCCAGCGTCAGCGCCGCCCCGATGCTGCCGATCAGGCTGAGGATCGGCGTGCCGACCAGCAGGGTCAGCACCAGCACGCCGAACCCCTCCGCGTCCATGTTCAGCAACAGCGCCAGCAGCGGGGCGGCGGCGATCAGCGGCAGGCCGGTCACCAGCCAGTGGGCCAGCGTCTTGGCGAGAACCACCGCCTCCATCGGCATGGTGGAGAGGGACAGCAGTTCCAGCGAGCCGTCCTCGTAATCGTTCTGGAACAGCCGCTCCAGCGACAGCAGCGAGGCCAGCAGGGCGGCGACCCAGATCACCCCGGCGGCGATGCGGGCGAGGATGTTGGGCTCCGGCCCCACGCCGAAGGGGAACAGCACCACGCACAGCACGAAGAACATCACGGCGATGGTGGCGTCCGACCCCTGGCGCAGCGCCAGCCGCAGGTCGCGCCCGATCAGGCGCAGGAAGCGGGTCATGCCGCGTCCTCCTCTTCGTGGAAGTCATCCTCCTCGCCGTGGGGGACGGGGGTGAACTCATCCAGATGCAATTCGCGGGCGCCGGGCATGGCGATGTCCACATGGGTGGAGACGGCCACCATGCCGCCGCCGGCCCGATGCTCCGCGATGATCTCCTCGAACAGGGCGATGGCCGCGCGGTCGAGCGCCACGGTCGGCTCGTCCAGCAGCCACAGGGCGGCGGGAGCGGCGATGATGCGGGCCAGATTCAGGCGCCGCTTCTGCCCCGCCGACAGGTAGCGTCCCGGCACGTTGGCGATGTGCGGCACGCCCAGCCGGTCCAGCGCCTTCAGCGCGCTGTCCCGCGGGTCGGCGGCGCCGCCCAGAGTGGCCCAGAAGGACAGATTCTCCACGGCGCTCAGCACCGGCTTCACCGCGTCGAGATGGCCGACGTAATGGATGCGGCCCCGGTGGGCGTCGGGATCGTCGGAGACCGGCACGCCGTCCCAGGAGAGCTGGCCGCGGATCGGCTTCAGCAGACCCGCCATGACGCGCAGAAGGCTGGACTTGCCGCTGCCGTTGGGGCCGAGCAGGAACAGCGCCTCACCCGGCGCGATCCGGAAGTCCAGCCCGGTGAAGACCAGCCGGTCGCCGCGCAGGCAGGTCAGCGCGGAACCGGCGAAAACGGAACCGGCGGATTCGGGCATGGCGGTGGGCGGGCTCGTGCGGTGAACGGGGAGGGGGAGCTATAGCACAGGCTGTCGGGGGGCCAAAAAGAAACGGCCCCAAAAAGAAACGGCCATCGCAAGGGGGTTCTTGCGATGGCCGCCGATCCAGCCGGGGCCTGGCTGGGGGCGCCGAAAACAGGCGCCCTGATCGTCGCTCAGGGACCGGGCCACGGGGGTTCGCGGGTCCGGCCCAATGTGAACATGCGTCACGGCGTGCCTTACGGCTCCGTCCTCTTTAGGTCCAGAAAGTGGCGAAATTTTGATGCAGTGATGCGGCGAAGACCAGCCGCCGAATTCCGGGCATTGCCCAAGTGGGACGGAGGGGGCATTCATAAGCGTCTCCGGCGTCTTCGCCCATCGAGACCCAATTGGACCGGGTGCCTTCCATGACCGTGCTGATCGAGCTGTTCAACAGCCTGCCCGACATCGCCCGCATCATACTGATGCTGAGCGCGGTGGCGGCGGCGGGGCTGGCGCTGGGACAAGTCAAGGTGCGCGGCGTCGGGCTGGGCATCGGCGGCGTGCTGTTCGCCGGCATCGCCGCCGGTCATGCCGCGAAGGAATTCGGCCTGACCTTCGACCATCACGTCCTGCATTTCATGCGCGAGTTCGGCCTGATCCTGTTCGTCTACACCATCGGCGTGCAGGTCGGCCCCGGCTTCTTCGCCGCCCTGAAGAAGTCGGGCCTGACGCTGAACCTGCTGGCCGCCTCGCTGGTCGGGCTGGGGGTGCTGGTGGCGGTGGCGATCCACGAGATCGGCGGGGTGCCGCTGCCGGCGGTGCTGGGCATCTTCTCCGGCGCCGTCACCAACACGCCGTCGCTGGGCGCCGCGCAGGAGATGCTGCGCGAGGTGGGAGCCTCGGCGGCGGAGATCAACACGCCCAGCCTCGGCTACGCCGTCGCCTATCCCTTCGGGATCGTCGGCATCCTCATCACCATGGGGCTGATCCGCGTGGTCTTCCGCATCGACCCGGCGGCGGAGGCCGAAGCGTTCGAGCGCAAGCGCCGCGCCGAGGTGGATACCTTGGAGACGCTGGACGTCGCCGTGCGCAACCGGACGGCCATGGGGCTGCCGCTGCGCGACATGCAGCTTTTCGGCGACCATGGGGTGATGGTGTCCCGCCTGCTGCGCGAGGGGCATCTGCGGGTGCCGCACCCGGACACCTGTCTGCAGGCCGGCGACGTGGTGCATCTGGTCGGCCCGCGGGAGAAGCTGGACGCGGTGAAGCGGCTGCTGGGCGAGACGGCGGAGGTGACGCTGACCACCAAGGGCACCGACATGCGCTGGGACCGTCTGGTCGTCACCAACGAGCATGTGCTGGGCAAGGCCATCGGCCAGCTCGACCTCGCCGACGCCTACGACGTGGTCATCAGCCGGGTGAACCGCGCCGGCGTGGAACTGATGCCGGGATCGGCCCTGCAACTCCAGTTCGGCGACATCCTGACCGCCATCGGCAAGCCGGCGGATCTCCAGCGGGCGGCGGCGCTGATCGGCAACTCAAAGCGCCGGCTCCAGCAGGTGGAGTTCATCCCGGTCTTCATCGGCATCCTGCTCGGCGTGCTGGTCGGCTCCATCCCCTTCTACATTCCGGGGATGCCGGCGCCGCTGAAGCTCGGGCTGGCCGGCGGCCCGCTGGTGGTGGCCATCCTGCTCGCCCGAATCGGGCATGTCGGTCCGCTGGTCTGGTTCATGCCGCCCGCCGCCAACATGGCGCTGCGCGAGATCGGGATCGTCATGTTCCTGGCGGTGGTCGGGCTGATGTCCGGCGACCGGTTCGTGGAAACGCTGGTGCACGGCGACGGGCTGCTGTGGATCGGCTGCGGCGTTCTGGTCACGCTGATCCCGCTGCTGATCGTCGGCTTCGTCGCGCGGGCCTTCGCCCGGCAGAACTATCTGACGGTCTGCGGCCTCCTGTCCGGCAGCATGACGGATCCGCCCGCTCTGGCCTTCGCCAACGCGATGAGCACGTCGGAGGCGCCCGCCCTGGCCTACGCCACGGTTTACCCGCTGGTGATGTTCCTGCGCATCCTGGCGCCGCAGCTGATCGTCCTGTTCCTCTGGTAGGGAGGTCCCTGAGGGGGATGAAAAATCCGCGTTGCGGGGGATTGGCCGGCAGTCTAGCCTAGCGGCACCGTCCATGGTTGGCCGGTCCAGCTTCTCTCCCGCCAGCAAGCCCCGCATGCGCCGACACCCGCCCACGAATCCCAACGCTCCCGAAGCCGTCCTCGTCGAGAATGTCCACAAGCGCTTCGGCCCGCTTGAGGTGCTGAAGGGCGTGTCCCTGAAGGCGCGCGAAGGCGACGTCATCACGCTGATCGGCTCCTCCGGCTCCGGGAAGAGCACGCTGCTTCGCTGCATCAACATGCTGGAGGTGCCGGACGAGGGGCGGATCGTCATCGGCGGCGAGGCCATCGGCCTGAAGAAGACCCGCGGCGGCCAGACCGTCCCCGCCGATTCCCGGCAGGTGGACCGCATCCGCACGCGGCTGGGCATGGTGTTCCAGAGCTTCAACCTGTGGACCCACATGACCATCCTGGAAAACGTCATCGAGGCGCCGGTCCATGTGCTGGGCGTCCCGAAGGCGGAGGCGGTGGACCGCGCCCGGAAGCTGCTGGACAAGGTGGGCATCCTGGCGAAGGCCGAGTCCTATCCGGTGCAGCTTTCCGGCGGGCAGCAGCAGCGCCCGGCCATAGCCCCCGCGCGCGCCCATCAGCCCAAGGTGATGCTGTTCGACGAGCCGACCTCGGCCCTCGACCCCGAACTGGTGGGCGAGGTGCTGCTGGTCATCCGCCAGCTTGCCGAGGAAGGAAACACCATGATCCTGGTGACGCACGAGATGGGCTTCGCCCGCGAGGTCGCGTCGGAGGTGGTGTTCCTTCACCAAGGCCGGATCGAGGAGCAGGGACCGCCCGACCGGGTTCTGGTCAATCCGGAATCGGAGCGCGTGCGACAGTTCCTGTCGCGCCATCTGTCGAACAGCGGATGACCGCGCAATTCCCTTGACTGATGCTGTAAAACCGTAAACCTCAAAGCCTGCCCGGGCAAAAGAGCCATCCAAAAGGGCTTTCGTACAGAGGAGGGTTTTCCGTGAAGAAGATCGTTGCGGCGCTGGCGCTCGGCGCCATCATGGCGGTCGCCGGCACCGCCGCCGAGGCCAAGGACTGGAAGAAGATCCGCATCGCCACCGAGGGCGCCTACGCCCCCTGGAACGCGACGGACCCGTCGGGCAAGCTGGTCGGCTTCGAGCCGGACCTTGCCGTGGAGCTCTGCAAGCGGATCAAGGCGGAGTGCGAGATCGTCGCCCAGGATTGGGACGGCATGATCCCGGCGATCCAGCAGGGCAAGTACGACGCCATCATGGCCGCCATGTCGATCACCGACGAGCGCCAGAAGGTCATCACCTTCGCCGGCCCCTACGGCACCGAGCCGTCGATGTTCGGCACCATGAAGACCTCGCCGCTGACCAAGGTGACCTTCCCCGGCGAGCGTTTCGACCTGTCCAAGGACGATCCGAAGGCCGCCATCGCCGCCCTGAACGACGCGCTGAAGGGCAAGACGGTGGGCGTGCAGACCTCCACCATCCAGGCCAATTTCATGGAGCGCCTGCTGCCCCAGGTGTCGGTCCGCACCTATGACAAGCTGGACAACGCCGGCATCGACATGGCCGCCGGCCGCATCGACGCCATCTTCGGCGACCGTTCGGCGGTGGACGCCATCATGAAGGCGGACGCCGGCAAGAACATGACCCTGTTCGGCCCGGCCTTCTCGCGCGGCGTGCTCGGCAACGGCGTGGGCGTCGGTCTGCGCAAGGCCGACGGCGACCTGAAGGAGCTGTTCGACAAGGCCATCGCCGAGGCCACCAAGGACGGCACCATCGGGAAGCTGAGCACCCAGCACTTCGGCTTCGACATCTCCATCAAGTAAAGGCCATCGGGACATTCCCCTCTCCTCCCCCGTGGGGGAGGGGGGAGCCCGGTTCGGAGCGCATGTTCGAACTTCTTTCCTTCGGTCCGAACGGGTGGGGCCGCCAGCTTCTCGGCGGGACGGCGATGACGGTCGCCGTGTCGGTGTCGGCCTTCGTTCTCGGCCTCGTCTTCGGCTCGCTCGGCGCGGCGGCGAAGCTCAGCCGCAAGCTCGCCCTGACCGGCGTGGCGGAAGTCTACACCACCGTCATCCGCGGCGTTCCCGAACTGCTGGTCATCTACCTGCTGTTCTTCGGCGGCAGCGGCATGATCATGGCCGTCGGCAGGGTCTTCGGCTACGACGGCTACATCGAGCTGAACGCCTTCTCCATCGGCGTGCTGGCGGTCGGCCTGATCTCCGGCGCCTATTCGACGGAGGTGATCCGCGGCGCCGTCCAGGCGGTGCCCCACGGCCAGATCGAGGCGGCGCGCGCCTGCGGCATGGGGCGCTGGCTGATCCTGCGCCGCATCCTGGTGCCGCAGACCCTGCGCTACGCCCTGCCGGGGCTGGGCAACGTGTGGCAGCTCACCCTGAAGGACACGGCGCTGATTTCCGTGACGGCGCTGGCCGAGATCATGCGCGTGGCGCATGTGGCGGCGGGCTCCACCCGCGAGCCGTTCCTGTTCTACACCACCGCGGCGGTGCTGTACCTTCTGCTCACCACCGTTTCCACGGCGGTGTTCGAGCGGGCGGAGCGCTACGCGAACCGCGGCGTGCGGAGGGCCTGACCCGTGAACTGGGAACTGATGTGGGACAGCGTGCCCGCCCTTCTGCGCGGCGTCCCGGTGACCCTGCGACTGGTCGGGCTGGCGTTGCTGTTCGGTGCGGCGGTCGCCTTCGCCGTGGCGCTGTTGCGGCTGTACGGAAACCGCGTGACCGAGCGGCTGATGGCGGCCTATGTGTTCGTGTTCCGCGGCACGCCGCTGCTGGTGCAGATCTTCCTGATCTACTACGGCATGGGCCAGTTCGAGGCGGTGCGGAGCAGCTTCCTCTGGGTCTATCTGCGCGAGCCCTTCTGGTGCGCGATCCTGGCGCTGACGCTGAACACCGGCGCCTACACCAGCGAGATCCTGCGCGGCGCCATCCTGTCGGTGCCACAGGGCCAGATCGAGGCGGCGCGGGCCTGCGGCATGTCGCGCTCGCTGCTGTTCCGGCGAATCGTGATGCCGGTGGCGATCCGCCAGATGCTGCCGGCCTACGGCAACGAGGTGATTCTGATGGTGAAGGCCAGTTCGCTCGCCAGCACCATCACGCTGATGGAGATCACCGGCATCGCCCGCAAGCTCATCGCGCAGAGCTTCGCGGTGTTCGAGGTCTTCATCGTGGCGGGCAGCATCTATCTGCTGCTGAATTTCCTCGCCTCGCGCCTGATCCGCTACGCGGAGTGGCGCATGACGCCGTATCTGCGGGCGCGGGGGTAAGGGAGGTCCGGCGTTCGTTTCCATCCATCGGAGGGAAAAGGCGCCTATGGCTCAAACCGGCCCGGCAACCGCCATTCTGGCCGCGGTTCTCTTCGGCATCAGCACGCCGCTGGCGAAGCTGCTGGTCCATGACCTGTCGCCCTGGATGCTGGCGGGCCTGCTGTATCTCGGCTCCGGGATCGGCCTGGGGCTGGTTCGGCTGATCCGCGCACTCGCGGCCCCGCAAAAACGGCGCGAACGCGGCATCCATGGTGCCGAATGGCTCTGGCTGCTGGCCGCCGTCTTCGCCGGGGGAGTTGCCGGACCGGTGCTGCTGATGTCCGGCCTGACCGCGACGCCGGCATCGACCGCCTCGCTGCTGCTCAATCTGGAAGGGGTGTTCACCGCCCTTCTGGCGTGGTTCGTCTTCCAGGAAGGCTTCGACCGGCGGCTTGTTGCCGGAATGGCTGCTATCGTGGCGGGGGCGGTGGTGCTGTCCTGGGGCGGAACCGTGGACGTCGCAGGCGGTTGGGGCCCGGCCGCGGTCGCCGCCGCATGTCTGATGTGGGCGGTGGACAACAACCTGACCCGCAAGGTCTCCTTGGCGAACCCGGCGGACATCGCCACGATCAAGGGTCTGATGGCCGGCGGCGTCAATGTCGGGATCGCCTTGGCCCTTGGCGACGGCATGCCCGCCGTGCCGACGATGGTCGCCGCCATGCTGGTCGGGCTGCTGGGCTACGGCATCAGCCTTGTGCTGTTCGTGTTTGCCCTGCGATACATCGGCACGGCCAGAACCGGAGCCTATTTCTCGACAGCCCCCTTCGTCGGAGGCGTCGCCTCTCTCGTGATGTTCGGGGAGCCGCTGACGGTGGGCTTCATCACCGCGACGGTCCTGATGGCGCTCGGTGTCTGGCTGCACCTGACCGAGGACCATGACCATGAGCATGTCCACGACGAGATCGCGCACGATCACCCGCACGTCCATGACGAGCACCATCGGCACCATCACGACGGCCCGGTGACCGAACCGCACACCCACAGGCATCGTCATGTGCGGCTGCGGCACCGCCACGCTCACTTCCCCGATGCCCACCACGTCCACACGCATTGAGGCATGGGGTTCTGGTCGGCAAGTCGGGCGGCGACGGCGTGGGCGGTGTCATCGATGAAGGGGGACACTTGTATCTGGAGTTGGCGGGATACGGCGGAATCAGACGGGATTCGGTGGGATAGGTGTTCCAAATCAGCGGGATAAGGAACTGCACCGCACGCCGTCATTGGGCGGTCAGGATAACCCCGCCGAGCACGAAATTCCGGATACTCCTCGACCAGCACGCCGGCCAGCGTATCCTTGCCATGGCCGAAGTTGTGCTCCCGATGGTAACCGCCGGTCTTCAGAACGTTGAAGGTCTCGTTCTCGATCTTCC
>JAEYPE010000075.1 GCA_023411035.1 Pseudomonadota bacterium
GGCTCGGCCATGCGGGCGGTGGCGTTCTTGCCGGAGAGGTTGAGGGAAGCGTTCAGCACCTGCGGCTTGCGGCCCGGAACGGCGACGGCGTGGCCCTTCAGCGAGGCTTCCATCAGGCGGGGCGAACCGGCGGGCTTGGGCGTGGAGCGGCCCTGCGGGGCGACGGAAAAGCCGCTGCCGATGCTGGCGGCGTTGGACATGCCTTCGTCCGCCTTCTCGCCTTCCGGCAGGATGAAGCCATAGGTGGTGTAGACGCGCATGCCGAGCTGGGCCGAGGGCTCGTGCCAGACGCGGACGGCGGACCAGTCGTTGCGCGGCGACACGTCCACCACGCGCATGTTGCGGCGCAGGCCGCGCCCGTAGAGCCAGGAGTGATCGACCTCGATGGTGCGGCGGTCGATGATCTGGCTGACGAGGGAGACATGCCCGCGTCCCAACCGGGGCGACCGCTTGAAGACGAGGACGGAGCCGAGCGCCGGGCGTTGGTCGCGCTCGTACTGATTGGCGGCGGTGTTCCACCAGGTCCAGGCATCGCCCCGGATCTCGAAATCCGATATGGAGCGCACCGTGCGGACGCAATCTCCGTCCTGAGCCTGTGCTTGGGATATGGCGAATGGGCTGAGAGCGATGAACGCCGCGAACGAAGCGCAGAGTGCAATCCCTTTCGACCGCATGTCAGCCCCTTGCCCTTTGTTTTTCTCCTTCCGAACGGGTAACACGGGACGGCAGGTGTGTCTACTCCGTTTGAATTATGTAACCGAAACCGGTTGTGGATAGTCCATCCATGCCCGCGCCGCCCCCGCCGGGAGTCCCGTCATGAGCACCATTTCACAGATTGACTTCATACGGTCCAACACGGCCGTAACGAGGACTCCGCTGCTGCCCGAAATCGCCTTGCATCTGGCGACGGAGATCACGCCGCTGTGGGAGGCGACTGAGGAATCCTTGAGGGAATCCAACGTTCCTCCTCCCTATTGGGCCTTCGCCTGGCCGGGCGGTCAGGCGGTGGCGCGGCTGGTGCTCGACCGGCCGGAGCTGGTGGCGGGCAAGTCTGTGCTGGACTTCGCCGCCGGCACCGGGCTGGTGGGCATCGCCGCCATGATGGCCGGGGCGGCGCGCGTGCAGTCCTGCGACATCGACCGATTCGCCCTGTCCGCCATCGCCCTGAACGCCGAGGCGAACGGGGTGGAGGTGAAGGCGGTCAGCGCCGATCTGGTGGACCGCCCCCTGCCGGGCATCGACGTCGTGCTGGCCGGGGACGTCTGCTACGAGAAGCCGATGGCCGACCGGGTGACCGCCTGGCTGCGCGGAATCGCCGCCACGGGCACTCTGGTACTGCTGGGCGATCCGGGCCGCGCCTATGTCCCGACCAGCGGAATCGAGCGGGTCGGACAGTACGCCGTCCCGACCTCCCTGGAACTGGAGGACCGCGAGATGCGCGAGACGACCATCTGGCGCCTGTTGCCGGAGGCTTGACCCTTGACGCGGCGCCCTCCAGGCCGATGCTAGGCGCCCTCTGATCCATCGCTTCCGAACGGACCATCGACCATGCCCTACACCTCGTTGCGCGACTTCATCGACCGGCTGGAGAAGGCCGGGCGGCTGGTGGTGGTCCGGGAACCGGTGTCCACGGTGCTGGAAATGACCGAGATCCAGACCCGCCTGCTGGCCGAAGGCGGTCCGGCGGTGCTGTTCGAGAACGTCGTCAAGGCCGACGGCACCCGCTCGGAAATGCCGGTGCTGGTCAACCTGTTCGGCACGGTGGAGCGCGTCGCCTGGGGCATGGACCGCGAGCCGCACGAGTTGCGCGGCGTCGGCGAGACGCTGGCCTTCCTGAAGCAGCCGGAACCGCCGGGCGGCTTCCGCGAGGCGATGGAACTGCTGCCCCTCGCCAAGACCGTGCTGTCGATGAAGCCGAAGACGGTCGGTTCCGCCCCCTGCCAGGAGGTGGTGCTGACCGGCGATCAGGTCGATCTCGGCCGCCTGCCGGTGCAGAGCTGCTGGCCGGGGGAGCCGGCGCCGCTCATCACCTGGCCGCTGGTCGTCACCAAGGGACCGACCGGCAAGCGGGAGGACGACTTCAACCTCGGCATCTACCGGATGCAGGTGCTGGGGAAGAACAAGACGATCATGCGCTGGCTGAAGCACCGCGGCGGCGCGCAGCACCATCACCGCTGGCAGGCGAGTGGAAAGCGCGAGCCGCTGCCCTGCGCCGTCGTGCTGGGCGCCGACCCCGGCACCATCCTGGCCGCCGTCACTCCGGTTCCGGACACGCTGTCGGAATACCAGTTCGCCGGCCTGCTGCGCGGCAAGAAGGTGGAGTTGGTGGACTGCAAGACCGTGCCGCTGAAGGTGCCCGCCCAGGCCGAAATCATCCTGGAAGGCCATGTCAGCCTGGACGAATACGCCGACGAAGGGCCGTACGGCGACCACACCGGCTATTACAACTCGGTCGAGCCCTTCCCGGTCTTCACCGTCACGGCGATGACCATGCGGCGCAACCCGATCTACCTCTCCACCTTCACCGGACGCCCGCCCGACGAGCCGTCCGTGCTGGGAGAGGCGCTGAACGAGGTCTTCATCCCCCTGCTGATCCAGCAGTTCCCGGAAATCGTGGATTTCTGGCTGCCGCCGGAAGGCTGTTCCTACCGGATCGCGGTGGTCAGCATGAAGAAGGCCTATCCCGGCCACGCCAAGCGCGTGATGATGGGCGTCTGGTCCTTCCTGCGCCAGTTCATGTACACGAAATGGGTGATCGTCGTGGACGACGACATCGACGCGCGGAACTGGAAGGACGTGATGTGGGCGATGAGCACCCGCATGGACCCGGCCCGCGACATCACCGTGATCGAGGGCACCCCCATCGACTATCTGGACTTCGCCAGCCCCGAGTCGGGTCTGGGCGGCAAGGTCGGACTGGACGCCACCAACAAGTGGCCGCCGGAAACCAAACGCGAGTGGGGCCAGAAAATCCGCATGGACCAGGGCGTGGTGGACGAGGTGTCCCGCAAATGGGCCTCCTACGGACTGCCGGGCAGCGGGACCCCGATCTGGAAGTGAAGCGTTAAGGGACGGCCCGCTTCATTCAAGGAACCTCCCGCCATGCCCCGCAACCGGACCCGCCCCATCGCCACCGCCCGCCTGATCTTCCGCGACGGCGGCAGGACCGCCGGGGACCTGTCGGTTGCGGAGCGGGCCGGAAGCAGCCTGTTCGTGGCATCGGACGAGGGGGCGCAGGTCGTCCGCATGGCCGCGGAGGACGGCGGCGCCCTCTACCGCGAGGACGCCGTGTTCCTTCTGTCCTCATTCTTCCCCCTGCCGGAGACGGAACCGGGAAAGGACGAGGCGGACATCGAAGGCATGGCGGTGGCCGGCGGCTGGCTGTGGGTCACCGGCTCCCACGCGCTGGCCCGCAAGAAACCGGAGCGGGAGGATAACGGCGCCGAAAGGGCGCTGGAGCGGCTGACCGAGGTGCGCTGCGACCCCAACCGCTTCCTGCTGGGCCGCATCCCGCTTTTGGCCGGACCGGATGGTCACTTCACGCCGGTCGAACGCGATGGGGAGCGGACGGCCCGCTGCCTGAGGTTCCGCAAGGGCGGCAACGCGCTGACCAAGGCGCTGGAGGAGGACGTTCATCTGGCCCGCTTCGTCGCCGTGCCCGCCAAGGAAAACGGCTTCGACGTGGAGGGTCTGGCGGCCCACGGCGACCGGATCTGGCTGGGGCTGCGCGGCCCGGTGCTGCGCGGCTGGGCCTGCATTTTGGAACTGGCGGTGGAGGACCATCCGAACGATGAGCAGCGCCTGCGGCTGCGCCCCATCGGGCCGGACGGCGAGAAGTACCGCAAGCATTTCCTCGATCTGGACGGCCTGGGCATCCGCGAACTGACCTTCGACGGGGAGGATCTGGTGATCCTGGCCGGGCCGACGATGGACCTGGACGGTCCGGTTGCCCTGTGGCGCTGGAGCGACGCCCTGTCCGTCAATCATGAGACGGTGATCCCCCGCAACCGGCTGGTCCATCTGCTGGACCTTCCCTACGGCAAAGGCGACGACCACGCGGAAGGCATCGCCTGCATCCGCCGCGACGGCGCCCCGCCCACCCTTCTGGTGGTCTATGACAGCCCGTCCAAGGCCCGCCTCCACGACGCCGGAACCACCGCCGACCTGTTCGCCCTGCCCTCCCGCTACGATCCGGCCAACGCCTTCCGGGCGTGAACCATCGTTCCAATAATTGCAACAATCATTGCATGATTAAGCTGATTATCCCAGTATCGGACATCGCTATTCTTGGCCTCAGACGACAACGGCCCCGACGCAGGGCACCAAGCTGGGACAAGGAAAGCAAGCCATGAACACCAACGCCGCCGCCTACGGCACCGCCATCGACAACCGCACCGCCCCCTACGCCGCCTTTCTGTTGCGCGTCAGCCTGGGCCTTCTCTTCATCGCCCACGGCCTGATCCTGAAGGTCTTCACCTTCGGCATCGCCGGAACGGTCGGCTATTTCGAGAGCCTCGGCTTTCCCGGCTTCTTCGCCTATCTGGTCATCCTCGGCGAGATCGGCGGCGGCCTGCTGCTGGTGGCCGGCGTCTTCACCCGCTGGATTTCGCTGGCCCTGCTGCCGATCATGATCGGCGCGACGCTCCAGCACACCGGCAACGGCTGGGTCTTCTCGGCCCAGGGCGGCGGCTGGGAGTTCCCGGTGTTCTGGACGGTCCTGCTGGGCGTGCAGGCCCTGCTGGGTGACGGCGCCTTCGCCCTGAAGCTCCCCACCGCCGGCCGCAACGCCCTTCAGAGCCGGCTCGCCTGATCCCGATAGACTTCGAAGCGCAGCGCGCGGGCGGGCAGCGGCCCCCCGCACGCTGCCGCATTTGCGTTGGCCGAAGGCCGGTCCTGAGGCGATATGCCCCTTCCTCTTCTTCTCCGCACTCCCATTTGCTAGACAAGCCGGAGACCAAGCGGAGACCGTGATGCCCGTTTCGACCACCTCGCAACCTGCCTCTCAGCCCGCCTCTCAGCCCGAGGTGCTGAACCTGTTGGACGACCTGATCCGCAAGGCGAAGGGCGCCGGGGCCGACGCTGCCGACGCCGTGCTGTTCGACAGCGCCTCCCTGTCGCTGAGCCAGCGTTTCGGCAAGACGGAGAAGCTGGAGCGGTCCGAGTCGGGCGACCTGGGCCTGCGCGTCTTCATCGGCAAGCGGCAGGCCATCGTCTCCTCCACCGACCGCAGCGCCAAGGCGCTGGACGAGCTGGTGGAACGCGCGGTCGCCATGGCGCGCGTGGTGCCGGAGGACCCCTTCTGCGGCCTCGCCGATCCGGAGCAGATCTACACCACACTCCCCGAACTCGACGTGTGCGACCCGTCGGAACCCTCGGCGGAGCTGCTGATCGAACGCGCCCGCATCGCGGAAGAGGCCGCCCTGGCGGTCGAAGGCGTCACCAATTCCGAAGGGGCCGATGCGGGCTGGAGCCGCTCCACCATCGCCATCGCCGCCTCCAACGGCTTTTCCGGCAGCTACGGCGTGTCGCGGCAGTCCCTGTCGGCCTCGGTCCTGGCCGGGACGGGCACGGGGATGGAGCGCGATTACGATTACGACAGCAAGGTCTACGGCTCCGACCTGCGCGACGCCGCGTCCATCGGGCGCGAGGCCGGGGAGCGCGCCGTCCGCCGCCTGAACCCGCGCCGGGTCAAGAGCTGCAAGGTGCCGGTGGTGTTCGACCCGCGCGTCTCCCGCGGGTTGCTGGGCCATCTGACCGGCTCCATCAGCGGGCCGAGCATCGCCCGCGGCACCAGCTTCCTGAAGGACAAGATGGGCCAGCGCATCTTCGCCGCGGGCATCACCATCGTGGACGACCCGCATGTGAAGCGCGGCCTGCGCTCCCGCCCCTTCGACGCGGAGGGCATCGCCACCACCCGCCGCAACCTGATCGATGACGGCCACCTGACCACCTGGCTGCTCGACCTGCGCTCGGCCCGCCAGCTTGGGCTGTCCACGACCGGCCACGCGGCCCGCGGCACCTCCGGCCCGCCGGGTCCGGCCCCGACCAACGTTTACATGGCCCCCGGAACCAAGAGCCGCGAAGACCTGCTGGCCGAGATTCCCAACGGCTTCTACGTGACGGAGCTGATGGGAACGGGCGTCAACGGGGTGACCGGCGACTACAGCCGCGGCGCCGCCGGCTATTGGATCGAAAACGGGCAGATCGCCTATCCGGTCACCGAACTGACCATCGCCGGCAACCTGAAGGAGATGTTCCTGAACCTGGAGCCGGCCAGCGACCTGGAACTGCGCTTTGGCATGGACGCCCCGACCATCCGCATCGACGGGCTGACCATCGCGGGCCTGTGACCGCAAAGGACCCGTGATCGCAAAGGACCCGTGATCGCAAAGGACCCGTGATCGCAAAGAACCTGTGATCGCAAAGGAGAGGCGCCTTCGGGCGCCTCTTCGCTGTTCAGGCCCGGCGTCTTTCAAAATCGGCCTGCGTCAAAAGAGCAGGGAAGCGGGCGTATCGCCGCAAGGATTTGCGCGCGTGGGATGCGTTGCGCGAAATGGCGCGGCGTACGGGGTGGCGGAACGGCCACCACCCCCGCCGCACACCGGAGGGTACGAGGATGAAAGAGATCCTCACTCTCCTGATCCTCGCCTTGGAGATCATCAAGCGGCTGCTTGACCTCCTCGGCTAAGATTGGGCTGGGAGGATGGGGCTGCCACCCCGTCCTCCTTGCCAAAGTGTGGGGTCGATGCCCCGCCCTGTCAATTGGTCGCTTTCCGCCGCATCAGACCGTCACGCTCATCGGGCCGCCGGCGCCACGGACCGACAGGTTGGGCAAGAAGGACTGGAACAGCGACAGGCTCTTCAGGTCCGACACGAAGCCCGTGGTTTCCCCGCCGAAGGACTTCCCGCCCACCGCCTTCAGCGCGTCGGCGGGACGGGTGCCCTGGGCCTCCAGCGCGTCCTTCAGAACGGAGGCGAGGGCGCTGCCGCTTCCCAGCCGCTCCATCTTCGCACCGGCCTCCTGCACCGTCGTTTCGTAGCTGTACTGGAGCACGGCCCGCTGGACCGACCAGTTGACCGACGCCTTTTCCTCCTCGCTGGCCTTGTCGAGAAACTTCACCCCGGCGCGGTAGGCGGCGGCCTTGTCGGTGCCGGTGGGATCGGCGGCGTCCATCGCCTCCTTCTGCTGGCGGGCCATGATGGATTGAGCCGCCTGCTGCTCGTTCTTGGAGAAGTTTCCGTCGCTGTTCCTGGCGATGGCGTACAGGCTGCGCCGGTCGAACCCGCCGAACAGCCGGTCCACGTCCTTCCCGGTCGGGTCGGAATAGTTCACCCCCTTGCCTTCCTTGGCCATGGCCGTGTAGGTGGCGTCCAGCGACGCACGGGCCTCCGCCACCACCTTCGCGAAGCCTTGAAGGCCGGTCGTGTCCGTGGCGGTCAACACCGTGGTGGGCATCTGCGGCGGGGGCAGCCCGGCGGCTTCGGCCTCCTCCTTCGCGGAAAGCTCGAAATCCTCGGGCATCGGGCGGTCCTTGCCGACCTGAGCGCGCCCGATGCCGGGGATGTTCACATCGGCGGCGTAATCGGCGAGGCCTCTGGCGTAGAGCTTCGCCGTGAAGCCGAGTTCGGACAGTCGCTCGGCGGCGGCCTTGCCCTTGGCGTCGTCGGGCGCCAGCAGCCCCCCTTCGCCGCCTTCCACCTCCGCGCCGAAGTCCAGTTTGCGGAACTCGTCCTCGCCCTTCTTCAGAAAATGGCCGAAAACCTTGCCCAACACCTCATTCGGGTCGCCGCCGGCGCTTTCCCTCATTTCCCGGTCGATGTCCTGCGTCTCCGCGCGGAAGCGTTCGTGGGCCGGGGCCATCATCGCCTGGAAGGCTTCCGTGTCCTTGTCCTTCTCGAAGGCGGCGAAGGCGGCGGTACGGACCTCGTTCATGGCCGCCATGGCCTTGTCCATACGCTCCATCTTGGTCTTGATGGCCTCGCTGGCCTTCGCGCCTTTCTCGCCCCAGGCCCGGTCCTCCTCGTCGTGGGCGCGCTCCTTCAGGAAGCGGTTCTTCACGGCGTCGGTCGCGAGGTGGCGCAGCCCCATCGCCACGTCCTTCTCGCTCATCTGGCCGGATTTGACGAGATCGTCCAGCATCGCGCGGCCCTTGGAGCCGATGGACGCGAAGACCTTGCCCGCCACGCCGGTCAGCGACTTCGCCAGCCCGCTGAGTTCCACGCTGTCCTCCCCGCCGCCCTTCAAGGCGGCCAGGGCCGAGGCGCCCGCGGACGAACCGGAGGACGATGCCTTCCAGGTCCCCTCCGCCTCCGCGGCGGCGCCGACCGGCTTCCATTTGGAGGCCGTCGCGGTGGCGCTGGCCGTGGTGGCCGAGAACAGGGCGTTGATCGACGCGGACATGGCTTCCCCCTTCCGGCCCCGCCTGGACTGCGGGGATATGATAATTAGATCTCTAAGTAATTATTATTTATCTCCATATAATATTCACAGCCGATCTCTTAATGGACTCTTAAAGCGATTTGCGCGATGACATCGCCGCCGCCCTGCACGGGCGCCGGCTCTGTCCCGTCACGCCTCGCGGATGCGCCGCATGAACAGGTCCACGCTCTCGCGCAGGCGGTCGGCCTCGCGGTGCAGATTGCCGGCGGCCCCCAGCACCTCTTCGGCAAGGCTGCCGGTTTCGGAAGCCCCGCCGGTCACCGACCCGATGGTCTCGGTCACGCTGCGCGTTCCGCGGGCCGCCTCGTGCACGTTGCGGGCGATCTCCTGGGTGGCGGCGGTCTGCTGCTCCACCGCGGCGGCGACGGTGATGACGATGTCGTTGATGCGCCCGATGGTGGCGCCGATGCCGTTCAGCGCCTCCGCGGAGCCGCGCGCCACCTCCTGGATGCTGGCGATCTGGACGGAGATGTCCTCCGTCGCCTTGGCCGTCTGGTTGGCGAGGCTCTTCACCTCGCTCGCCACCACGGCGAAGCCTTTGCCCGCCTCGCCGGCCCGCGCCGCCTCGATGGTGGCGTTCAGCGCCAGCAGGTTGGTTTGCCCGGCGATGCCGTTGATGAGCTGAAGCACCGCGCCGATCTTCTGCGCCGCATCGACCAGCCCGTTGACCGTGGCGTTGGTCCGCTCCGCCTCGGCAACCGCGCCTTGGGCGATCTGCGAGGATTGGGCGACCTGCCGGCTGATCTCGGCGATGGAGCTGGAGAGCTGCTCCGACGCGGCGGCGACCGTCTGCACGTTGGCGGACGCCTGTTGGGCGGCGGAGGCCACGGAGAGCGACTGGCGGTTGGTGGCGGCGGCGATCTGCGCCATGCGCTGGGCATGCCCCTGCATCTCGTCCGACGCGGCCACCGTGTTGCCGACGATACCGCGGACGCTGCCCTCCAGGCTGTCGGCGAGCTGGTTCAGGATGGCGCGCTTGCTCTCCCGCTCCGCCTCCGCGTAGGTCTCCAGCAGCACTTCGAGGTCGAGCCATGTGACCCGCCCCAGCGTGTCGCGCAGCGCCGCCTTCTCCGCTCCCTTGTTCGACCCGAACAGGGACCCGCGCCCCGTCGCCGCGTCGAGGCCCAGTTCGCGGACGATGCCGCTGGACACCGTGTGATGGCAGATGGCGACCGCATAGCCGGGCACGCCATGGTCGTAGAAGGCTTTGGCGAGGCGGTGGGCCGATTCCAGGAAGCCCGGCCCCAGCTCGCCCGAGACCACGCGGGTCCAGTGGGCGACGCGCGCGGCGTGAACGTCCGGCAGCATCAGGGCGTCGCGGATTTCCGGCCAGGCCGCGAAGGCGCTGTGCCACTGCTCCAGCAGCGACGGCAGACGACGCTGGGCGAAGTCCCCGATTGCGCGCAACCGCGCGATGTCTGCTTCGGTGATGCTGAAGGCCCGAAGCCGGTTGTCCTGGCCGCCACGCTCCAGTCCGCCTGCCATGATCGTTTCCATTCTGAGATGTTGTTGGCCGGGGCGTTGCTCTTACGCCCCATACAGAAGATTCCGGAGCTTATACGGCGTCGGGGAAGCTCCGGATTGCTTCAAAATTATCATAAGAAACGCCAAAATCGCCATACCCAGGTATGCCCGCTCCATGGCCTTCGGCCTTCGGATGGGCATTAGCGCAAAGCCTTACCTCTGCCACAGCCCCCCGTGCTAAAGTGGTGGGGACCGCGGCCGGGAAACCGGCCGCGTTGGTTTTGTTGGATGGCGCTTCGACCCGCATGCTTCAGTCACTCTACCGTGGCCTGACGACCCTCGCCGGGCCGGCGGTTCGTCTGTATCTCGACCGGCGCCTCGCCGCCGGCAAGGAGGATTCCACCCGCCGGGGGGAGCGTTTCGGCACGGCCACGCGCCCGCGCCCGCCGGGGCGGCTCGCCTGGATTCATGCGGCCAGCGTGGGGGAAGCGAATTCGGTGCTGGTCCTCGTCTCCCGCCTGCTGGAGGAAACGCCGGACCTGACCGTCCTGATGACCACCGGCACCGTCACCTCGGCGGAGCTGATGGGACGCCGCCTGCCGGAGCGCGCCTTTCACCAGTATGTCCCGGTGGATCTGCCGGCGGCGGTGGACCGCTTCCTGGACCACTGGCGGCCCGATCTGGTGCTGTGGACGGAATCGGAGATCTGGCCGAACCTGCTGGCCGCGGTGCGGACGCGGGGCATTCCGGCGGCGCTGGTCAACGCCCGCATGTCGGAACGCTCCTTTTCCCGCTGGCGCTGCGCGTCGGGCCTGATCGCGCCGCTGCTATCCACCTTCCAGATCACGCTGGCCCAGTCTGACGGGGACGCCGACCGGCTGCGCCGGCTGGGCGCGCGGGGTGTCGCCAGCGTCGGCAACCTGAAATTCTCCGCGGAGCCGCCGCCCGCCGATGCCGCGGCGCTGGCGGCGCTGCGCGCGGCCTGCGCCGGGCGCCCCGTCTGGCTGCTCGCCAGCACCCACCCGGGGGAAGACGAGATGGCCGCCGCGGTGCACGAGGCGCTGGCCCCGCGCCTGCCCGGCCTGCTGACCTTGCTGGCCCCCCGCCACGCCCATCGCGGCGCCGACATCGCGGCGCTGCTGAGCGGGCGCGGTCTCACCGTGTCGCGGCGCAGCGAGGGCGCCCTGCCCGCCGCCACGGACGCCGTGCACATCGCCGACACGATGGGGGAGATGGGGCTGTTCTACCGGCTGGCCCCGGTGGTGTGCATGGGCGGCTCCTTCGTGCCGCACGGCGGCCAGAACCCGGTGGAGCCGGCCCTGCTCGGCTGCGCGGTCCTTTACGGCCCGCACATGTGGAATTTCGCGGAGGTCACCCGCCAGCTCGAAGCCGCCGGGGGTGCGATCCCGGTGGCCGGGGCGGACGCCCTGCCCGAGGCGGTCGGCCGCCTGCTGACCGACGACGAGGCCCGCGCCCGCGTCGCCGCCGGGGCGGCGGCGGTGACGGAGGGCAACCGGCGGAT
>JAEYPE010000113.1 GCA_023411035.1 Pseudomonadota bacterium
AAGTTTGGTACGGCTAGCGGAAAATATTACAACAGAAAAAGTATTTATTGAATCTTATTAAGGGGATGGCCGGGTGTGCACTCCCGACCATCCCCCGCCCCTCAGAAGGGAGCGCGTCAGTGTCAACGGGGCGCGTCGCGGTTGGCTATGCGCTCGTTCACCCATGCGTCCACCTCGGACATGACCCACGCCACCCGGTTGGGGCCAAGCTGTACCCGCTTGGGGAATTGGCCTGCCGCCTCCAGGCGCGCGATATGCTGGGGTGTGTACGGGATTCCACAGACGGTTTTCAGCTCCTTCTTCGATACGAGCCGCTTGTCGTACTGAAGCATCGGATTTCTCCCTCACAGGGAGGCATCGCGATGCCTCGGGTGGAACAAGCCGCACCGGTAGGCGCGAAAAAGGTAGCGTGCCGTACACGCGGCTGTCGAGGGGCAACGCGGGGCCGTAGGTAACGACCGGCGCCTTTGTTACCTAGGCTGTTACCTAGGGCGCCTGAAACGCGGGAAAAGAGCCATCGTCCGGACATGGAAAGGCCCCGAAAGGCGTTACCTTTCAGGGCCTTAGAGTGGTGCCGCAACAGGGATTTGAACCCCGGACCTACTGATTACGAATCAGTTGCTCTACCCCTGAGCTATTGCGGCGTCGACGTTGCTGTCGTCGTGGGCGCGGAAATTAACCGCGGGGGCGGATCGACGCAAGCGCTTTTTTGTCGGAGCAAAAAATTATCCCTTCTGGCGGATGACGTCCAAAAAGGGGTCGGCATAACGCTCCAGCTTGCGGGCGCCGACGCCGGGCAGGCGGGCGAAGGCGGCGTGGTCCTTCGGGCGCGTGGCGACCATCTCCAGCAACGTACTGTCGTGAAAGATAACATAGGGCGGCACCCCCTGCGCGCGGGCCAGTTCTGTGCGGCAGTCCTTCAGCGCGTGCCACAGAGCGTCGTCGGCGGGGGATAGCGCGCCGCGGGCTCCCGCGCGCGACACACCCTCACCGGACAGGCCGCCGGAGGCGGAGCCGCCGCGGGAGACGTGGCGACGCAGCGCGTCGTGGACGCCGCGGCGCTTCTCCGCGACGGGGTCCTTGCGCAGCTTCACCGTCTGCTGGCCCTTGATGACCGGGATGCCCGCGTCGGTCAGGCGGAAGCCGCCATAACCCTCCAGATCGACCGTCAGATAGCCGGTGGCGACGAGCTGGCGGTAAACCGACTGCCATTCCGCCTTCGACAGTTCCTTGCCGCAGCCGAAGGTCTTCAGCGCGTCGTGCGCCTGCTGGGCCACCTTCTCGGTGGAATTGCCCAGAAGCACGTCGATCAGGTGCCCGGCGCCGTAGCGCTGGCCGGTGCGGTAGACCGCCGACAGCGCCTTCTGCGCGGCGATCGTGCCGTCCCAGGTCTCCACCGGCTCCAGGCAGGTGTCGCAGTTGCCGCAGGGGGCCTCAAGCGTTTCGCCGAAATAGTTCAGCAGCACCTTGCGGCGGCAGGCGGAGGTCTCGCAGAAGCCGAGCAGTGCTTCCAGCTTGGAGCGTTCGACGCGGCGGTGGGAATCGCCGGCCTCCGACTGTTCCAGCATCTGGCGCAGGCTCACCACGTCGGCCATGCCGTAGCTCATCCAGGCGTCGGCGGGCAGGCCGTCGCGGCCGGCGCGGCCGGTCTCCTGATAGTAGGCTTCCAGGCTCTTGGGCGGGTCGAGGTGGCAGACGAAGCGCACGTTCGGCTTGTCGATGCCCATGCCGAAAGCCACCGTCGCCACCATGACGATGCCCTCACCCTTGATGAACAGGTCCTGGTTCGCCTCGCGCACCTCCGGCGGCAGGCCCGCGTGGTAGGGAAGGGCCTCGCGTCCCTGCTGGTTCAGCCAGTTGGCGGTGTCCTCCACCTTCGCCCGCGACATGCAGTAGATGATGCCGGCGTCCTCGGGATGGTGCTCCCGCAGGAAGGCCAGCATCTGCTGCCGCTCGCTCTTCTTCGGGACGACACGGTAGGTGATGTTGGGCCGGTCGAAGCTGGACAGGAAGACGCGGGCCTCGGTCAGCCCCAGCTTGTCCTTGATTTCCGCACGGGTCTGCGCGTCCGCCGTGGCGGTCAGCGCGATGCGCGGCACGGTCGGGTGCCGCTCGTGCAGGATGGAGAGCTGGAGATACTCGGGCCGGAAATCGTGGCCCCACTGGCTGACGCAATGGGCCTCGTCCAGGGCGAAGAGGGCAAGCCTGGTGCGGTCCAGAAGGTCGAGGAAACGCGGGGTGACGAGGCGCTCCGGCGCCACATAGACGAGGTCCAACTCGCCGCGGACCATGGCGCGTTCCACCTCGCGCGCCTCCACGGCGTCGAGGGAAGAATTGAGAAAGGCCGCCCGCACGCCCAGTTCGCGCAGGGCCGTCACCTGATCCCGCATCAGCGCGATCAGCGGGGAAACCACCACCGTCACGCCCTCGCGCACCAGCGCCGGAACCTGATAGCACAACGACTTGCCGCCGCCCGTGGGCATGAGGACAAGCGCGTCGCCGCCACGGATCACATGGGCGATGATGTCGGCCTGCTGCCCGCGGAAGGCGGAATAGCCGAAGACCGACCGCAGCACCTCCAGGGCGGGGTCGGAAGACGGGTCCGCCGGGCGGGCCTGGAAATTGAAGAGCGAGTCCACGCCGATGCGATTCAGCTGCTGGTCAGTCTCTGGGCGATTCAAAATCTGGTGGCCGGGATGCGATCCCGATCTCAACGGCTATGATGTGGCACAGATCGCCCGATTCGTGAAGACGCAATCCGGAATGGATCGGAGGACAAGGATGGGCCTCCCGCTTCGCGGGATAATGGTTTGCGATATGCATCCATTGGGGGCAGGGAATCATGCCGAAATAGATGATCGCTTCGGCCGAACGGACGTCGGGCCTGCTCCGACTTCATGAAATTGGTGTGGTCGTAGGGGGTGCGAAACCGGAACACCGGACTCTGCCCCAGCACGGCAATATGGATGCCCCGATTCAGAAGGGAATTCACGGTCTTCTGCGACCGGCCGAAATCCAGGACGTTCGTGTCCATGCACCATTTACATCGCGCCGCCATGATGACGAAGCGGATGCCTTGCCGGTCGATGATCTCGTCGACATGGCCGTTGAAGTCCCGGCACTTCTCGGGACCCGGACAGTCGCCGGGTTGCTGGGTGGTTTCGAGGAGGCTAGTGTACTTCGTAGAACTCGCGTCCGGAGATCTCCTGCGGGGCGTGATCGCTGAAGCGCTGCGACAGCCCATCGGACAGGGTGATGCATCCGTTATTGCGTGTGATGAGGGATTTTCGGGTGAGCTTTTTCAGAAGGGCGGTGGGTCACGGCGCCGTCTTCTCCACCCAGCCCGCCGCCCGCACCGCTGCCGCATAGCTGCGGCTGACCGGCACACGCAGGCCATTGCGCAGGATCAGCACCAGCTTGCCGTCCGGCTTGCGCTCCACCCCGGCGAGGGCGGCGGCGGCGACCCAGTGGGACCGGTGGACCTGCATACCGTCCAGCCCGGCCAGATCCGCGATGGCGTCGCGCAGACGCATCAGGATCAGGTCGCTGCCCTCCGCCGTGTGGACGCGGACGTAATGGTCTTCCATTTCCAGCGCCAGCAGGTCCCGGCCGAGCCGGGCGGGAATGCGGGCGAAGAAAGGGGGCTCCCGCTTGTCCGCCGGGGAGGCCGAAGCGCCGTCTGGCGGACATGTGGGTGGCGGACATGCGGGCGGCGGCGGCGTGGGGGCTGCAATCAGGCCGCGGTCGCGCAGTTCCAGCCAGATGGGGACGGCGGACACCAGCAGGGTGACGAGGACCACATAGACGAACAGTTCCGCCAGTCCCAACGGGTGCAGAAGGCCCCTCCCGCGCAGAGCCTCCTCCAGCAGCGCCACGGTCAGCGTCATCAGCGCCGCCACGGTCAGCGACACCACGGCCAGCAGGGCGCGCCACGCGCCCGCACGCTTCCTCAGCAGATGGGCGGCGGCCAGGGTCAGAAGCTCGAAGGCGATGCCGCCCAATCCGATCAGCCCGCACCAATAGGCCAGCCGCTGCGCCAGCGTCAGATCCGCGAAGGTGCCGAAGGGACCCAGCAGGGCCAGCACCAGCGATGCGCCCAGCAGCACCGGCAGGCGCCGGCCCAGCAGACGGCGGCGGTAGGGCGTACGGGGCTGGCCCGCCGCGGGCGCCTCCGTCGCTTCACGCATCGTGAACCGCCGGTTCCGGCGTTTCGCGAAGCCGCAACCCGCCGGTCCCGCAGCGGCGGTGGCTCGCGGCCCGCCCATCCGGGCACAGAAGGGACCGGCACGGAAGGGCGACCGTTCGTCCATGGCAAAGGAAAGGGACAGGAAATGGGAACCGCATATCGGATCGGGATGGGTATGGTCGGCGGGATGATGCTGGCGCTCGCCGCGGCGGGGGCCGGCGCGGGGGAGCTTCGCGCAACCATCGGCAACGTCAAGCCCCAACAGGGCAAGCTGTGGGTTGCGCTGTATGACGGCGCCGACGCCTATCGGGCGGAGCGTCGTTTCGCCGGGCAAATCCTGGAGGCGTCGGGGACGGAGGTGACGGCGGTCTTCGCCGGGTTGCCGGCAGGGCGCTACGGCGTCGCGGTCTTCCAGGACCGGAACGGCGACTCGGCGCTCACCACGAACCTGCTGGGCGTGCCGGGCGAGCCCTACGGCTTCAGCGGCGGGGCCACGGGAGGCGCCTTCGGCCCGCCGGCCTTCGACGCCTTCGCCCTGGCGGTGCCCGACAGCGGAACGGTGACCGCCACGGTGCCTCTTACGGCCCCTCTCACGGACTGAGCCGCTGCGCCAGTTCCAGCAGGATGCCGTCCGGGTCGCGGAGGTAGCACATCCGCTTGCCCGCCGGCAGGATGGAGCGCGGCACGTCCACCACCGCGCCCACCGGCACCGCCCCGGCCTGGATGGCCCGGTCGCGCACGGCCTGGATGTCGTCCACGGCGATGGCGAAATGGCCGATGCCGACGTCGTCCAGGCCGCCCGGACCCGGCGCCGGATCGGCGAAGCACAGCATCTCCACCCGCAGGCTGTGGTCGTCGTTGACCAGGATCGCGCAATCGGCGACCGCGCCTTCCGTGCCGCGGATGGCGTCGAACCAGCCGCCCGACAGCTCCGCCCGCAGCAGGACCGTCAGGCCGAAGGTTCCGCTGTAGAAACGGATGGCGCGGTCCAGGTCGCTGACCCGGATGTTGACGTGGTCGAAGCGGGCGTTGGACACCGGAATGCTCCTTACGCGCTGGCGGAGCGGGCGGACTGTTCCAGAGACTTGATGTGGGACAGGCCGGGCAGGATTTCCGACTTCACGAACTCCATGCGCCGGTTCGGGCCGCCGCCGCCGCGGGCGAAGCGGGCCTTCCACAGGTCCATCTTCACCGCCAGACCGCACAGCACGCCGCCGATGGTGACGTGGTGGGACGCGATCAGCTCGCGGATGGAATGGAAGGTCTCGGCGTTGATGTCGCGCCAGAAGTCCTTGGACCGGTTGTCGAAGCTCTCGAACCGCCCGGTGATGGAGGTGGAGATGTCGGTCAGGTCGCGGCTGATATCGTCCAGCATGCGGATCTGCCGGGCGTCGCGCTTGACCTCGGCGGAACCGCGGATCTCGGCCATCCAGGACAGGAAGCGCTGGATCTCCGGCA
>JAEYPE010000261.1 GCA_023411035.1 Pseudomonadota bacterium
AGGCCGCGCTTGTCGGGGAACCACTTGAGCGCGCTGTTGACGCAGGTGGCGTAGACGCAGCCGACGCCGATGCCGCCGATGGCCGAGCCGACATAGAGCATGCCGAGCGAGCCGGCGTAGCTGTCGACGATCCAGGACAGGCCGGTCATCACGCCGCCGAAGGCGACGATGGCGCGGGGGCCGTAGCGGTCGATGAAGTAGCCTTCGATAGGCGTCAGCCAGGTCTGGACGACGACGAAGACGGTGAAGGCGGTCTGGATCGAGGCGCGGGTCCAGCCATGGGTCGCCTGGATTTCCGGCACGAACAGGGTCCAGGCATACTGGATGTTCGCCGCCGCCACCATGCAGACGATGCCGACGACGATCTGCATCCAGCGCGCGCCTTCGGAAATGGGCGCTTTTGAACCGCCGGAACCGTTAAATGCCGGCCTATGGGATTCTGTCGATCCAACCATCATTCCCTCCCGTGGGATTGCAACGCTTTGATACTGGGCATGAGGGTCCCCTTGGACGGGCGAGGCGGCGTCCGAGCGAGCGTCCGCATCGCCGCGTCATGGGCGGCCTTGTTCAGTGCCGATGCGAGTCATGAACCGATGTTGCGCCGCAGCGCCGGCCACGCAGTCCCTGCGTCGGCGGCGCTTTAAATATGGCATATGGTATACCACACACCTAATTGTTTGCAATACGAACTTTCAAGGCGCCACGATTTTCGTCCGGATCTTTCCGTTCACCCAAGCCCGGCAGCCGGGAGGGTCAGCCCCGCCCGCCCCTTCGCATGGTCGTTAATTTTGCCTATCCACCAGCCTATCCGGCCTTTTGACCGTTCTCTCGGCCAGAAGCGCCATCCCTGGCCAGAACCAGCGCATCCGCGCCCCTGCGGGGGCGCATGCCGCTCGATCAGATAGAATTCGCCGACCGGCTTACGCGGTTTCGGAAGCGGGTCGGGACGCCGCCGTGAAGGCGAGAGCCACGACGGCAACCGCCAGGGGCACGAAGGAAACCCAAAGGACCATATCCCACCCGAACGCGGTCAACAGCCCACCGGAGGCGAAGGACCCCAGAGCCATCGTCCCGAACACGATGAAGTCGTTGAGCGACTGCACCTGTGTCTTCTCTTCCGGACGGTGACACTCAAGAACGAGTGCCGAAGCCCCCAGGAAGCCGAAGTTCCAGCCGACGCCCAGCAGGATCAGGCTCAGCCAGAAATGCGCCACATCCACGCCTCCCAGCCCGACCGCGGCGGAAGCGGCGATCAACGCCAAGCCGGCGAACACAACTCGGGAAGCGCCGAACCTCACGACCAGCCGCCCGGTGAAAAAGCTCGGGGCGTACATGGCGATGACGTGCCATTGCAGGCCGAGGTTGGAAACCTCCTGAGACAGGCCACACAGCCGCATCGCCAGAGGCGCCGCCGTCATGATGAAGTTCATGAGCAGGTAGGAGACGACGCCGCACAGCACGGCGGTTATGAATCGCGGCCGGCGCGCGATGACGCCGAGCGGGCGACCTCCGGCGACCTCCGCCGCCGTCGGCATCGGCAACCGGACACCGAACAGGACAAGGGCGGACACAGCCGCCACGACCGCCTGGGCCAGGAAAGTCGCCATGAACAGGTGCGGTGGCCACACATCCATGGTGAGGGTGACGAGTTGCGGACCGATCACCCCGGCGAACACTCCGCCCACCATCACGGCGGACATGGCCCGCGGGCGCCGTTCGGGTTCGACGCAATCCGCGGCGGCGAAACGGAAGGACAGGACCACGGCGGCGTAGGCACCACCGGGGATCATCGCCGCGCAGAACAACCAGAAGGACCCCAGCAGCACCGCCAGGGCGGACAGCAGTCCGACGAGCACGCCGCAGCCGGTTCCCGCCAGGAAGGCAGCACGCCGTCCATGACGCCGGGCGATGGCCCCGGCGGGCAAGGTGCAGACCGCCATGCCGACGACGAAAACGGAGAGCGGCAGCGTCGCCAGCGCCGGACTGGGCGCCAGCGTGTTTCCAACGATGGCCCCCGTCGCATAGACGACCACCGCGTTGGCGCCGGCCAACGCCTGTGCGGTCGCCAGCCGCATCACGTTGCCCGTACCGTGCTCATACGGATTGGTGGATGCCGGATTCGTGGATGCGGTGGCTCCCTGCCCGGCTCTTGCGGTGATGTCGGCTTGGCTCACGGGGGCCTCTGGCATGGCTTGGTATCGGTGACACCACGCATACCGACCATTTTACATGAACGGAAGTGGTATATTTTCATGGATCGATGAGCGGGAGTCATGATGCTTGACCGCCAGTTCCTCGCGATCCTGCGGGAGGAAGGTGCCGGCTTGCCCATCCGCACCGTGCGGCTGGGAGCCGAAGGGCTCGGCAAGAGCATCCATCCGGGCGTCCGCCGCGGCGAGGAGGATGTGGACTGCATCGCCGGCGTCCTGACGCTCGCACAGACGATGGGCCAATGGGAAGACAAGCAAAAAAATGGCCGTGCTGTCGCCAGCACGGCCAGTGTTTCGAGAGGCTCGCATAAATGCAGAGCAACAACCCGCCCGATACAAAGGGTGAGATACCCTGTGCATGAACAAGGTGCCTGGTCCGCACACGCGCCGCAATACTTCTATGACGGCTTTCCACATTGCGAAAACGGACCTCTTTCCTGCCACTCCACAAAAAAGACCGCGCCGTTGCCGGCGCGGCCAGTCACTTCGAGGAAAACCGCACTGAAGGGATCAATCAGCCCCTGAAGACCTTGAGCATGGTGGAACCCAGGCTGGCGGGGCTGTCGGCGACGGCGATGCCGGCGGACTTCATGAACTCGATCTTGAAGTCGGCGGTGTCGTTGCCGCCCGAGATCACCGC
>JAEYPE010000103.1 GCA_023411035.1 Pseudomonadota bacterium
GGAAGACGGCCATCGTCCTCAACCGGTCGGCGGGAACGCTGGCCGGTCAGCCGCTCGATGAAACCATGGAGGCGATCCGCGTCGCCTTCGAACGGCAGGGGGCGGAGGTCGCCCTGTCGGCGGTCGAGCCGGCGGACTGCACCGGGGCGATCCGCAAGGCCATCGACTCCGACGCCGAACTGGTCATCGTGGGCGGCGGCGACGGGACCATCCACACCGCGGTCAACATGATTTTGCCCACCGGCAAGATCCTGGGCATCCTGCCGCTCGGCACCATGAACCTGCTGGCGCGCGACCTGAAGTCTCCGCTGGAACTGGAGGCCGCCTTCGAGGCCCTGGCCGCCGGGGAGGTGCGCAGCATCGACGTGGCGGAAGTGAACGGGAAGGTGTACCTGAACAGCTCCGTCCTCGGCTTCTACCCCCAGGTGGTGCAGGAGCGGGAGGAGAAGCGCAAGCGGCACCGCCTGCTGAAATGGCCGGCGATGGCTCTGGCCCTGATCCGCACCATACGCCGCCTCCCTCTGCTGGACGTACGGATCGACTGGGGCGAGGGGCCGCGCCGCGTGCGCACGCCGGTTCTGGTCGTTTCCAACAACCCCTATGACGGCGAAGCGGGCAGCATGCTCCTGCGCCGCAACACGCTCGATTCCGGAAAGCTCGGCGTCTATGTGGCGCGGCAGCGCGACCCGTGGGGGCTGCTGCGGCTGATGGGGCGCACCGTGCTCGGAACCTGGCAGCATGATGAGGAGTTGGAGACGCTGACCGCGACGCAACTGACGGTGCACAGCCGGCGGCACCGGCTGAAGATGGTCAATGACGGCGAGATTTTGCAAATGGAGCCGCCGTTGAACTACCGTATCCGCCACAAGGCGCTGAAGGTCCTGGCCCCGAAGGCGGAGGGCGCATGACCGGGACGGCTTTTGGGGAGGTGTCGTGAAGAGGCTCGCCCACATCTCGGACCTGCATTTCGGGCGGATCGATCCGCTGGTGGTCGAGGGCCTGCTGGCCGACCTGACGGTGGCGCGGCCCGACCTGATCGTGATTTCCGGCGATCTGGTCCAGCGCGCCAAGGCCCGCCATTTCCTGGAGGCGCGGGCCTTCCTGGAAAGGCTTTCCTTCCCCTATCTGGTCGTGCCGGGGAATCACGATATTCCTGTCTACAATGTGGTGCGCCGCTTCCTCGACCCGTTCGGCAACTACAAGCGCTACATCACGGCGGACCTCAGCCCCTTCCACATCGATTCGGAAATCGCCGTCCTGGGGATCAACACGGCGCGCTCCGTCATCATGGACTTCTCCGAAGGGCGCCTGAACAAGGCCCAGATCCAGCGCGTGCGGGAGGTGTTCTGCGAACTGCCGAACACCGTGTTCAAGGTGCTGTTCACCCACCACCCCTTCCTGCCGCCGCCGGACGCGCCGAAGACGAAGCTGGTCGGACGGCACAAGCTGGCTCTGCCGGCGCTGGAAAGCTGCGGGGTGGATCTGCTGCTGGCGGGGCATCTGCACCGCGCCTATTCCGGCGACATCATGAGCCACCACACGCAGGTCGCCCGCTCCATCCTGGTGGCCCAGGCGTCCACCGCGACCTCGACCCGCCTGCGGAACGAGGCGAACGCCTACAACCTGATCGACATCGCCCCCCCGAAGGTCACCTTCGAGGTGCGCGCGTGGGAGGGTGCTGCCTTCACGGGCGGCCTCGTTTCCCAATGGCGGAAGGATGGGCACCGCTGGGTGATGGAGATGCAGGACACGGGATTCAGACCTGTGAGCGGTGCGGCTTGAGTTGCGGCGTCCGCGCGGCGTAGGATCGCGCCGCAAGTTCTAAGAGCATATCAGGTCCCCCGAATGTCCGCCTCGCACTTCCGGTCCCCGGCGTCCTTCCCGCGCACCCGGCTGCGCCGCAACCGCGCCGACGCCTGGACCCGCCGCCTCGTCGCCGAAAACAGCCTGACCGTGGACGACCTGATCTGGCCGGTCTTCGTCATCGAGGGCGAGAACCGGCGGGTGCCCGTGGCCTCCATGCCCGGCGTGGAGCGGATGACCATCGATCGGCTGACCGAAGCGGTGGCCGGGGCCGGCGATCTGGGCATTCCCTGCGTGGCCCTGTTCCCGGTCGTCGGCGCCGAAGCGAAGTCGGAGGACGCGGCGGAGGCCTACCGCCCCGACAATCTGATGAACCGCGCCATCCGCGCGCTGAAGGCCGCGGTGCCGCATGTCGGCATCCTCGGCGACGTGGCGCTGGACCCCTACACCAGCCACGGCCATGACGGTCTCCTGCGCGACGGCTACATCCAGAACGACGAGACGGTCGAGGTGCTGGCCCGGCAGGCGCTGTCCCAGGCGGAGGCCGGCGTGGACATCGTGGCCCCGTCGGACATGATGGACGGGCGCATCGGCCTGATCCGCGACCGGCTGGACAGCCAGGGGCACGAGCTGGTGCGCCTCTGCTCCTACGCCGCCAAATACGCCTCGGCCTTCTACGGCCCCTTCCGCGACGCGGTGAATTCCGGCGGCTTCCTGAAGGGCGACAAGAAGACCTACCAGATGAACCCCGCCAACTCCGACGAGGCCCTGCACGAGGTCGCCCTCGACCTTCAGGAAGGCGCCGACATGGTGATGGTGAAGCCGGGCCTGCCTTATCTGGACATCATCCGCCGGGTGAAGGACACGTTCGCGGTTCCGACCTTCGCCTACCACGTCTCCGGCGAATACGCGATGCTGCGCGCCGCCGCGCAGAACGGCTGGCTGGACTATGACAAGGCCCTGCTGGAGACGCTGACCGGCTTCAAGCGCGCCGGCTGCGACGCGATCCTGACCTATGGCGCCGTGGACGCCGCGCGTCTGCTGAAAGAGGGCTGAGCCCGAGGCGTGAGGCCGCGCTCCGGCGCGGCCTCCGTACCGGTCATTACTTCGGCGTGCCCTTCCACACCTGGAACTGCGGCGTTTCCAGCAGCAGGTCGGCGTGGCCGAAGGCCGTCTTGAACAGCTTGCCCACACCCGCCGTCCGCTGGGTCACGGCGACCAGCGAGCCGCGCAGCTTCAGATACTGCTTGGTGCCGGCGACCAGCGCCTCCAGCATCCCGAAATCCTCGTCCTTGCCGCGATGGAGCGGCGGATTCGAGACGATCAGCCCGTAGCGCTCCCGCGTGCCGAGCCCGGCCAGCCCGTCGCTCAGCACGCATTCCGCGTCCGGCACGTTCTGGCAGGCGGCGTACAGGGCTACCGCGTCGATGTCGAGAAGGGTCAGCCGGGCGTCCGGTGTGCGCTCCCGCACCGCGCGGGCGATCACCCCGGCGCCGCAGCCGAAGTCCAGAACTGCGGTGCCCGCCGCGATCTCCGGCAGGACCTGGAGCAGGCATTCCGTGCCGGTGTCCAGCCGCCCATGGGCGAACAGGCCAGGATAGGAGACGAGATCGAGCGCGCCGTCCCGCCCCGGCAGCGGCAGGGCGACGGTCTCCCGCCAATCCTCCAGATTGCCCTTGGCCGGGGCGCTGGTCCGGCGGGATTCCAGCAGGCGGGCGCGGCGCTTGATGGTCAGCGTCTCCACGCCCTCCGCCAGCCCGTCGAACCGCTTCGGCGCGGAGGTGATGCCTTCGTCGTTGCTGCCGGCGATCCACAGCGGCGCCCCCGCGGGCAGGCGGGCGGCCAGGGCGTGCAGCGCCATTTCGAAGGCGGCCCAACCGCGCGGCAGGCGCAGCACGGCGCCGTCGAAGGCGCCGTCCGCCGGCCAGGGCGTGGCCGGTTTCCCGTCCAGCGCCAGACGGTGCCAGGACACGACCTCCGCCCCGCCGTCGGTCAGGGCCTCTTCCATGGCGCCGTCGGTGTCGCCGGCCACCAGGATGCGGCCCTGCGGGCGGCGCTCGGCCAGGGCCTCCGCGGCGACTCCGGCCACGGTGGAGTCGCGGTCGGTCGCGCGGTTGGACAATCGGCTCACTGGCTTTCCTTTACCTTCAACCTCTGTCGCGCATCAGGCGCGCCTTGTCGCGCTGCCACGTCCGTTCCTTCTCGGACTCGCGCTTGTCGTGCTTCTTCTTGCCGGCGGCGAGGCCCACCTGGACCTTCGCGATGCCCCGGTCATTGAAATAGACGGACATCGGGATCAGCGTGATCCCCTTCTGCTTGATGGCGCCCATGAGCTTGTTCAGCTCCCGGCGGTGCACCAGCAGCTTCCGCGGCCGCTTGGTCTCGTGCTGAAGCCAGCGGCCCGCCTGCCCGTATTCCGGGATGTAGGCGTTGAACAGGTACAGTTCCCCGTCCTTGAGGCCGGCGTACGCCTCGTTGATGCTGGCACGGCCGCCGCGCAACGACTTCACCTCGGTGCCGGTCAGGATCAGACCGGCCTCCAGGGTGTCTTCGATGAAATAGTCGAAGCGTGCGCGGCGGTTCTGTGCCGCGATGCGCCTTGGTTCGGGCTCGCGGGCGGCCACGTCTCCTCCTTCCCTGAGGCGGGGTGGTGCTGCCCCTTAGGACAGCACCCCGGCCTTCTTCATCGCGTCGCGGACGATGGTCCGCGTGCTCTCCGACGCGGCGACCAGCGGCAGACGAACCTCGTCCGTGGACTTGCCGAGCAGGCTGGCGGCGTATTTCACCGGGGCCGGGCTCGTCTCCACGAACATGGAATCGTGCAGCGGGGTCAGCAGGTCGCGGTACTTGTAGGCGGTGGCGAGATCGCCCTTCCGCCAGGCGTCCTGCATCGCGGCGCACTGGGCCGGCGCGACGTTCGCCGTGACCGAGATGCAGCCGACGCCGCCCTGCGCGTTGAAGGCCAACGCCGTGGCGTCCTCACCCGAAAGCTGGATGAAGTCGGGGCCGACCTCCTGCAGCAGGCGGACCGGGCGGGCCAGATCCGCCGTGGCGTCCTTCACGCCGATGATGTTCGGCAGCTTGGCGAGGCGGGCCATCGTCGCCACCGACATATCCACGACACTGCGGCCAGGAATGTTGTAGATAACGATCGGCAAATCCGCCGCGTCATGGATCGCTTTGAAATGCTGGTACAGACCTTCTTGCGTCGGCTTGTTGTAATAGGGCGTGACCACCAGCGCCGCGGTGGCACCGGCCTTCTTCGCGTGCTGGGTGAGGGAGATCGCCTCGTCGGTGGAGTTCGAACCGGTGCCCGCGACGACCGGAACCTTCCCGCCCGCGGCCTCGATGCACAGTTCGACGACCCGGTTGTGCTCCTCGTGGGAGAGGGTGGGCGACTCGCCCGTGGTGCCGCACGGGACGAGACCGTGAGTGCCCTGCGCAACCTGCCACTCGACGAAGGACTGGAAGGCGGCCTCGTCCACTTTCCCGTTTTTAAACGGAGTCAAAAGAGCGACGATGGAACCGTACAACATGCCTGCCACCTCCGACGGACTGCAAGAAAAGTGTCGCGCACCTTAGCCGCACCCGTGGCCCTGGGCAAGAGCGCCCGGACGATCATCCGACATGCCACCCGTTCCTCCATCGCCGCCGCCCTGCTGGGCCTGGTCCTGCTGACGCCGCCCGCCGGGGCGGCCAGCCTGACCGCGCAGGATCTCGCGATCTACCGGCAGGCCTTCAAGGCCGCCGACAACGACCGCCACGACGAGGCGCTGCGCATCGCCGCCCAGGCCGGGAACAAGCTGCCGGCCAAGGTGATTCGCTGGATGGCGCTGGCGACTCCGGGCGGCGGCAGCTTCGACGAGATCGCCGCCTTCATCCGCGAGAACGGCGACTGGCCCAATCAGGTCCAGCTTCGCCGACAGGCGGAAAAGGCGATGCCCATCGACCTGGACGAGGACCGGGTGCTGGCGTGGTTCAAGCAGTACCCGCCCCTGTCCAACGAAGGCTTCATGCGTTACGCCGACACGCTGCTGGCCACCGGCAACGCCGAGCGGGCCGTGCGGATGGTGCGCGACCGCTGGGTGGAGGCGAACTTCACCGCCGCGGACGAGGAGCAGTTCCTGGTCCGCTACCGCTCCCACCTGCGCCAGCAGGAACACAAGGCGCGAATCGACCGGCTGCTGTGGGAGCGGCAGGAAGCCGCGGTGCGCCGCATGCTGCCCTTCTTCGATGAAGCCTATGACCTGCTGATCGAGGCGCGCATCGCGCTGGACAGCGACGCGAAGAACGCCGACGCGGCGCTGGCCCGCGTGCCCGCCTCCCTGCGCAACGATCCGGGGCTGCTGTTCGACCGGGCCCGCTACCGCCGCCGCAAGGGCGACGACGCCGGCGCGCTGGAGATCATCGTCCAGGCGCCCAAGGACATGGGCCGGCCGCAGGCATGGTGGACGGAGCGCCATATCCTGGCCCGCCGCGCCATGGAGAAGGGCGACCACAACTTCGCCTACCGGCTTGTGAAGGCGCACGGCCAAACCGAAGGCAACGGTGTGGCGGATGCGGAATTCCTGGCCGGTTTCCTCGCGCTCCGCTTCCTTGACGATCCGTCCAGCGCCTTCGGCCATTTCCATAAGCTCTACCGCTCCGTCAGCGCGCCGATCAGCAAGGCGCGCGGCGCCTATTGGTGCGGCCGCGCGGCGGAGGCCTTGGGCCAGACGGCGCAGGCAAAGGACTGGTACGCGAAGGCCGCCCAATACGGCACGACCTTCTACGGACAGCTTGCCGCCCGCCACGCCGGCAACGGGCGCATCGCCCTGCCCGCCGAGCCGCGCGTGTCCAACGCCGACGCCACCGCCTTCGAGCGGCGGGAGGTGGTGCGCGTCACCAAACTGCTGGCGGAGATCGAGGGAAACACCGACGAGCGGGTGACCGCCTTCCTGCGCCGCCTCAGCCTCGACGCAAAGGCCCCCGCGGACTATGTGCTGGCCGCCAGGCTGGCGCGGGAGATTGGGCGCCGCGACCTCGCCGTGGCCGCCGCGAAGGACGCCGCGCAGAACGACGTGTTCCTCGTGGAAGCCGGCTATCCGATGATTGAAAGCCGTCCCTCCGCGCCGGAAATCGCCCTGGTGCACGCCATCATCCGGCAGGAGAGCACCTTCAACACCGGCGTCGTCTCTTCCGCCGGGGCGCGCGGCCTGATGCAGCTCATGCCCGGCACGGCGCAGCTGGTCGCCAACAAGTTGGGCGTCAAGCACAACAACGCGAAGCTGACCAGCGACCCGGAATACAACGTGCGGCTCGGCTCCGCTTATCTGGCGGACATGATCGACCGGTTCAACGGCTCCTACATCATGGCCGTAGCCGCCTACAACGCCGGCCCCACGCGCGTGCGCCAATGGATCGAGACCTACGGCGACCCGCGCGGCGAGGCCATCGACGCGGTGGATTGGCTGGAACTGATCCCGATCTACGAAACCCGCAATTATGTGCAGCGCGTCATGGAGGCCATGCTGGTCTACCGGGCGCGCATCCAGGGCGCGAAGGCCGACCTGAACCTGGACAAGGAAATCCGCCGCTGATTGCGCGACGTTCCCCCGCCCGCACCGCGCGGGGGAACGTCTCTTTACCGATCAAAGACGAATATTCGAAGGTCTTAAAAGCCGACGTATCTCTGTCACACACCGAGATCGAATTCGTCCAAATTTCGTCTTTTTCGTCTGAAGTGGTAACTCTTCTTCCTTTCCAGAAGATGAATTACATTTAATTCTCTATTAACCACAAACCCAGAAAATTCCCACGCACGGACGGACCGTGTTTCTCTTTATTCCGTGATTGGGAGCCCACCATGCCAGCACCGATGGTCGCCGATGAAGTCCGCCAGGCGTGCCGCATCCATGCGCGCCTTCTGGACGCCTTCATCGCCTTGACGGAACAGGAGCTGGCGCAGCTCGCCCCCGGTTTCGCCGAGGAAAGCCTGATGGAATCGCTGGAGAGGATGCGCTCCGCCCGCAAGAGCTACGGCGCGCTGGGCGGTGTCGTCGCGCTGGAACGGATGGCGTCGAACGCCGCCTGAGCGAGGTGCGTTCCAACCGGAGCCAAGGCGACCATGAACAGGGGACCGCTCAATCCTGCGGCGTGTCCCCATTGCCCGCACCGCCCGCTTGCCGGCGCTGCACCTCGCGCCACTTGGCGACGTTCCGGTTGTGATCGGGCAAAGTCTTTGCGAAGACGTGCCCACCGCCGCCATCGGCGACGAAGTACAGGAAATCGTGCTTTTCCGGGTGCAAAGCCGCCTGGATGGAGGCACGCCCCGGATTGGCGATCGGCCCCGGCGGCAGCCCCGTCACTTGATAGGTGTTGTAGGGCGACTCGAACTTCCAGTCGTTGCGGGTCAAGGCCCGCCCCAACTCCCCGCTGCCATCGGTCAGCGCGTAGATGACCGTAGGGTCCGATTGGAGTTTCATGCCGGTTGCCAAGCGGTTCACGAAGACTCCCGCCACCTTGGCGCGCTCCGCCGCGATGCCGGTTTCCTTCTCCACGATGGACGCCATGGTCAGCGCCTGCTGTGGATTCTCATAGGGTAGATCCGGACCGCGGTTCTTCCAGGCGTCGTTCAGGACCTGGGTCATCGCGTTCTGCATGCGCTCGACCAGAGCGGAGCGCGAATCGCCGTAGGAATAGTGATAGGTCTCGGGCAGTACGGCTCCATTCTTCGGAACCGCCTTCAACTCACCCGTCAGCGCCGGTTCGGCATCGAGCAACGCGACCACCTGGGCGGAAGTCAGCCCTTCCGGCACGGTAAACCGGCGGACCACGGTCTTGCCCTGGTGCAGCATGTCCAGGACACCGTCGATGCTGATGCCCGCCGGGAACGCATACTCGCCTGCCTTCAGCGGGCCTTCCAGCTTTGCGGCGATCAAGAAAAGGATCGGGGACTCGACAACCCCCGCATCCTCGAGAGTCAGCGCAATGGCTTCCAGCCCGCTTCCGCGGGGGATGACAACTGTCTCGGGCTGCTCCAGCGGTCCGGGGGCCATCACGCGGAGGGCACCCCAGAACACCAAAGCACTGCCCACGGTGAGGGCGGTCAACGCTCCCGCCGCGATCCGGAGCCCCCAGCCCATCGGCGGTCTCCGCTATGGTTCGCCGCTCAGGCGAATTCCTTGAAGACCAGGGAGGCGTTGGTGCCGCCGAAGCCGAAGGAATTCGACAGCGCGGCCCGCACGCGGCGCTCCTGCGCAACCTTCGGAACGAGGTTGACTCCGAGGCAGCTCTCCGAGGGGTTCTCAAGGTTCAGCGTCGGCGGCACGATGCTGTGGTTGATCGCCTTGATCGAGTAGATGGCCTCCACCGCGCCTGCCGCACCCAGCAGGTGACCGATGGCCGACTTGGTGGAGGACATGGCGACATGGTCCATCGCCGCACCGAACAGGCGCTTCACCGCGCCCAATTCGATCTCGTCGCCCAGCGGCGTCGAGGTGCCGTGCGCGTTGATGTAGTCGATGTCCGCCGGCTCCAGTTCAGCGCGCTTCAGCGCGCCGCGCATGGCGCGGAACCCGCCGTTGCCGTCCTCCGCCGGGGCGGAGATGTGGTAGGCGTCGCCCGACAGGCCATAGCCGACCACTTCGGCGTAGATGTGCGCGCCGCGCTTCCTGGCGTGCTCCAGTTCCTCAAGAACGACGACACCGGCGCCTTCGCCGATCACGAAGCCGTCGCGGTCCTTGTCGTAGGGGCGCGACGCCTTTTCCGGCGTGTCATTGAAATTCGTGGACAGGGCGCGCATGGCGGCGAAGCCGCCCACGCCCAGGCGGGTGACCGCCGCTTCCGTGCCACCCGCAACCATCACATCCGCATCGCCCAGCATGATCAGGCGCGAGGCATCGCCGATGGCGTGCGCGCCCGTCGAGCAGGCCGTGACCACCGCGTGGTTCGGGCCCTTGAAGCCGTGCTGGATGGAGATGTGACCGGACGCCAGATTGATGAGGCAGGCCGGAATGAAGAAGGGGGAGATGCGGCGCGGTCCCTTCTCGTGCAGGGTCACCGCACCGTCGGCGATGCCCGGCAAGCCGCCGATGCCCGAGCCCACCATCACGCCGGTGAGTTCGCGCTCTTCGTCGGTCTGGGGAACCCAACCGGAATCCTTGATCGCTTCCTGGGCGGCGGCGATGGCGAAGATGATGAAATCGTCCATCTTCCGCTGGTCCTTCGGCGGAACGAAGACGTCCGGGTTGAACAACCCGTCGCCCTCCCCGAGCGGGACCTGCCCGGCAACCTTCGAGGCCAGATCGGAGGCGTCAAAACCCGTGATGGCGCGGATGCCCGATTGGCCGGCGATCAAACGCTCCCAGTTGAGCTTATGGCCGACACCGAGCGGCGTGACCAGACCGAGGCCGGTAACGACGACACGTCTCATGGGGTATTCCTTGACCTTTCCTCGGAAAACTCAGCGACGGCCAGGCCACTTGGGAAAGCTGCCTGGCCCTCTCGCGCCAACGCCCTATCAGGCGGCGGCGTTCGCCTTGATGAAGTCGATGGCGTCCTTCACCGTCAGGATCTTCTCGGCGGCGTCGTCCGGAATCTCGCAGCCGAACTCTTCCTCGAAAGCCATGACCAGCTCGACCGTGTCGAGGCTGTCGGCGCCGAGATCGTCGATGAAGGAGGCGTTCTCCGTCACCTTACCTTCCTCGACGCCCAGGTGGTCCACCACGATCTTCTTCACGCGCTCGGCGACATCGCTCATTTTTTCAGACCTTCCAATCCTTGAGACCGCTCGGGCGAATTCGGCCGGTTCAACACGCGGCTGCGTGCCTTCCTGCCACAAAATGCCCCGTCCGATAACACATTTTAAAAGCCTTGACCAGCACCCGCGGGGGACCGGTCCGAACCTGTGGTTCAGGCAGCGGAGCCGCCTCAGATCATGGCCATGCCGCCGTTGATGTGCAGCGTCTGGCCAGTGACATAGGCGGCCTCTTCGCTCGCCAGGTACACGACTCCGGCGGCGATTTCCCCCGGCTCGCCCATGCGGCCGGAAGGAATGGCGGTGAGCAGCTTGTCCTTCTGCTCCGAATTCAGGGCATCGGTCATCGCCGTGGTGATGAAACCCGGCGCGACGCAGTTCACGGTGATGCCGCGCGACGCGACCTCCGCGGCCAGCGACTTCGACATGCCGATCATGCCGGCCTTCGAGGCGGCGTAGTTGGCCTGACCGGGGTTGCCGGTGACGCCGACGATCGAGGTGATGCCGATGATGCGGCCCCAGCGGCGCTTCATCATGCCCCGCAGCACAGCGCGCGACAGACGGAAGGCGGCGGTCAGGTTGACGTCCAGCACCGACTGCCAATCGTCATCCTTCATGCGCAGCGCCAATTGGTCGCGGGTCAGGCCGGCGTTGTTCACCAGAATGTCGATCTGGCCCAGCGCGGCCTCCGCATCCTTGGCGAGCTTCTCGGTCGCGGCGGCGTCGGCCAGATTGCCGGGAACCACGAGGGCGCGCTCGCCCAGTTCGGACGCCAGCGCCTCCAGCGGGGCGACGCGGGTGCCGGACAGGGCGACGGTGGCGCCCTGCGCGTGCAGCGCGCGGGCGATCTGCGCCCCGATGCCGCCCGAGGCGCCGGTGACCAGCGCCTTCTTTCCGGTCAGGTCGAACATGGAATGCCTCACAGGGTCTTCAGGAACGATTCGACGTCGGCCGGCCCCTGAACGGAGGTGCCCGCCAATTCCTTGTCGATGCGCTTGGCGAGACCCGACAGCACCTTGCCCGAACCGAGTTCCACCAGCGTATCGACGCCCTGCTCCTTCATATAGAGCACGCTTTCGCGCCAGCGAACCATGCCGGTCACCTGCTCCACCAGAAGGCGGCGAATCTCGTTGGGGTCGGACACGGCGGAGGCCGTCACGTTGGCGACCACCGGAACCGCCGGGGCGTTGATCGTCACGGCGGCCAGCGCCTCGGCCATGGCGTCGGCGGCGGGCTGCATCAGCGGGCAATGGAAGGGGGCGCTGACCGGCAGGCGCACGGTGCGCTTCAGGCCGCGTTCCGCCGCGATCACGATCGCGCGGTCGATGGCCTCGGCATGGCCGGAGATCACCACCTGACCCGACGAGTTGTCGTTGGCGACGGCGCAGACCTCGTTCTGGGCGGCATCCGCGGCGATGGCCTGGGCCTGCTCCAGCTCGGCGCCCAGCAGAGCGGCCATGGCGCCCTGCCCGACCGGAACCGCCTTCTGCATCGCCTGACCGCGCAGCTTCAGCAGGCGCGCGGTGTCGGCCACGGTGAAGGCGCCGGCGGCGCACAGGGCCGAATACTCGCCGAGCGAGTGGCCGGCGACGAAGGCCGCGTGCTTGCTCAGGTCGAGACCGCCCTGATCCTTCAGCACCCGCATGACCGCCACGCTGACGGCCATCAGGGCCGGCTGGGCGTTCTCGGTCAGGGTCAGGTCGGCATCGGGCCCTTCGAACATCAGGCGGGACAGGCGCTGGTTCAGCGCGTCGTCCACCTCTTCGAAGGTGTGCCGCGCGACCTCGAACGCCTCGGCCAGCTCGCGGCCCATGCCGACGGCTTGGCTGCCCTGGCCCGGAAAGACGAACGCCCTGGTCATGCTGTCTGGAAACCCTAATAAAAAGGCACGCCACCCGCGGCGCTGCCATTGAATTGGCCGACAGTCATACCCGGCCTTTCGGGCAAGTCAAGCGATGCTCATCGGCGAAGGGCTGGAATTGATGCCTTTCAGTTGCTTTTTTGGCGTTTTTTCATTGCTGCGATGCAAAGGCAAACGGACGAACGGGGCATTTGCACGCCTTGCCGCCGGAATCGCCCGCATCCCCATGTTTCCGCTTGTCGGGATAGGGCTTTTGTGCATACTGCGCCGCTTCATAACTCCTTGCCGGCGGCCCGCGTGCCACCGGCTAGGCCCGGGCGGCTGATCCTGTCCATAGGGGATGGGCGCAGCGCCGGACCATGAACAGCCATGGGGAGTACGATGGCTCTTTACGAGTGCGTGCTGATCGCGCGCCAGGACATCTCGGCCGCCCAGGCCGAGCAGCTCGGCGAGCAGTTCGCCCAGATCATCCGCGACAACGGCGGTCAGGTCGCCAAGACCGAATACTGGGGTCTGAAGACGCTCACCTACAAGATCAAGAAGAACCGCAAGGGTCACTACACCCTGTTCAACCTTGATGCCCCCTCCGCCGCCGTCCTGGAGATGGAGCGGAACATGAGCATCAACGAGGACGTGCTGCGCTTCATGACCGTCCGCGTCGACGCGCTGGACGCCAACCCGTCGGTGATGATGCAGAGCCGCGGCGAGCGTGGTGACCGCGGCGACCGCGGCGACCGTGGCCCGCGCCGCTTCGAGGATCGTGGCCCGCGCCCGCCGCGCCGCCAGGAACCCGCCGCTACCGAAGGGGAGAACGCCTAAATGTCCGACAAGCAGACCTCGGGCGCTCCGGCCCGCACCGGTGGCGGTCCCCGCCGTCCGTTCTTCCGCCGCCGCAAGACCTGCCCGTTTTCGGGCGCGAACGCCCCGGCGATCGACTACAAGGACGTCAAGCTCCTGTCCCGCTTCATCTCCGAGCGTGGCAAGATCGTGCCGAGCCGCATCACCGCGGTTTCCGCGAAGAAGCAGCGCGAACTCGCCCGCGCCATCAAGCGCGCCCGTTTCCTGGCCCTGCTTCCCTACGTGGTGAAGTAAGGACCTGAAGCGGACGGCAAGGGTAAAGGTATTCCCATGGCCTCGCCTCTGGTCGCCCCTCTGGCGGCTGCCATCGGTGTCGGCGTGGTCAGCGCTTTCTTCTATCTCGCCGTTCTGTTCGGCGGGTTCGGGGCGCTGATCCTGGGCTATCTGGCGCCGCTGCCACTGCTCCTCGCGGGACTGTGGATCGGCTCCACCGCCTCCCTTCTCGCCGGTGCGGCGGGTACGGTGGCGGTCCTGGCGGTGTCGTCCAGCCTGCTGGTGTCTCTCGCCTATCTGGTGACCGCGGCTGTCCCGGTCATCCTGGTGGTGCGGCAGGCGCTGCTGGCGCGGGCGGCTCCCGACGGGGGAGTGGAATGGTATCCTCCGGGCCGGCTCCTGATGGCGCTGACCGGAATGGGACTGGCGGGCCTTCTGGGGGCCGCGGTTCTGACGCTCGATCAGCCCGGCGGGCTGGAGGGCGCGGTGCGGGAAACGCTGGGCCGCATGGCGGACCAGATGTTCTCCGCACAGGGCCAGCCGGCCCCGGACCCGCAGGACATCTGGATGGCCGAGGTGTTGCCGGGCTTCGCGGTGATCTCATGGCTCGTCATGACGATCGTCAACGGAGCCCTGGCGCAGGGAGTCCTGATGCGGTTCGGCCGCAACCGGCGCCCCGCCATGCGGCTGGACGATCTGGAACTGCCCCGGTGGCTGTCCACGGTCTTCCTCGCAGCCTTGGTGGTGGCGTCGCTGGCGCCGGACCCGGTCGGGTTCCTCGCGGTCAACGCCGCGCTGATCCTGGCGCTGCCATTCGCCTTTGCCGGGCTTTCGGTGGTGCATGCATTTGCCCGAAGCCGGTCGGCCAAGCTGCCGATCCTCGTCGGGTTTTACATGTTCCTGTTTCTTTTCGGTTGGCCGATCGTGCTGATGGTCGGCCTGGGCATGATCGAGCAATGGATTGGGCTGCGTCGCCGTCTCCGGCCCGCCGGCCCCGATCAGGAGGACGAGTGATGGAAGTTATTCTGCTGGAGCGGGTCGAGAAGCTCGGCCAGATGGGCCAGGTCGTGAAGGTGCGTCCCGGCTTCGCCCGCAACTATCTGCTGCCGCAGAAGAAGGCCCTGCGCGCCACCAAGGCGAACATGGCGTTCTTCGAGAAGCAGAAGGCCCACCTGGAGGCCGTGAACCTGGAGCGCCGCAAGGACGCCGAGCAGGTCGCCGCCAAGATGAACGACGTCTCGGTCGTGGTCATCCGTCAGGCCGGTGAGACCGGCGTTCTGTACGGCTCGGTGACCCCGCGCGACGTCGCCGACGCCCTGCACGCCGCCGGCTACACGGTCGACCGCAAGCAGGTGCAGATCGAGTCGCCGATCAAGACGCTGGGCCTGTTCAAGCTGCGCGTCGTCCTGCACCCCGAGGTGAGCATCACCGTCACGGTGAACGTCGCCCGTTCGCAGGAAGAGGCCGAGCTGCAGCTCTCCCGCGGCGGCATGGTCACCGCCGCTGACCTGCGCGACGAGGAAGAAGAGATCGAGGAGGCTGTCGAGGCCCCCGAGGCCGAGGTTTCCGAGGAGGGCTGATCGCCCGTCTTCGAGACCAGTCCGCTCGTCCGGAAGCCGCCCGCCCCTACACCGGGGCGAGGCGGCTTTTCCGCTTTTTCCGCCCGCCTTCCTTCCGCCCCTCCCCCATCCGGGTGAGCCGGACGCTCCGCGCCCTTGCCCCATTCGGCGAGTTGCCTCATCCCGCCCCGAACGCCGACTCTCGTTTCCATTGATTCGCACGGGGCGGATCAGCGCGGCCGAGCCGTGCCTGACGGATGCGGAGATGTGCGATGCTGCTTGCCCGCCTGCTCAGTCCGGCGATGACCGCCGGCGCCTTCGACATCGTGGGCGCCGACGGGCGTAGGCACCGGGTGGGGGTTGGCGCCCCATCCCTGGCGTTGCGCCTGCATGACAAGGCGCTGCACCGCGAACTGGTGATGAACCCGCGGCTGCGCTTCGGGGAAGCCTATATGGATGGCCGCCTGTCCATCGAGGGCGGGAGCATCTACGACTTCCTGGCGCTGCTGTGCTCCGGACCGGAGAATGTGCAGGGCGTGCTGGGGAGCGTCCGGGAGGCTCTCGCCCCCGCCCTGCGGCTTCTCCAGCAGAGCAATCCCTTGCGACGGTCGCGGCGGAACGTCGCCCACCATTACGACCTGTCGCGGGCCTTCTTCGAATTGTTCCTGGATCGCGACCTGCAATATTCCTGCGCCTATTTCCCCACGCCGGACACCGGGCTGGACGAGGCGCAGGAGGCCAAGAAGCGGCACATCGCGGCGAAGCTGCTGCTCCAGCCGGGCATGAGGGTGCTGGACATCGGCTGCGGCTGGGGCGGCATGGCGCTGTACCTCGCCCGGACCACCGGCGTCCGGGTCACCGGGATCACCCTGTCCGCCGAGCAGCTTGCCGTCGCGCGGGAACGGGCGGAGCAGGCGGGGCTCGGCGACCGGGTGCGGTTCGAGTTACGTGATTACCGGGAGATGGATGGCCGGGAGATGAACGGGCGATTCGACCGCATCGTGTCGGTCGGCATGTTCGAGCATGTCGGCGTGCCGCATTACCGCACCTTTTTCGCCAAGCTGCGCGACCTGCTGGCGGAGGATGGGGTGGCCCTGCTGCATGCCATCGGGCGGTCGGACGGGCCGGGTGCCACGAATCCCTGGCTGCGCAAATACATTTTCCCCGGCGGCTATTCGCCCGCCCTGTCGGAGGTGATCCCAGCGGTGGAAAAGGCCGGACTATGGAACACCGACGTGGAGATCCTGCGCCTCCATTACGCCCGGACGCTGCGTCATTGGCGCGAGCGGTTTCTTTCCCAGCGGGAGGAAGCGCGCGCCATGTACGATGAACGGTTCTGCCGGATGTGGGAGTTCTATCTGGCCGGAGCCGAGGTCAGCTTCCGGTATCAGGGCCACATGGTCTTCCAGATTCAACTGGCCCGGTCGCTGGGCGCCGTTCCACTGGTCCGCGACTACATGGTCCACACCGAAGCGGCGCTGAAGGACGCCGCCCCGGCCTCCGTCCACAGGCCGGGAGCCTCCATATCACTCTGATATTACTTACATTCTCCTAGTTATCCCCAGGATTCTCAAATTGTGTATAAAAGTTATCCCCAGGATTCTCAAATTGTGTATAAAAGTTATTCACAGGAATGTGGGTAGCCTTACCCCGATCGCACAGCTTTGCGCCCCGCCCTTTGCTAAAGTGCCGGTCATGGACGACAAGACCACCCAGCTTTTCGAGCCGCGCCCTTTGGACGGCGGGCTTACCCGTGGCGGCGCCGTGAAGCCCACGGCGGAATACCGCACGCCGCCCCACAACGAGGAGGCGGAACAGGCGCTGCTCGGCGCCATCCTGGTGAACAACAAGGCGTATGAGAAGGTCGGCGAGTTCCTGCGCGCCGAGCATTTCTACGACCCGGCGCACCAGCGCATCTTCTCGGCCATCGCCAAGATGGTGGAGCGCGGCCAGATCGCCAATCCGGTGACGCTGAAGGCCTATTTCGACAACGACCCGGAACTGGCTCCCGACGGCGGGGCCAGCTATCTGGCGCAGCTCGCGGCCAACGTCGTGACGGTGGTCAACGCGGGCGACTACGGCAAGACGATCCACGACCTGTTCCTGCGCCGGCAGTTGATCGAGGTCGGTACGGACATGGTGAACGAGGCGTACCAGCACGACCTCGACATCGACGCCATGGACCAGATCGAGACGGCGGAGAAGCAGCTTTTCGACCTCGCCTCCACCGGCGACGTGCGGGGCGGTTTCATCGCTTTCTCCGAGTCGCTGAAGGCGGCCATCGCCACGGCGGAAACCGCCTTCCGGCGGTCCAGCCACGTCACCGGCGTGACCACGGGCCTGCGCGACCTCGACCGCAAGCTGGGCGGCCTGCACCCGTCGGACCTGGTGATCCTCGCCGGGCGCCCATCCATGGGTAAGACGGCGCTGGCAACCAACATCGCCTTCAACGCCGCCAAGGCGCACATGCGCACCAACGGCGGCGAAGGCGCGCCGGTCGGCTTCTTCTCGCTGGAAATGTCGGCGGAGCAGCTCGCCACCCGTATCCTGGCCGGCGAGGCCGAGGTGTCGGGCGACAAGATCCGCCGTGGCGAGATCAAGGACAGCGATTTCCCCAAATTCGTGGCGGCCAGCCAGGAACTGAGCCGTGTCCCCTTCTTCGTGGACGACACGCCGGCCCTGACCATCGCCGCGGTGCGCACGCGCTGCCGCCGGCTGAAGCGCACGCACGGGCTGGGCATGGTGGTGGTGGACTATCTCCAGCTTCTGCGCGGCAGCTCCATGAAGGGCAACGAGAACCGCGTGCAGGAAATCTCTGAGATCACCCGCGGCCTGAAGGCGATCGCCAAGGAGCTGGAGGTGCCGGTGCTGGCCCTGTCGCAGCTCAGCCGCGCGGTCGAGATGCGCGAGGACAAGCGGCCCCAGCTTGCCGACCTTCGCGAATCGGGCTCCATCGAGCAGGACGCCGACGTGGTGATGTTCGTTTACCGCGAACAATACTATCTTGAGCGCGCCGAGCCGGCCCGCCGTCCGGAGGAGACGGAGGACAAGTACAACGACCGTTACGCCAACTGGCAGAAGCGCTACGCCGAGGTCCACAACACCGCGGAGGCGATCATCGCCAAGCAGCGTCACGGCCCGATCGGCAACGTCCGCATGTTCTTCGACGGACAGTTCACCAAATTCGGCGACCTGGACACGACCCATGACTTCGGCCCTACTGAGTGATCCGCTGGCCCGCGCCGGCGCGGTTCTGACCATCGATCTCGGCGCCGTGGCCGCAAACTGGTCGCAGCTTCGCGATCGGGTGGCGCCCGCGGAATGCGCCGCCGTGGTCAAGGCGAACGCCTATGGCCTGGGGGTGGAGCGCGTCGTCCCGGCGCTCGCCGCCGCCGGCTGCCGCAGCTTCGTGGTCGCGCAGTTCGAGGAGGCTCTGGCCGTCCGCGCCGTGGCGCCGCCGGACGCCCGCGTGCTGTCGCTGGGCGGCCTGCCCGCCGGCACCGCGCCGGACTTCACGGCCCACCGCATCCTGCCGGTGCTGAACCATCTGGGCGACATCGCGGCGTGGCAGGCCCATGCCAGGACGCAGGGCGCCGCCCTGCCCGCCGTCGTCCACATCGACACGGGCATGAACCGACTCGGGCTCGGCCCGGACGAGCTGGACACGCTGGCGGGCGACCTGTCGCGGCTGGAAGGGGTGGACGTTCGGGTGTGGATGACCCACCTCGCCTGTGCCGATGAAAACTCGGTGATGAACAGCCAGCAGCTTGGACGCTTCCAGTCGGCGGTGGGGCGGCTGCCCGCGGCCGAGGCGAGTTTCGCCAATTCCGCCGGCATCTTCCACGGCCCGGCCTTCCATTTCGACCTCGTGCGGCCCGGATGCGCGCTTTATGGCGTCAACCCGACGCCCGGCGTGGCGAACCCGATGCGCGGCACCATCCGGCTGGACGCCCGGCTGCTTCAGGTGCGCAACGTTGACAGCCCTATGACCGTTGGCTACGGTGCCACGCACCGCGTTGCGGCGAGGGGCAAAATCGCAACCATCGCAGTGGGTTATGCCGACGGATACCTGCGTTCGCTGAGCGGGCGGGGTCATGTGTACGTCAACGGCGTGGCTGCTCCGGTGGTTGGGCGTGTTTCGATGGATCTGGTCACGGTGGACGTCAGCCACCTTCCCGATGAGGCGGTGACGCCCGGCGGGCTGGTGGAACTGATCGGCCCGAATCGCCCGGTGGACACCGTGGCGGACGAGGGCGGGACCATCGGTTACGAGATCCTGACCTCGCTGGGCGCGCGCTATCACAGGGTCTATCGCGACCCGCCGCCGCCTGAGGTCGCTTGATGGGTTTCCTTGCCGCCACCGGACGGGCCTTCCTGATCTTTCTGGAAGCAACCGGAAAGCTCGGCCTGTTCACCGCCACCGCGCTGTCGCACTGCGTCCGTCCGCCGTTCTACCCGCGGCAGATTCTGCGCCAGATGATCGACATCGGTTATTACTCCCTGCCGGTGGTCGGGCTGACCGCGCTGTTCACCGGCATGGTGCTGGCGTTGCAGAGCTATTCCGGATTCTCCCGCTTCCAGGCGGAGGGGGCCATCGCCACGGTGGTCGCGCTGTCGGTTACCCGCGAACTGGGGCCGGTGCTGGGCGGGCTGATGGTCGCCGGCCGCATCGGCGCCGCCATGGCCGCCGAGATCGGCACCATGCGCGTGACCGAGCAGATCGACGCCCTGTCCACCCTGTCCACCAACCCGTTCAAGTATCTGGTGGCGCCGCGGCTGATCGCCGGCCTGACCATGCTGCCGCTGCTGGTTCTGGTGGCGGACATCATCGGCGTATTCGGCGGATTCCTGGTCGGCGTCTATCGTCTGGACTTCAACCCGGCCTCCTACATCAGCCGGACCTGGGAGTTCCTTGAGCCGATCGACGTGATTTCCGGCCTCGTTAAGGCGGCGGTGTTCGGCTTCATGGTGTCGCTGATGGGCTGCTACCACGGCTACCATTCCCGCGGCGGCGCCCAGGGCGTGGGCGCGGCGACGACGAATGCGGTGGTGTCGGCCTCCATCATGATCCTGGTGTGGAACTACCTCATCACCGGGCTCTTCTTCTCTACGAAATGAGCGCAGCCCCATGAGCCTAGCCATGCCGCAGGTCCCCCCCGCTCATCCGCCGCTGATCGCGCCGAAGATCGCGCTGAAGGACGTCCACAAGGCTTTCGGCCCGAAGGTCGTGCTGAACGGCATCGACCTGGAGGTTGGGCGTGGCGAATCGCTGGTCGTCATCGGCGGGTCCGGCACCGGCAAGTCGGTGATGCTGAAGTGCATCCTGGGCCTGCTCCAGCCCGATTCCGGCTCGATCAGCGTGGACGGCGAGGAGACGACGAGGCTCCGCCCGCGCGAGCGGGAGAAGCTGCTGCACAAGTTCGGCATGCTGTTCCAGGGTGCGGCCCTGTTCGACAGCCTGAAGGTCTGGGAAAACGTCGCCTTCGGCCTGATCCAGGGCGAGCATATGCCGCGCGCCAAGGCCAAGGACATCGCCATCGCCAAGATGGGCGCGGTCGGCCTCGGCCCGGAGGTAGGTGAGCTGTTCCCGTCCGAACTGTCGGGCGGCATGCAGAAGCGCGTCGGCCTTGCCCGCGCCATCGCCGACGAGCCGGAGATCATCTTCTTCGACGAGCCGACCACCGGCCTCGACCCGATCATGGCCGACGTGATCAACGAGCTGATCGTGAAGTGCGTGAAGGATCTGGGCGCCACCGCCGTGACCATCACCCACGACATGGCGTCCGCCCGCAAGATCGCCGACCGGGTGGCGATGATCTATCAGGGCCGCATCATCTGGACCGGCCACGCCAAAGACATCGACAACTCCGGCAACCCCTATGTGGACCAGTTCGTCCATGGCCGGGGGGAAGGGCCGATCAAGATGCAGGTGCGGGCGCTGTAGCCCGCCCCGCCGCCGGTTCGTGCAAAATTAACCCGCC
>JAEYPE010000114.1 GCA_023411035.1 Pseudomonadota bacterium
GGCGATCATGCGGCTGGCCCGCCGGGACAACGCGGCTCGCTGCTGGGCGGCGAAGCTGCTGGAGCGCAAACCCGCCAAGCTCGCCGCCGTCGCCCTGGCCAACAAGCCCGCGCGCATCGCCTGGGCGGTGCTGACGCGCGGCGGGACCTACGCGGCGTCCACCGCCGCGTAGTCGAGGTTCGGCTCGGCAGCGGACCAGGGCCCTGCCGAGGCGGATGGCGTAAGGGTGGTGAGACGTGATGACGAACCGGTCAGACCGGGGATCGACCAAACCCACGGGGACCAAGCGCCCGAGAGCGCGCTGAGGTGATTTGGGCGTCGATCCGCGGACTTCATCAAGGCCAGCGGCCAGAGGTCGCGACGACAGGCCGGACACATGGATGCACCCGACCAACCGTCAACACGAATTCTCCTCTTGCGCCGAGAGGGCCGTCCACCACATCACCTCAAACGTCGAGCATGGCGAAGATGCCGCCCAATTGATCATGCGACGGCGTGCCATCGGCAAAGGCCCGGAACCGGCGCAGAAACGCCAGCTTCTTGGCGCCGAAACGGGCGATTTGGACGAAGCTTTCGGCTCCGGCCAGCACCGCCAGCAGACACAGCAACAACACCTCGTCCAGCGGGTAGATCACCTTGCCACGTTGGCGAGGGTCCGGCAGCGTGCGGAAATGATCCAGAAAAACAACGGCTTCGCTCAGCGCCCTGGTCGCGTCCATCGTGCCCACCTGTGTCAATGCCCAGGCGTCGCATCGATTCAGAACTCCGGCCCGCTGTCACGTACTCTTTCACCCGATTGCCCTGAGGCGTGCGTCCGCACCCCTGGAATTCCTCCAGACAATAGCGATATGGTGCGTGCCCGGAAAGACCGACGAGCCCACTCTTCTGAGTATTCGGCACTCCCGGAAGGCCGATTATTTTGGGGAAAGCATGGGGGAAGCGGCTTTGTCCGCGGGGAAACCCCAGGACCGCAACGCGAAACCGTAAGAGATAAGATATTGATGAACAAGAAATTTTCCTCTCCCCAATCCGCGGCCGTCGCCGAGCGGGTCACCAAGACCGGAATCGACGAGGCGATGATCGAATCCCTCGTCCGCACCTTCTACGGCAAGATCCGGGACGACGCCCTGCTCGGCCCGGTCTTCGGCGCGGCGATCACGGACTGGGAACCGCATCTCCGGAAGATGATGGACTTCTGGTCCTCCGTCGCCCTGCTGACCCACCGCTACGACGGGCGCCCTTTGCCCGCACATGTCCGCTTCGACATCGGACCGGCGCATTTCGCCCGCTGGCTGGAGTTGTTCCGCGAGACGACGGCGGAGGTCTGCACGCCCGAGGCCGCCGCCTTCTTCGAGGACCGCGCCGCCAACATCGGGCGCAGCATCCAGATGGGGGTGGACTTCTTCCGCAAGCAGTCCGCTGCCGGCTTGGGCGCCGGGGCCTGATCAGGCCCCGCGCACCGGCTTGCCCTTCACGCCCCAGCTTTCCGTGAAGTCGCGCACGCCGGGAATGGTCATCATGTGCGCGTCCTTGACGTAGACGAACTGGTTGGGGGCCAGTTCATATTCCATCATGGTGATGCCCTTGGAGCGGCAGCGCTTCTGCTCCTCCGCCCGGATGCGGCGGTCGGAAACCACCATGTCGGGATGCTCCAGCCCCACCCCGGCGCAGAAGCTGCGGAATCCGCTGTTGGTGCCCTCGGCGACGAGGCGCGGGCGGGTGTCGGGCGTGCCCCCGAAGCGGTCGGCTGCGGTACGGACCGCCCCCCGCATGGACGGGCTGCCGACGATCCAGATCCCGCGTTCCTCCGGCGGAGGCTTCGGCACGGACGGCGGCGGCAGGGTGGCCGTCTGCTGCGGCGGCAGGGAACCCGGGAACTGGCATCCGGCCAGCATTGCCGCCATGGCGATCACGGCAAGTCCTTTCGAAGCGGATGGCACTCTGTCGTCCTCCATAATTCTTACAGCAACGCTCACGCCGGCCCGACGGCTCCAAGATGGCGGGCGAGTACGGCTCCGAGAAGGCGCGGCGTCACCGGCTTGTGCAGCAGCCCGATGCCGTGCCGGGCGGCGTCACGCTGCGGTTCCGGCCCGATTTCCCCGGTGACGATGATGCCCGGCACGTCGGTGCCGAACAGGTTGCGGACACCAAGGATCGCCTCTGTGCCGACGCGGCCCTGGCGCAGCCGGTAGTCGGCCAGCACGATGTCGGGCCGCCGCCCCTTCGCGCGCAGGCGCTCCAGGGCCTCTTTTGCGCTCCCGGCGGACAGCACCGTAAACCCCCACTCGCCCAGCATTGCCGCCAGCCCCATCATGACGATGGCGTCGTCCTCGACGACCACGGCCAGCCGTCCTTCCCCGGTCACCGTCGCGGCTTCGGCCCGCGACGCGGGGGAGCCGGACGCCGGGTTGCGCAGCGCCTCCCGGCGGACCAGGGGCACGCTGATGGAGAAGATCGACCCACCCCCCGGACGCGACACCAGATCGACCGGATGGTCGAGCAGCCGCGACAGCCGGCGCACGATGGCGAGCCCGAGACCCACCCCCCGGTCACGGTCGCGCTCCGGGTTGCCGATCTGGTGGAACTCCTCGAAGATGCGCTCCCTCTGCTCGGGCGGAATGCCCAGGCCGGTGTCGTGCACCTCGACATACAGACGCGTTCCCTGAGGCCGGCAATCGACCATCACCCGGCCCCGGTCGGTGTAGCGGATGGCGTTGTCGATCAGGTTGCGCAGCATCCGCCCCAGCAGAACCCGGTCGCTGCGCACCGCGCCGGTGAAGGGAACGACCCGCCAATCCAGCCCCTTGGCTTCGGCCAGTTGAGCATAGGCGGCGGAGAGCGGGCCGAGCAGATCGGCGATGGGGAATTCCTCGATCTGCGGCGCCACCACCCCGGCGTCGAGGCGCGACACATCCAGCAAGCCCTCCAGAAGATCCTTCAACGTGTCCAGCCCCTGCTGCAACCGATCCAGCGCCAGCCGCCCGGCCTCGCCGGTGACATGGGGGCTCAGCGCCCCGGCGAACAACAGGATGGACTGCATGGGCTGGCGCAGGTCGTGGCTGGCCGCGGCGAGGAAGCGACCCTTGGAGCGGTCGGCCTCCTCCGCCGCCTCCTTGGCGCGCCGGATCTCATGGATGTCCACCGCGGTGCCGATCCAGGAAACGACCATCCCCTTCTCCCGCACCGGCACCACACGGAACTGGTGCCAGCGCCACGCCCCGTCGGAACGCTGGAGCCGGACGCTGCACTGATAAGGCGTGCCGGCGGCGATGGAGCGCGTCCTCAACTCGACGAAGCCCGGACGGTCATCCGGATGAATGGCCTTCCAGATGTCCATGGTTTCGACGTCCTGCCCGGTGTAGGCCCGAAGCTCCGCGTTGTAGTACTCGGGGTTACCGTCCGGGCGGTTGAGCCACATGAGCAGCGGCGTGTTGTCCACCAAGGTCCGGAACCGCGCCTCGCTCGACCGCAACGCGTCCTCCACGCGTTTGCGGGCGGTGATGTCGCGGGCCACCCCGACGACGCCGATAACCGCTCCCCGGGCATCGCGCAGGGGCATCACGGCGATCATCAGGACCCGCCTGCCCTCCTCCGTGGGAAAGGGCAGTTCCTCCTCCACCGTTTCCTCCCTCCCGGTGGCCATCACCCGTCCGCAGAGGCTGTCCAGCCGCTCGGCCTCCTCCGGAGGGAACAGATCCTCGCCGGTCAGCCCGGCCACCTCCTCCCGCGTCCGCCCGAACAGCTTGGCCGTCGCGGAGTTGACCAGGGTGAAATGGCATCCGCGGTCCTTGGCGAAGATCGGGTCGGTGACGCTTTCCAAAAGGCTTTCCAGCAGGGCGTTCTTGTCCCGAAGCCGCGCCTCCGCCGCCTGCGCGTCGCGGCGGGCGGCCATGGTCTCCATCTCGTGCATGGCGAGGCGGGCGAAATCCTCCAGGTCCCGTTCGTCCTCCGTACCGAATTCCGGATGGGGCTGGTAATCGAGGAGGGAGAAGGTGCCGATCCGCAGCCCGTCCGGCGTGATCAGGGGCGCCCCGGCGTAAAAGCGCAGGTGCGGCGGCCCGGTCACCAGCTCGTGATCGGCGAAGCGCTCGTCCTCCCGCACGTCGCGCACGACCATCACCGCGTCGTCGAGAATGGTGAAGGCGCAGAAGGACAGCCGCCGCTCGACGACCGCCGTCTCCAGGCCGTAGCCCGCCTTGGACCACTGCCGCGTCTCGTCCACCAGATTGACCATGACGATGGGCATATGGAAATGTCGGGCGCCCAGCCGGGTCAGCCGGTCGAAGAACGCCTCCGGCGGCGTGTCCAGCACGCCGTAACTCTTCAGCCGGTCGAGCCGGGCGCGCTCGTTCACTGGGCATGGCGGCTCGATGCTGGTCAACGTGGCCCCCTGCAAACAGGACGCTGACGGTCAGGCGGCGGACGGTCCGTGACCATTCATGTGGGCAGGGCAAAGGCATATGAAAAGCCACGGAACCGGTTTCCCTCCGCTCCGCCCTTCCGTAATCCCCCATGTCTGCGGCACAATTCCGTTGAATCCGAACCCTTTGGGCCCAGGCAAAGAGCAGTCCGCGACCCCACATAACCAGAAGCCGTCCCCGTTCCCAGCCGGAGCACAGCATGCCGGAGAAAAGCTTGAAGGACAGCAAGCCCAACCACGAATCCGCCGCCTACCGCATCGCCTTCGAAGACCGCGATTTCCTGTTGAGCGAGCCGATGCGCGGGGTGCGTTTCATGCTCGAATACGCCAAGCCGGAAATGGAGATGAAGGCCTGGGGCATCCGGTCCACCATCGTCGTCTACGGCAGCGCGCGTGTCCCCTCCCCCGAACGGGCGGAGCAGCTTCTCCGCGACGCCCGGACGCCGGAGGAACGGCAACTGGCCGAACGGCGGGCCAAGCAGGCGGCCTGGTACGAGGAGGCGCGGACCTTCGGGCGCATCGTGTCGGAGCGCGGCGGCGCCCTGTCGCCCACCGAGGACGGGCAGCGGGACAACGTGATCGCCACCGGCGGCGGCCCCGGCCTGATGGAGGCCGCCAACCGCGGCGCGCAGGACGTTGGGGCGCCCAGCATCGGCTTCAACATCAGCCTGCCGCAGGAGCCGCACCCGAATCCCTACAGCACGCCGGAACTGACCTTCCGCTTCCATTATTTCGCCATCCGGAAAATGCATCTGGCGATGCGCGCCAACGGGCTGGCGATCTTCCCCGGCGGCTTCGGCACCTTCGACGAGGCGTTCGAGATCCTGAACCTGCGCAACACCAACAAGGCGTCCCGCCTGCCCATCGTGTTCGTCGGACGCGATTACTGGAACGAGGTGGTGAACTTCCGGGCGCTGGCCGACCACGGGATGATCAGCGCCGGCGACCTGGAACTGTTCGACATCGCCGACACGGCGGAGGAGGCGTGGGACTGCATGACCCGGCTCGGCCTGAAGCGCGGCAATCCGCCCTTGGGACCCGCCGGCACCGGCATCTCCTCCGCCGAGGAAAGCTGAGGCCCGGCGCGGTTCAGCCGGGCGGCGGGGCGGGGGCGTTCAGCGCGACCCGCCCGACGCCCGGAATCTTCACCGCGAAATCGAACGGATCGACCCCGACCGTCAGGCCCAGCAGGTTGAGTTCCAGCCCTTCCTCCGTCGCCAGGAGCAGGCCGGCGACGCCGAACAGGCTGACCTGCCAGCCGGTGCCGCTGGGCGCCCGCGCGATCAGGCCGGTCCCCAGATAGTCCTTGCCCAGCGCCGTCGAGGGCAGGTCCAGCCGCAGTTCCGGCACCGCCCGCGCCACCCAGGCCGCGAAGGTGTTGCTGTTGGGGCCGGGCCAGATGCGGTATTCAGCGGCGTAGGGGTAACTCTCGGCGGCTTCGGCGATCTTGGGGATGGCGGCCTCGGCGGCGGGGCCGCGCAGTTCGGCCAGAACCGTGGGGGCCGCGCCGAACCAGCGCCCGTCCGGATCGCGGTTGCTGACCGCCACCCCCGGCAGGCCGCGGTAGACCCGCCAGCCGATCACCTCATAGACGGTGTAGGCGGTGGCTCCCGCCGGCTTCACCGCGAACCAGGGGTGCGTGCCGAAGGCGCCGCGCCAGGACAGGGCGCGGGCGGCGTAGACCTGCACCACCGCCTCCGGCGTCGTGGCGGGATCGGGGGCGAGGCCGACGGGCGAGCGGTCCGCCCGGCTCCAATCCACGCCCAGCGTCGCCGTTCCCGACGCGATGACGAAGGCCGGTCCGGCCAGCAGCAGGACCAGCGTCAGCAAACAGACCAGGATCGTGGCCGTCATTCCTTTCCGCACCGCTCCCTCTCGCCTCGTGCGCCTGTCCCCGGATAGGCTATCATCGTCCCGCCCGGTGTCGATGCCCGGTGTCGAAGTTGCCCGCTGTCGATGTTGTACGTTGAAGACCGTGCGGTTGGTTCAGCCCGAAGGAGCCCGCGATGCCTTCTGCCGATTTCACCGAGCTTCTGGACCGTATTACCAAGCAGGCGCCGACCCGCGCCGCGACGATGGAGGTCGCCCGCGCGCTCGGCTGGACCACGGGGCCGAGCCGCAAGGGGTGGAAGCTCGTCCAGCCCACCGGCTATGTGGGCGGCATGGTCGTTCCGCCCAGCGCCGGCACCGCCGCCGCGGAGGCGTGGTTCGACCCCGAGGGGACGGAGCGCGGTCTGGCCGGTCCCAACGCGGAGTTCCCGCCCTATCTGACCAGCCTGGACACCGCCCTGTCCGCCGTTCCCGCGGCGGAGCGCGACGCCACCCTGCGCCGCGCGCTGGACCGTCATCGGGGCTGGCAGGAGGAGACCGGGCGGGACGACGCCGCTCTTGGCCGCCTGCCCGCCTTCGTCATCGCGGCGTGGCTGTCCGTGAGGCCGGGCTCCGGCACTGGAAAATGATTGGGAAATGAACGGGATCAGCCCCCCGTTCCGGTTTCCTTCGGCGGGTCGCTCATGGCCTGGGCGGCGGCGAAGCCGATGACCCGGTTGGCGGCGTCCGGATCGTCCACCCGCACCACCACGCCACGCCCGACCAGATGGATTCCGTGGTCCTGGAAGGCGCGGATCAGGCGATGGTACGCCTCGCGCCGGATGACGAACTGCTCGTTGGGCTTGGTGATAAACTTGATGCCGATGATGACCGCGTCGTCCTCCACCCGCCGCACGCCCTGGGACTTCAGCGGCTCTATGAAGCTCGGCCCCATTTCCGGGTCGGCGGACAGTTCCTTGCCCACCTCCTTCACCAGCTTCTTCACCAGCCCCATGTCGGTCTCGGGCGGCACGCGGAACTCCAGCCGCATCAGCGCCCAATCGCGGCTGTAGTTGGTCAGCGCCTTGATCTGGCCGAAGGGCAGCGTGTGCACGGCGCCGCGGTGGTGGCGCAGCTTCAGAGAGCGCAGGGAGATGCCCTCCACCGTGCCGCGCAACTGCCCGACCTCCACATAGTCGCCCATGTGGAAGGCGTCCTCCAACAGGAAGAAGACGCCGGCCAGGATGTCGGCGATGGTCGATTGCGCGCCCAGACCGATGGCGATGCCGACCACCCCCGCGCCGGCCAGCAGCGGGCCGATTTCGATGCCCAGCGAGGACAGGGCGATCATGACCACGATGGCGATCATCACGATCTGAAGAAACTTCCGCAGCAGCGGCAGCAGCGTCGCCAGCCTCTGCCCGCGCGACGACGTTCCGTCGTGCCGCGCCCCTTCCAGCGTCCGGTCGATGGCGCGCACCACCATCGTCCAGGCGACGTAGCCCAACAGCAGCACGACCGTCACGTTGAACAACAGCCGCAGGACGAGGCCGGTCGCTCCTGTCGCCTGCTCCACCCGGAAGCCCCAGATGGCCGCCGTGGCGAAGACGCCGACGACGAACAGGGCCGACCACAGCGCCCGCATCACACGCGCCACCGCCGCCTTGCCCGCCTCCGTCTCCTCTCCCCGATAGAAGCGGGCGAGCGGGCGCTGCGCCATCAGGGCGACGGCGGGCACCGCCAGCGCCACCAGCAGGCTGGCGAGCATCCGCGGCCCCGTCGCCGGCTCCAGCCGCACCGCCGCCGCCGCGACGACCAGCCACAGCGCCACCAGATAGACCGACGCCACCACCGCCCACAGCCCCAGCGTGGGATGGTCCTTCGCCTCGATGCCGAGCGGACGGGCGATGGCCCGCGCCACCACCGCCCGCCCTCGCCACACGCGGTAGAGCAGGTAGAGGAATGGCACGATACTCAGCGGCAGGCCGATGGCGACAATGGCGTTTCCGCCCACCCCCAGCGCCAGCAGCAGATCGATCAGCCCCAGCACCGTCGCGGCCAGCGTCACGGTGACCACGCCCGTCCGGTGCAGCGCGCGCGCGTCGGCGTCCTCCAGCGGGATCAGGCGCAGCGCCGGGCGGTCCGGCGCGCAGAGGAAGCGGATCAGCCGGTCGGTCAGCAACACGGTCAGCGCCGCCTGGAGCACCGCCAGCAGCACCGCGGGAGCCGCGGGATGCGGTGGGCGCACGATGGCGTAGACGACCAGCACCCCCAGCGCGAAGGCCACCACCGGCACCAGCCCCAGCACGAGACGCAACGTCCCTGCCAGCAACGGCGCTCCGCCTTCCGCCTCCAGCCTTCGACGCGGCCCCGCCAGCGCCCTGCCCGTCAGCAGCAGCGCCGCCGTTCCCGCCGCGAAAAGGATCAGCAGCCCGCGCAGCAGGCGCAGCGGGTGCACCGCCGCCTCCCGCCCGTTGGGGCGGGCGAAGGCGTCCGACAGGATGGACGGAAGCTGCGGGTAGGTGGCCGCCACCGCCTCCAGCCGCGCCGCGTACTGCTCCAGCGCCGTCGTCTGACCCTGGGCCGCGACCGGTCCCGGCGACAGGAGAAGCAGCAGCACGGAGAGCAGGAGGGCGGCCCCGGTTCTGCGCATTGCAGCATCATCGACCATCGGAACACCGCCCATGGGAATCGCCGGCCGGATGGGGGGAAGGAGGGGAAAAGGCCGCGCCCGCGGTATGGGACGGTCGTCCCTGCCCACCCGGCGGCGCCAGTACGTTACCGTTGGCTACCGGAGCGCCTCGTTCCGCCGGAAGCCTCCCGCCGGGCATCGAGTTCCAGAAGCTCCCGCAGCAGTTCGCGCTCCAACTCGGCGATCAGGCGGCGATAGTCGCGGGCGCAGGCGTCGGCCTGCGGGCCGGAGGCGCGCTCCCACGCGGTGTGGGCGGCCAGCGCGTCGCCATAATCGGCGCAAAGCGTCCGCAGCCGCGGGTTTCCGGCGATCTCGTCGAGGATCAGCCCCTTGAACGCCGGAAAGCGGAGGATGAGAAGCTGGAGGAGGCTGTCCATCGGCAGGACGTTCCCACCCCCGCGCCCCATACAGGACATCCGCAAGGCCAGGGGATTGATGCGTGCGATGCGTGAGGTTCGGTGGGGCAAGGCTCCGCCCGCGGAAAGCTATCGCACAGGGTTCCGGCGGACGCAGCGTACTTTACGGTAAGACGCCCGTTCGTGACCTGCCTTCCCGATCCGACCGCTTCAATCATTCCTCAAATGCCTGGAATTCCAACGGTCATTCCAACCTCACACGGACATTCCAACGTCACAAGGAACCGCCGCATGCGCCTGTTATCCATCGCGTTCCATGGGCTTCACGCCGCCGCCCCGGTTCTGACGCTGGCCCTGACGCTGATCATCGCCACCCCGGCCCAGTCGCAGTTCGGGCTGTTCCTCGGCGGGCGCGGCGGTGTGGACATGACGGACGAGGATTGGGACCTGTTCCGCGACGCGCTGCGCGACGCCCTGACCCCGTTGGAGGCCGGTCGGCGCACCGAGTGGAACAACCCGAAGACCGGCCTGCACGGCAATGTGGTCGTGCAGAAGATCCACGAACGCGACGGCGCGCCCTGCGGCGACGTGCAGGCCACCTTCATCCGGCGGACCGTCCAGCCCTACACGCTGACCTTCTGCCGCATGGCCAACGGGCGTTGGGCCATCGCGCCCTGACGGGCGCTGGGGGGGCCATCGCGCCCTGACGGGCGCCGGGGAGCCATCGCGCCCTGACGGGCGCCGGGGGGCCATCGCGCTCTTACGGGCGCCGGGGGGCCATCGCGCTCTTACGGGCGCCTCTCCCCGTCAGAAGCCGGCTTCGCGGATCAGTACGGCCAGAGCGGTGCGCCAGAAACGGTCGGCCAGACTGCGCGCCTCGCCGTCCACGCGGGCGACGCCGCGCATCTGGTGGGCGGGTCCCGGCTGCGCCCGGTCCAGCGGGGCCAGTGTCACCCGGTAGACGGCCTCCACCGGCTTCAGGTTGAAGCGTGCGGCGTCGGCTGCCGTCCGCCCCATGGACGGGCCGGTCTGACTCTCCACCGCGATGGGACCGCCATGGAGCGAGGCCAGGGCCGGAACGTCCAGCCCCTTCACGCCCACCCGGTCCACCGCCGTCACCCGCGCCTCCATCCGGGGGCGCAGCGGGTCGTCGGGGTGGAACACCGCTGCGGCGCCCGCCGCGACGCGGGTGAGGTCGTTCTCGGCCACATAGCCGACCAATTCCCCGCCGCCGTCCGCCACGATCTGGCCCAGCGCCAGCGACGGCCCCACCCAGCGTCCGGGCCGCAGCGCGTCGGCCATGTCCACCAGCGTCCCGGCGATGGGCGCGCGGATCTCCAGCCACGCAAGACTGTCCAGCAGCCCCTGCCGGTCGGCCAGGGCGGCGGCCAGATCCTCTTCCATCACGCGCACCCGGTCCAACCCGTCACGGGCCGCCAGCATGCGGTCGATCCGGTCCTGGGCCAGGGCGATGCGCAGTTCCGACTGGTGCAGCCTGTTCGTCAGTTCCGGCGCTTCCAGGCGGAACAGCGGATCGCCCGCCGCGACGCGCTGGCCGGGCTGGACCAGCACCTCCACGACACGGGCCGGGACCGGGGCGAACAGGGTCGAGAAGCCCTCCGCCCGCCACACCGACGGCACCGCGATGGTCCCGGTGACCGGCACAAAGGCCAGCCAGACCAAGGCGGTCAGGCCGCCCAGCGTCATCAGCAGGTTCCGGTTGGGCCGCAGGCTGCCGCGCCGCTCCCACCAGACCTTCATTTCGTTGTACAGGGGGCGCAAGATGAACCAGCCGATTTCCACCGCGAACAGCAGGATGCCCAGCACCTTGATGAAGACGTGATAGACCAGAACCGCGATGCCGATGAACAGCACCAGCCGGTAAACCCAGGTGGCGAAGGCGTAGGCCAGCATCACCCGGTGCATCCAGGGATCGAACCGCTCCGGCGCGTCCTCGCCCATGCCGAACAGCCATTCGCGCAGCCGCCAGCGGGCCAGCGCGAAGGCGCGGTCCTGAAGGTTCGGCACGTCCAGCGCGTCGGCCAGCAGGTAATAGCCGTCGAAGCGCATGAAGGGGCTGAGGTTGATGGTCAGCGTCGTCACCCAGCTCACCGTCGCCACCAGGAAGGCGGCGCTGCGCAGCGGACCGTCGGGCAGGAAACTCCAGGCCAGCGTGGCGAAGGCGGCCAGGGCCAGCTCCGTCAGCATGCCCGCCGCGGCGATGTGCAGCCGGGCGCGGCGGGAGACGAGCCGCCAAGCGTCGCTGGTGTCGGTGTAGAGCACCGGCCACATCACCAGAAAGGCCGCCCCCATGGTGGGCACCCGGCAGCCGAAGCGTTTCGCGGTGTAGGCGTGCCCCAGCTCGTGCAGCGTCTTCGTCACCAGCAGGGTCAGGCCGTAGAGCGCCATGCCCTCCAGCGTGAAGAAGTGCATGAAGGTGTTCGCGAAGCTGTCCCACTGGCGCATCGCCAGGATAAGGCCCAGAATCCCGGCGCCGATCACCATCCACAACCAGCCCCGGCTGTAGAACGGCGCCACATAGCGCACGGTGGCGTTCAGGAATCCATCGGGGCGGACCAGAGGGATGCGGAAGAACAGGTAATTGTGCAGCAGCCACATCCACCAGGACGTGCGCCGCGCCGCCGATTGCTTCGTCAGGAAATCGACGTCGGCGCCCTGGGTCAGGTTGTTGGCGGCCAGGAACTTGTAAAGGCCGACGACCTCCTCCGCTTCCGGTTCCAGGACCGTTTCGGCGGTCACGGCGGCGGCGATGGTGCGGGGCGATCCGTAATGCCAGCGGGCGATGACCTCGAAGGCGCCATGTCCAATGCGGAAGTACCGGTTGCGCACCGGATCGTGGATCGTCCAGCAGGGCGACCCGTCCGGGGCCGGCGGGGCCGGCAGCAGTTGAAGCTCCTCGCGCAGCGGCGGAAGCCGCACGCTGTCCAGCGGGTCCACCGACGTGACGACCGCCGGCCCTGTCATGCCACCCGTCACGCCCCCCGTCACGCCGATGGCGGCGGCGCCCATGGCTCAGAGCCCCACGGTCTGGCGCAGCGCCGCCAGCGGGCGGCGGAACAGATAGAAGGCCAGCGGCACTCGCTCCCCCTGGATCTTGGCCGTGCCGCGCAGCCCGATGCGCGGCGTCGGCTGGCCCGGCGCCAGATCGGCGCGGACGCGATAGGCCAGCACGCCGCTCTGTGTCAGCCCCGGTTCGTAGCTGGCGTGGGCGACCGTCGCGCGCAACGGGCGCAGGGGATCGACGTTCAGGTACAGGCTGACCTCCGCCCCCTCCTCCAGAACGATCGCGTCGTTGACCGGCACATGCACGTCCACCTCCGCGGCCTGCGGATCGGCCAGCGTCAGGATGCGCTCCCCCACCGCCACCGGCTTGCCCAGCCAGTCGTTGGCGTCGGTGAAGACCGCGATGCCCGTCCGTTCCGCCTTCACGGTGACGCGGTCCATCATTTCGCGGGCGAAGTCCATCTCCGCCCGGCGCAGTTCCACCTGGGTCTTGAGCTGGGCGACGCGCGCCTTGCTCTGAGGATCGGCGAAGGCACCCTGGGAGGCGGTCAACAATTCCGCCTCCGCCGAGGCCAGCGCCTTGCGCGCCACCTCCAGGCGGCTTTTCAGCACCGTCGCCTCGAAGCTGAACAGCGGCTGGCCGGCGCTCACCGGCTCGTTCGGCTGAACGAGGAACCGCTCGATCACACCTTCCAGCGGCGCGCTGACGATCAGCGGGTCGCGCGGCGCGACCTCCGCCGGGGCCAGCGTCGATTGCGGCACGGGAATGGCCAGAACGCCCGCCAGGAGCGTCACCACGGCCAGCGCCCACAGACCCTTGCGCGCCCGCAGCCCGGACCGGCGTCCGGAGTGGGTCAACGCCCACCAGGCGTGACCATAGCCGCCGGCAAGCTGGCCGAGCAGCACCGTCTCCCCTTCCGTCCACACGTCGTCGCGGGCGAACCACAGGGCCGCCGTGACCGTGCCGTCTGGCCCCCGCAAGGGCACCCACAGCGCTTGCGCCGGCCCCCACTGCCCCCAATCGCGCGCCAGGGCGGGCGGCACCTCCGTCGGGGAAACGGTGTGCAGGCTGCGCGCATCCGCCCCCGTGGCGATGGCCGAGGCCGCCGCTTCCAGCCAGCGGGTGAAGGGGGCGTCGCGCTCCGGAACGGCGATGTTGGACACGGCCTCCAGCCGCGCCTTGCCCGACGGCGCGATCGTCAGGAAGACCGCCTGCTGGTAGGCGACCATCCGGCGCGTCTGGTTCACCAGGAAGAAGCGCAGCGCTTCCGGATTCTGGGCCTGCCGGGCCTCCTGATGCAGATTCAGGAGAAGCAGGAGACCGTTCAGCGGGCTGGCCGCTTCCATCCGGACGGATTGGACGTCATCGGGCAACTTTGGCCTCCTCCGGCGGGTTGAAGCGGGCGGTGCCGCTCATGCCCGCGACGAGGTTCGGGGTGTTGCCCTGCTTGTCGCCCAACAGCTTTCCCGTCACCTTCAGAGACTGGCTGACCGGGTCCACACGGGCGCCGATCAGTGCAACCTCCCCGTCCAGAAGCTCGCCCGTCTCGTCGATGCGCAGATCGAACCGCTGGCTGGGCTTCAACCAGACCAGCCAGGAGGATGGGACGATCAGTTCCACCCGCAGGTCGCGGTCGGACAGGACTTCCAGCAGCGCCGTGCCGGCGGGAACCGATTCATGCTCGCGAATCCGCTGTTCCACCACCTTGCCGTCGAAAGGCGCCTTCACGTCGCAGCGGCGGACCTCGATCTCCGCCTTGCGCAGGTCGGCGCGCGCGGCTTCGGCCTTCACCTCGGCCATTTCGACCTCGGCCCCGCCGATGGATTTCAACTGCTCCAGCCGGCGGCTCTGCCGTACCGTGACTTCGGCGGCGCGCAGGTTGGCACGGGCCGCATCGACCGCCGCCTGATAATGGCTGCAATCGAAGGCGACCAGCGTCTGCCCCGCCTTGAAGGACTGGCCCGCCTCGACCGTGATCCGCCCGATGCGCCCGGCGATCTCGCTGGACAGGACGGCGTGCTGCCGCGCCTCGATCAGCGCCCGCACCCCTCCCTCGGGAGCCGGCGCCGGGTCGGCGGCGGCGAGCGGCAGGGGAACCAGCGCGATAAACAGCGCGGCAAGGAAGCGTGAAAGGCGAAAGCGGCACATCATGGAAGATATTTTCTGCACCCTTTGCTCCGGAAACACAATGAACCAGGCTTCGCAAGCGGCCCTGCGCGCCTCCTTGTTTCAGTGCCGGCACATCGGCACAGCCGTGAGGGGGCGGCGCCCGGACGCCGCCCCGCAAGCGTCAGCGCGCGGTGGCGCGGCCCACCGGGGCCAGCGCGCTCGGCGGGACGGAGTAGACCTTCACCGGCTCCGACCGGGTGGACGGGCTGTAGGACACCGTTATCGGGGTGGCCATGGTCGCCGCGGGCAGTTCGGCCACCGTCACGCGCTCCGGCGCGGCGGCCTTGCGCTCCGCCGGCTCCTCGCTGCGCGCGGCGACCGGGGCGGCGGCCTTCTCGACCGGGGCCTTCTCGACCGGAGCCTGGGGCTTTTCCGAGGTCGTGGCGGCGGGAACCAACAGATCCTGGAGGCGTGCCGTGCCGCCGGCCTTCTGCTGCCAGGCGCCCAGCCCATCGGACACGGCCTGACGCAGGGTCGCGAGATCCTGGGACGGGACGGCTTCCGGCATCGGATCGACGCCCGCCGACACCATGACGCGGGCGTAGGCGTTTTGCAGATCGGCGTAGACCAGATCGCGCCGCAGGTCGGAGACGAGTTCCGACACCTCGGCCTGGATCACGCTCAGGTCGCCCTGCTGACCGACCGTGCTGCTGTTGACATACTGCTGCCGGATGCGGCGGTCGATGGCCGCCTGATCGGCGTTGAGGGTGAATTCCTGCGACAGTTCGCGGAACTGCACCAACGCCACGCGCACCTGGCTCAGCACCGCCACGCTCAGCGCCTGACGGCGGAAGGCGACCAGCTCCTCCTGGGCCTTCGAGAAGGCATGCGTGTCCGGGGCGGAGGCCAGCGACAGGATGTTCCACGACACCCGCGCCCCATAATCGGCCCAGCGCTGGTTCAGCAGGAAGCTGTTGCTGTCGTAATGCAGGCCGGCGTTCAGGTCGATGCCCGGCAGCAGCTTCAGCAGGGCGCGGCGCGTCTCGTCGGCGGTGATGCGGGCGTTGTAGGTTTCCTCCAGCAGCTCCGGACGGTTCAGCAGCGCGTAGGTTTCCAGCGAGTCGACCGAGGCGGTGATGGCCGGCACGTCCTTGCCGGTGACCTCCGGCGGCATCTGCAGGGTGAAGTTCTCACCCGGCGGCAGGCCCATCAGCGCGCCGAGTTGCGACTTGGCGGCCACCAGCTCGCGCCGCAGGGTCTGGAGCTGGCGCAGCGTATCGACCAGCGCGCGCTGGTAGGACAGGGTCTGCAGCGGGGCCTGGACGCGCTGCGCCTCAAGGGCGTTCGCGTTCTTGCGCGCCGCCTCGATGCGCTTCTCCAGCGGATCGATGCGCTTGAGCAGCCGCTCCGCCGCGACGGCGCGCCAATAGGAGGTGCGCACGTCCTGCAGGATGCCCTGGACGACGCGGCGGCGCCGTTCGTCGGCGATCAGGACGAGGTTGGAGTTCTGGCGGGCACGCAGGTAGCTGACGCCGAAATCGAGAATGTTCCAGGTGAAACCCAGGTCGGCGGTGCGGCGGTTCCGGTCCGTGGCCGTGGTGCTCTCGCCCGTGCGGCGCCCGGTGGCGAGGTTCAGGCTTTCCGAGCCGGATTCGTTGTTGCGTCCGGTGTAGCCGGCCCCCGCCACGAGGCGCGGCAGCATGTCGAACCGCGACAGGTCGAGCTGCTGGTTGGCGACCGCCATTTCCATCAGCTTCACGCGTTCGTCGAGGTTGTACTTGATGGCCCGCGCCATCGCCTCGTGCATCGACACGGGGGCGGCGATCGGCTCCTGCGGCGCCATGATGACCGCCATGTCCTCGCGCAGGCGGGACACGTTCTCGTCATCGGTCAATGGCTTGGGGCTGACGGAACACCCGCTGGCGAGCAGGGCTGCGGCAACCAGGGCGAAGGACGCGCGGGCCTTGTGGCCGCGCGGCCGGAGGGAGGAAGCAAACCGGGTCATTCTCGTCAGCAATCCATTCGGCAAGAAAAGCTCAGGCGGGGAAGACGGTGGGGGCGCGGGCGGTGCTAGGCCGCCCGGCTTCCCGGAGGGACGTGGGTGGAGAGGGCGGCGAGCAGCGCCGCGGACTGGGCGCCGGCGGCTCCATGAATTTGGGCCACCTGACGGGAGAAGGCCGGGCGGGCCTGCGGAGAACCGTCGAGGTCGGCGCGCGGCCCGGAAGCCCGCCCCGGCCCGTCCGTGCCGGCCGGAGCGTTGTCCGGGCCGCCCTCCGCCGGCGCGTCGCCGGACGGCGCCTGTCCTTGCGGCTGCCCTTGGCCCTGACCTTTGCCTTGCCCCTGCGGTTCGCCCTGGCCGCCACGGTTGGACGGAGCGGTTTCGATGGTGGTGCCGGTGCCCGGCTGGCCGCCCGGCCCGTTTTCCCGCGCGCCCCCCCCCCGCCCCCCCGGCACGCGGGGCGGCCACGCGCCGCCCGCGCCCCCACCGTCTTCCCCGCCTGAGCTTTTCTTGCCGAATGGATTGCTGACGAGAATGACCCGGTTTGCTTCCTCCCTCCGGCCGCGCGGCCACAAGGCC
>JAEYPE010000122.1 GCA_023411035.1 Pseudomonadota bacterium
CTTCCGTAATGGGCTGTCGAACGTCAAGTCCCTCGCAGTGATTGTCACGTCGCCGGCTTCACGCTTCCGTCCGTGGTCAGCACGGTGGCCGCCACATCATGCCGTCAGAGAAAGGAAGCCAGCGGGACAATCTAAGGCACGTGGTTTACCCCCTTGCGGGGACTTCCACAGCACTACTCCCGTCCTCACTGGTTTCCGCGTCCCGGCGACGGGACCTCACCGGAGCACCGCCTTGCGGCCCTGCTCCAAACCGTTGCCCAGCCGTTTTACGCGGCCACCGGCGCCTCCTTGCCCCAGCGGAACTCGCTGCCATCCACCCACATGCGGTGCAGGACAGTGGCCAGCTTCCGCGCCAGAGCGACCTTGGCCCGCTTCACGCCGCGCCGCTTGGCCACTTCCAGCGCCCAGCGCTTGAGCGTGGAGAACTTCGTCGTCCGGCTCAGCAGCACGTTGGCGGCCTCGTAGAGGGCAGTGCGCACCATCGCATCCCCCACCTTGCTGACCCCGCCGGTTACGTCGGTCTCGCCCGACTGGTACTTCTTGGGTGTCAGTCCGAAGTGCGCGCCCACCGCCTTGGACGAGGTGAAGCGAGCCGGATCATCGACCGTTGCCGTGAAGGTCACGGCGACCAGCGGGCCCACGCCTGGCACGGTCATCAGCCGCCGACAGACCTCATCAGCGCGCACGATCGCCAGCATCTTGCGGTGCAGGCGCATGAACTCGCTGTGCAGGCCCGCGCGTGCCGTCAGCATGGCGCCGACGACCTCCTCCAGCATCGCATGCCCCTCGATCAATTCTTGAACTCGTGCCGCAAAGCGGCCCTTGCTCACCTCGCCGACCTTCAAGCCGAAGCCGCGCAGGAGGCCGCGGATGCTGAACTCCACATCGCGCAGCTTGCTTTGCAGCAGCTTGCGCCCGACCAGCAGGGCACGGACCTCCTGGGCATCGGCCGACTTGCGGTGCACCGACCGGAACCAGCCCATACGCAGCAACTGTGCGATGCCGCGGGCGTCCTTGCGGTCGGTCTTCACCACCATCGCCGACAGCGCCGCCTTCACATGGCGGGTTTCCAGCAGCACCGTCGCCAAGCCCGCCTCGCTCAGCCCCGCATGCAGCCACTGCGACAAGGGGCCAGCCTCCAACCCGATACGGACCACCGGAAAGCCAAGATCAGCGAAGAAGCGCACCAGGGCGTCAGGCTCACTTGCCACCTTGGCCTCCCGCACGATCTTGCCCGTCGCGTCCACCACGCACACGCTGCTCTGTTCCAACGAGACGTCGATCCCGGCATAGTGATCCATGGCTGTCCCTCCATGATGCTTGGGGCCGATCCGCTCGGACCCCGTGTCTCACACCATCACTGTGGGGACAGCCGCCCGCCCAAGCCAGAGCTTGGAGCAAGGCCCATTACGGCATCTAAATTTGCAAGGAGGCCAGCATCTATTCCCTGCTCAGCTGGCAGTCAATTGGGCGAAGGGAGAAAGAGCAAGTACATCTCCCTCCGACAAAAGTCAAATAATCGGATGATCAGGCATTTTCATAATTAGAAATGCACCCTGCCTATTTTGCCTCTTCTTGTTGCCAATCGTTGTGCGCGCGTCGATTAGTTTCTTTAGGGTCAATTTCGACATAATCGGCTCTAATAATTTCGAGCAGTTTGTTTAGGTGGTTGAGCATATCGTCTCGTGCTTGGGTAATGGTATCCCAATCCTTCTGTTGTTCTTCCGATAGTGGCATATCTCCAGGGTTCGAGAAAATGGAATGCCCGGCACTGTTCTGGTGGTAATTCTCACCTGGTGCGAGTGCGCGCTGCCAAGCGTCAGCTAGTCCCCGAAACGCACTGTCAAGTTTTGGGTCGTTGATGTGAAATAAGCCGCTCTGAATTACCCCACAGTATCCGTAATAAAAATGAAATACGTCCTTGTTCACCATGTGCGGGAGGGCTTGAATGTGGTCCTGTAGGAGGGGTATCTTTATTTTGGACAACGCCCAAGTGGCGTTCTCGATATCGCGACGTCGACGGATCTCGGCGGGACTCGCTGCTTTGAGTTCAGCGGGGCGTGGCGGATTATTATCGACGATTGCTGTGATCGCGTCCACCAACAGCGTCTTCAGCTTTCCTTTTCCGTCGGCGTCGGAAGCTGCTTTAACACGGAAACGCGAGACGCGCTGGCGGTCGAAGTCGAACGGTAGATCCTCATACTTCGCAGTCGCCACATTGATTAGTAGGATCAACCGCTTCCAACCGAGATGAGCAGCAGCATAGCCAATCTCAAACGTTACGTTCGGATTTGGGCATGCTCTTACCTTGTCGTCAGGCTTGTCCGGTGGGGGATTTACTGTTGTTACATCACCAATGAAAATGTCAGCAGCCTCAATTTTAGTGCGGATGCTGTCGGGTACATTGTCAGATCCCAGCATATCGCGCGTGGCTTCGTCAATCTTGAGGACGATTCCAGGCCGATTGGCCTCAATTTCCGCCGCGGCGTTGGTCAATTCCACACGGATGGCATTGCGGTTGGTTGAAGCAGGGGAGTCGCTCTGCCATGCGTAAAATAAAGTCAACTCTGTGGGTGTGTTGGACATGATGGGTCATCCCTTTTAGATGCAAAGCGAGCTTAGCTCTTGCCTTTTTTGTTCTTGTATTCCTCGAACATCCGCTCGTCGTACAAGCCTTCCCTGTGGACCTCTGCGTGTGTCTCCCGATTGAGAAGTCGTCCCTTTCCAGGGTCCAGCGCGTCTATCGGGCTGGTGTGTAATTCCCTTGGATAAACGTGATGGAATGCCGCTCCTGGACGCAACGGCTCTCCCGTCAACTCGTCTACGTTCCCGCCCCTGGCTACCCTGAGCTTAGCCAACTCGCGTTGCGTGAACGTGTCGCATTTCCGCCTCAGATCTTGCGCCCGATCTGAGTCGGCCGCGTTGATCACGGAGTCCCGGCCGTACTGGAGCTTTGCTTGGGTGTCCGCATTTCTGGTCTCCTGGGCCTTCTCGTGGAGCAGGCCCACAACGCTACCGCTATGCGCGTAGCTCTCGCCGTTGAACTCGCATTTGGCTGAGTCCGGGATCTGGTTCTCGAAAATGTACGTTCCCTTGGCCTTGCTCACGTCGAACAGTACTGGAAAGGCGTTTTCACTGACATATGCGACGCCGTCCGTTCCGAGCTTCACTTGCGACTCGGTTGCTTCATCGATCTTGTCGTAGCTTTCTGGCGGAACTAGATCGTTTCGCCGCTCTGGCTTTGCGTAAGCGTTTCCCAGAGGATGAAGGACGATTGGAAGGCGACTCCCGCCCTTCTCACCGCCCGACATTTTTGATCATCCTTTTATAGATTTCGTTGACCTTCGCGGTTGCCTTCGTCGCATCGGGGTGGGTGCACTGATCGGGATGGATCTTCTTAAGCAGATCCGCCCTCCAGCGTCTCGCCTTCTCCTCGGACCCGTACAGATCCTCACCGATGCCCAGCAACTTCGCCCTGATCATGCCGTCGAGGTGGAGAAGGGCGAACATTATCATCGACGTCTCGTCGGCAAAGTAGGTAACCAAACCCGCACGCTCGTCGCTGTCCATGGCATTCCCAATATATCCTAGTCAGGCCGCTAGCCATCTTCGGCCAAAGTCCGACCGTATGATAACAGGGCGCCCCCGCCTAGGTCATCGCTAAAATTCATCTTCTAGTAGCTTAGGTGCATCTGCATGTCCGTTAACTGTGGGGCTTCGGCAGATACCGCAGCATATAAGCATTGCCGCATTCCGCAAACTCGCGCTTCGCTTGTTAAGGCGGCGATTCGAGGTGGTGCAATAAGTGCCGATTCTCAACTTGAGGGATCGAGAGACAGAAGGGTCTCCTTCCGAACGAGGAACACCGCTTTCAGCCCTCCATCCCCGGCGCCACGCCCGCGTCGATCAGCATCCTGCCCCACGCTCTCCAGGTCGGCAGCAACTCTGTGATGGCGGCGGTACAAAGCTCAGCAGACCCTTCGATGCGCCGTCCAAGCTCCCGCTCCTGCTGCCGACGGCGCTGGTACTGATGGCGGCGAATCCGGGCCACCTCGTCGGCCCAGGCGTCGGCTCCAGCGACCGCGACCGACCGGAAGTAGGCCGTGAGCTCGTCGTCGTCCTCAATGGCGTCAATGGTCCTCCGCCGACACCAGCCAGGTTCCTTGAGCCGGTTGATCCGCAGCAGGTCCCGGACGGCCCGTGCAAGCCGACGGTCACGCTGCTCCTGGCGCCACGCCTGGAAGGCCAGTTCCATTTCGCTGGGCATGCTGGTCCTCACGGTGCTTGCGTGTACGCAGGGGCCGCGTCGGGCACGGCGGCCTGGGTGACCGGCTCCGGGGCGGCGATGCCCAGCCGACGCTTCAGGTGCTCCGGCATCGCTTCGCCCAGCGGACGGAAGCCGGTGCTTTGGGGCTTCGGGACGGCGTTGGCCGCGATGGCGGTCGGCTCCGGCTTCATGGGTCCCGACTCGGACTTCTTCTCGGCGGCCTCGGGTGCCGACAGCCGGTAGTCGGGGTGGCGGGCAAGGCACCAATCCGCGATCCGCTGGGCGTCGGCTGCTGCTCGCAGTATCTCACGCTTATCCTGCTTCAACACGGACAGCCAGGACTCCACGTAACTCGCGTGGCCGCTGAGTTCCGACGGAATGCCAAGTTCGGCAGCCATGAAGGCGGACGCCAGTTCCGCGCGAAGCTCCTCCATCGCGTAGGCGGCAGACCCGAATCGGTTGCGCAGATCACGGTCCAGACGCGACGGGTGCCCGGTGGCGTGGCCAAGTTCGTGCAGCGCCGTTGTCGCCCATGCCTCGCGGTTGCTGAAGGCAGCGTCGGGCGGCAGCTGCACGTGATCCGTGGACGGGCTGTAGAACGCGCGGTCGCCGCCCGTGCGGACGGACACGCCGCTGTTCTTCAGGATGATGTCGGCAGCCTCCGGGCGGCGCCACGGCGCCTCTTCGGTGGTCGGCGGCACATAGGGCGGGATGCCGTCGATCTGAGAGGCATGGAATACCGGGTATGAGCGCAGCATCGCTACCGTCTTGGTGGCGTCTTCGTCGTCGGTGCTCGCCTTCGAGTCGGTCGGGACCTCCAGCCGCTTGAAGAAGAGGACCGTGCTCGCCTTCTCCCCCTTGCGGACCTGCCATCCCTTGTCGGCCGCCTGCTTGTACGAGCAAAATCGAGGATCTCCGGTCTCCCAGGCTAGCGGGTGCGAGCCCAGCAGCAGGACGTTGATCCCCCGGTAGCGGTGGCCGCTCACCGCGTTCAGCGGCCCCGTCGGCGCGGCGATGTCTGGATTCCAGGGGCGGCGCCACGGCGGAGCACCCGCCTCCAGGGCCGCCACGATGCGGTTAGTGACCTCCTGGTACAGGTCGCGCCGGGTCTGGTCACTGCTCGCCATCGCGGCGTCTCCTCTCCTGGATCTCCTGCCACGAAGGTCCGGCATCTGGCGGGGCTTCCTCCAACCCGAGTTCCTCGATGTCGGCCGGGGTGAGTGTGTGCCCGTCAGCGGGGACGCGGCGCGGGCGCTGGGGATGCGTCGGCATGATGGGTGTTCTCCGTGTTCAGGGTGTTCCCGGTGTTCTCGGTATTCCGGTGCAGTCCGAGACGCTGTGCGAGGTGGTCGGGGAGCGGCTCGGTGGTCGGCTTGCGACCGCGGGAAGCCGAATCGCAGTCCAGCGTGATGCGGTCTGCCGGGAAGCCTTGGCGGATCGCTTCGGCCTTCGCGCGACGCTGGAAGGCTTCGGAGCCGTAGAAGCGGATGCCGTCCCAGTCACGGGCGATGCACGCGGACACCAGCGCCTCGACCTGAGCGTCCGTCGGCTCCGCCGTGCCCGTCAATTCCAGCCGGTTACCGTAGTCGTGGACCAGCGCCCCGGCGACATCGACGACGATGGCGTCCCACTTCCTCACCGGCGAGAAGCCGCGGTCCCGCCAGTAGGCCAGCAGCGCATCCCAATCGACCGGTTCGGCGGGCGTCGTCGGTGCCACCCCGTTAATTGTCTTCCTGTTCCTCATCCCTCGCGTTCCCTTCGTTCGTTCGGCTGCCTCCTCGGCCGCCGGAAAATCGTCTTCTCGCAGGTCGGCCAGCTTCCGCCGGACATCCGCCGCCCGCAGACCAAGCCGCCGTCCGATGGAGTGGGGGGTTCCGACCGCGTCCACGACGATCAGTCCACGGCGACCTCTCGCAAGCGACAAGCCCCGGTGCTTCAGCGCGGCGGCAAAGGACCGGCCATCGGCGGACTCGGCCCAGGCCGCCTGCATGCTGGCGGACACGTCCTCGACCGGCACCGCGGTGCGCTCCGCGGCCTGCTGGCAGCGGTGGGTTGCCTTGGCGACCGGGCGGGCGATTCCGGCCGGACGGGTGTGGGCGCCGATCACCGACCGCAGGCCAAAGCGTTCCTCCAGCGCGCGGGCCGTCTCCTCGTGGGTGCGGTAGCTGTGGGCGTCCGACGCACACTTTAGGGTCAGCGGGTTGACCCGGTTCCAGACGACGTGGATGTGATCCCGGCTGTGCTTGCGGTGGCGGACAACGGCTCGGGCGTGTTCAGCGAGACCAAGGCGGCGTTCCAGTTCGTCCACGCTCTCCCGCCAGCGCGCGGGCGTCATGAGGCCGGTCTCATCACGGGGGACACTGATGCTGGCGTGGTACAGCGCCTTGCGTGTCCGGGTGCCCAGCGACACCGCGCGCATCTCGGCCAAGGCGGCGTGCAGATTGGTGGCAGACGTGCCGGTCAGTTCGACGACGGCGACCTCCTCGTTGTCGTCGGCGTTCGTCAGGTGGTCGGCCAAGCGGCGGACATCGGTGGCGGACTGACCGCGGCTGCTGCCCTTAATCACCATCGCCGCCTCCCTCCAGAGCGCGACGGACATCGGCCACCGCGGCGGCGACCTCGGCGGCCGTCCGCTTCAGGATGGTGACTTCGGGCACCCGGCCGGTGCTGTTGGCAACCTTGGCAACCTGATTGATGTTCGAGCCGATCTTCCCGAGGGACGCCAGCACGGCAGCCAGCGCCCGCACGTCGGCCTTCGGGACGCGGCGGGCCGGGTTGCGCTTGGGCGGCGGTGGCGTGGGCACCTTGGCCTTGGCGACATGCAGGGCCGCCGCGCGGCACCAGTCTGTGCGCGTCCTGGTCGGCGTCATCGCAGCCGCGGCGGCGTCGATGCGGGCTGCCTCGGCTGCCGTTAGCCGGTAGCTGACGACGTGATCGCGGCGGTCAGGCGTGCCGGGCATCGCTCGTCTCCTCGTCGGACAGCCACGCCAGCACCGGCATCACCGGCGCGCGGGCCTCCAAGTCGTCGGCCAGCAGGCGCAGCCACAGGGCGACGGTGGGAACCGGGGACCCGGCGACGTTAACGGCGTGGTAAACGCCGGTCAGCACCTGGGCGGTCGCCGAGTCGGTGTGGTCGATGAACGTGCGCTGAAGGCGGCGTTCCAGGTCGTCGTGGCGGCGGCGGTCGATGAGCACGGCGGGCTTCATGGCATCACCCTAAGGGTTCGGGGTCAACGGGGCGGCAGCCCCTTGCAAGTCGTCGTCAACAAAACGGAGTTTTCGTAGACGACATGGCTTGCTCTATCCTGTTTCCTGTAGACGGATGTAGTAAGCGGCCTTTGTAAACCGCAAGGCGATTTCAGGAATGGATTCTGAATGATCATGGTGGTTTGTTTACAATGGCGCGGCTTGCCTCGTTTATGCAGGCGTATACAGCCGTAAACATCTGTAAGCGGGGCGGTGGGTTGGAGAACATGCAGAACACGCAGAACACCGCGACGATGGAGTGCTGCCAATCGGGAGTGCTGGGCGGTCCAGTCAAACTGGTCGACGGGAACACGATGGGAGCGACAGGGCGATTGCGTTCTCGCCGCGGACCGCTAAAAAGCTGTTTACATTTTTGTGCTATCCAGCAGCGGTATGCAGAAGAATCGTTATCACGTCCTCGGCCCCGGCCTGCGGGACGCACGCGCCCGCAGCGGCGGCAGCGAGCGCGAGCGCGCGCTGTAACGGCCCGTGATCGAACTCGAATCCGAGGTCCACTCGCTGGGGCAGCAGTTGGAGGAGCAAATCCGGGACTTCGCGTCGTGCCCGACGCGCTGGACGCGCTCCAGGCCCTGCGCTCCCGTTGGTGACGGCCGCTCGTCGTCAGCGGCTACGCCCGCAGCGGCGGCAGCGAGCTGTCGAACCGCCTCGCCAACGCGCTGGCCGCCCAGGGCGTCTCGCGTGGCGACCGGGTCGGCATTCTGCTGTCCCAGGCGCCGGAAACGGCGGTCAGCCATGTCGCCGTCTACAAGATGGGCGGCATCGCCGTGCCGCTGTTTTCGCTGTTCGGGGTCGAGGCGCTCGAATACCGGCTCGGCAACTGCGGGGCCAAGGCGGTCGTCACCGACGCGACCGGCGCCGCCAAGCTGGCGCAGATCCGCGACCGCCAGCCCGACCTGAAACTGGTCCTGCGCATCGACGGTGCCGGGGGCGGCGAACTCGACTTCCATGGTCTCATTGATGCGAGCAGGTCCCTGCCGCCTCGACTGGCATGGTTGCCGTTCTGGGCGCGTCCTTGGCCCGCCTGTTCAAGAAAAGAATATGATCTTCCGGTACCGGCTAAAACGTCAGGCGTGTCGCATGGCGTTTATGGACACCCAATTCTACTGCGCCACCGTACTGTTGCAGTATGGATGCTGCATCATCGCGTTGCTTAGGTCACCGGAACCGCCGTCCCGTCGGGGTTTTTGGTGCCCAACCTGCATGCCGTTGCGGTGCATGATCCCTCCGCAAGTCGGGCATTTAGGCGCTGACGGGATGGCGTCGCGGAGAAATGCAGCACCCTTCGTTTCGCGGTTGAACTTGCGGCCGGCAAGTTCACCACCTCCCGCTTCTGCACCAGAGAATAGAAAGGAAAATTCCGAGTCCATCGACAACAAATCCGTAACTTCCTTGACCGTTTGCCCTTCGGAAAGTTTCTTAATTAAAGAACGATACAGCGATATAAGCCTAGGCCTGCTTCGCGCACCGCTTCCAAGTTTCCTGACCGCTTCGGTTATTCCGCGGTGTGACAGAAGAAATTCTTCGAATTTGGCTCGTGCCCTGGTGAAATTCAGATAATCCTCATTCTCAAAGTTCTTAAATAGGGCAACAAAACTCAAAAGTGCGGCTGGCTGAAATACGCCGCCGGGGCTGTAAAAATAAAGCGCGGGGTGGAGCCCTAATGAGGACGGATGATTCGAGCATATCCTCCAGAACATAGCGCGTACCTTTGTGAGATACCCGATAGTACTACTACCATCTTGGTCGTCTTTAAATTCCTCGTCATCAATGCGCTTGTGGCTAGAGTCTTTCGCTCCGACGTCATTGACTAAATTAACCAAATCAAACAAAAATGGAAGGACGTGCGGACCATACCCCTGACCCGCAACCGGCAAGTCAAGTGTTTTTACAGGTAGTTCCAGTCTGGGCTCGAACAAAATCTTCGATACTTCTCCGCCAAGTTCCTCAATTCTTTCTTGTGTGCTACGATCAAACGCCTTCCAATAATTATGCCCGGTGCCTGCCCGAAGTATCGCCCTTGCCGACAACGCAGTCGCAGAGCGCCTAGCGTTCAAAATTCTGCGTTCTGTCGGGTCGATCTTGGTTCCGCCCTGATTAATGCGGAAGAACGATTTTTCTGCCTTGTCGTGGTCTGCATTTCTTATCCATTGAGCCGGAATATCTTGCCACCCAATACGAGCCGCTCGTTCCGCAATGTCTGGGCGAGAGTTTTGCGGATACTCTATCGCAAGTTCATGATCGCGATAGGACCCCACCGCAGCAGCAACAAGGTCTCTTGCCTTTTGGGCTGCCGCGGCCTGTTCTTCGGGAATTACGTTGTGGAAGAACCTTCTTGAAACTTCGCGATCCCCATAATCATCGTGGACCCACGCTATTAGCGCGCTCAGCCGATGGGCGCCGTCGATAACAAACACCGTGTGACCAGCACGCCACAGGATGACCGCGGGGATCAAGTCCCGACGGGCGAAAGTGCTAATCAGGTCCGCTACCTGCTCAGGGCTCCAACTTGCCGTTTCACGCTGGAAATCTGGCTTCCGAAGAGCCGGATAGAGTAGTCCCTTGGGCGCCAAGCCCATAACTGGCAAGGAGGTTATGTCTTCAGATGCGTCGCCCGGCGCGGCCAAGTCTGCACGGCGAATCAGGGCATCCAAATTCACGATGTTGGTTGTCGTTGCCATACCTGTTGCCTCAGAATTGTACGGCCCAGTGCGTCCCACCGGTGACCCGACATCGTTTTGGTCAGGTCGCCGGTGTTTGCGCGAGAGCCTGTCACAAGAACTACCGTTCGACAATACAAACGGCGGGCGCCATTGTCGTGTTTGCCACATCCGGACGGCGCATGTGATCACCCGCACAAACGCCGTTTGATCCCAAACAAACGACCAGATCAACGCACTGAACACCTTTGCCGAGGCATTGGCACATCCCGACGGCCGTGTTGATGGATAGCCACGACGTCCGAGTCGGGGCTGGGCGGGCAAAAATCGGGCGATTGGAGGCTGGAGTGTGGCCCCGGTGGGCTGCCATACTGCCTGCAAGGTGGCCGGCATAGCCTGAAACCGCCGTGTATGGGAGGTGTGACCCGAGATGAGACCCCAAGATCTACCGATCACAAATATCTCAAATATTCCAACGCACTATAATATCGGCGTTGATGTCTGCGACAAGTGGGCCGAGCGTGACCCGGACCGCACCGCCCTGATCCACAAGCGCCGCGACGGCGCGGTCGAGACCTACAGCTTCGCCGACATCCGCCGCCTGTCGAACCGGCTCGCCAACGCGCTGGGCGCCCATGGGGTGGTGCGCGGCGACCGGGTGGGAATCCTGCTGCCCCAGGCGCCGGAAACCGCCGTCAGCCACGTCGCCGTCTACAAGATGGGCGGCGTCGCCGTCCCCCTCTTCTCCCTGTTCGGGGTGGAGGCGCTGGAATACCGCCTCGGCAATTGTGGGGCGCGGGCGGTGGTGACCGACGCCGTGGGGGCCGCGAAGATCGCCCGGATACGCGACCGCCTGCCCGAACTGAAGCTCGTCCTGCGCATCGACGAGGCCGGGGAGGGCGAACTGGAAGAGGGCGAACTGGACTGGCACGCGCTGGTCGATGCGGCGTCGGAGGAGTTCACGCCGGTGGACACGGCGGCGGACGATCCGGCGGTCATCATCTACACGTCCGGCACCACCGGCCAGCCGAAGGGAGCGCTGCACGCGCACCGGGTGCTGCTGGGCCATCTGCCGGGGGTGGAGATATCCCACGACCTGTTCCCGCAGCCGGGAGACCGCATCTGGACTCCGGCGGACTGGGCCTGGATCGGTGGGTTGCTGGATGTGCTGATGCCCGCCTGGCACCATGGCGTGACCGTCGTCTCCCACCGGTTCGAGAAGTTCGACGCGGAGGAAGCCTTCCGGCTGATCGCCGACTTCCAGGTGCGCAACGCCTTCCTGCCGCCGACCGCGCTGAAGATGATGCGCGCGGTGAAGGACCCGCAGACGCGCTGGACCTATGCCATGCGCTCCGTCGCCAGCGGCGGCGAGACGCTGGGGGCGGAACTGCTGGACTGGGGGCGGCAGACCTTCGGGCTGACCATCAACGAGTTCTACGGCCAGACCGAGTGCAACATGATCGTGTCCTCCTGCGCCACGGTCATGCCGCCCAAGCCCGGCGTCATGGGCCGCCCGGTGCCCGGCCACGACGTGGCGGTGATCGACGGGCAGGGCAACCGCCTTCCCCCAGGCGAACTGGGGCTGATCGCCGTGCATCGCCCGGACCCGGTGATGTTCCTTCAATACTGGAACAACCCGGAGGCCACCGCCGCGAAGTTCATCGGCGACTGGCTGGTGACCGGCGACCAGGGGGAACTGGACGCCGACGGCTACATCCGGTTCGTCGGGCGCGACGACGACGTCATCACCTCGGCGGGCTACCGCATCGGCCCCGGCGAGATCGAGGATTGCCTGATCGGCCATCCCGCCGTCCGCATGGCCGCCGTGGTCGGCGTGCCGGACCCTTTGCGCACGGAGATCGTGAAGGCCTTCATCGTGCTCCAGGACGGGGTGCGCCCCAGCGACGAGCTGGCCGCGGAGATCCAGGCCCATGTGAAGACCCGCCTCGCCGCCCACGAATACCCGCGCGCCGTGGAATTCGTGGACAGCCTGCCCATGACGACGACCGGGAAGATCATCCGGCGTGAGTTGCGGGGGAGGGGGTAGGTTCCCCAAAAACCCTCTCCCACCCCGGGAGAGGGAGGTAAAAACAACAAGAAACGAAAACGACCCGAACGATGGTGACGACATCCCTTCTCCTGCTCGCCGCGGCCTTTCTGGCCGGGGCGATGAACGCCGTGGCCGGCGGCGGCAGTTTTCTCACTCTTCCGGCACTCATCTACGCCGGGGTGCCGCCGGTGGCGGCGAACGCCACGGGCACGGTGGCGCTGCTGCCGGGCTACGCCAGCGGCGTCTACGGCTACCGCAACGACCTGGAGCCGGTGGGCGGGGTCGGGCTGCTCACCCTGTCGGCGGTCAGTCTGGCCGGCGGGCTGATCGGGGCTGCGCTGCTGCTGGTCACCCCGGATTCGGTGTTCCGCAGCATCGTGCCCTGGCTGCTGCTGGCCGCGACGGGCCTGTTCGCCTTCGGCGGCGCGCTTGCCGCGCGGCTGCGGGCGGTGGGGCTGCACGGGACGGGGGCTATGCTCGCCACGCTGTTCGCAGTATCGGTCTATGGCGGCTATTTCAACGGCGGGCTCGGCATCCTTCTGCTGGCGCAGTTGAGCCTGTTCGGCATGACCAACCTGAACGCCATGAACGGGCTGAAGAACCTGTTCTCCGCCGTGCTGACGGCCATCGCCGTGGTTGCCTACGCGGTCGGCGGGGCGGTGGAGTGGTCCTACGCCGCGCTGATGACGGTGGCGGCGGTGGCCGGCGGCTATGCCGGGGCGCGGGTGGGGCGGAAGATCCCGTCGCGCATCCTGCGAGCCGGCATTATCGGGGTGGGACTGACGATGAGCGCCCTGTTCTTTCTGAAGTAAAAGCCGTTCGGTTCCGGCGGCGCCTGCGCTAGAGTGGCGGCCCTTCTCCCCAGGCCGCCACGACGCAGACCCCGCATGCTGACCGTATCCGACCTCGACCTCTTCTACGGCGACGCCCAGGCGTTGGACGGCGTGTCCATCGCGGTGGCGGAGGGCACGACAACCGCCATCGTCGGAGCCAACGGGGCCGGCAAGACCTCGCTGATCCGCACCATCTCCGGCATCCTGAAGCCGTCCCGCGGCACCGTCCGCTTCCGCGGCAAGGACATCGCCGGCCTGCCGAGCCATGTCGTCTGCGACCTCGGCATCGGGCAGGTGGCGGAGGGGCGGCAGATCTTCCCCACGCTCAGCATCCGCGAGAATCTGGAGATGGGCGCCGTCATCCCGCGCGCCCGCGCCGGGGCGAAGGATACGTTCGAGCGCGTTCTGGCCCTCTTCCCCCGCCTGCGGGAACGGCTGGAGCAGGCCGCCGGCACCCTGTCGGGCGGCGAGCAGCAGATGCTGGCCATCGGGCGCTGCCTGATGGGCAAGCCCGACCTGATCATGTTCGATGAGCCCTCGCTCGGCCTCTCGCCCACCATGGTGCAGGAGCTGTTCCGCACCATCCGCTCACTCGCCGCCGACGGCATGACGATCATCCTGGTGGAGCAGAACGTCGCCGCCTCCCTGAAGCTCGCCCAGCGTGCCTACGTGCTGGAGAACGGCCGCGTCGTGCTGTCCGGCACGGGGGCGGAGTTGCTGGCCGATCCGGCGGTGAAGCAGGCGTATCTGGGGCTTTGAGCCGGGCAGTCCTATCGCGCCAGCAGGTCATGGTGCTCGCGGTGGCGGCGCATCCAGTTCGCGGCGTAGCCGCAGATCGGGATGATGGTCAGTCCCTCGGCGCGGGCGATGGCCATCACCCCCTTCATCAGCCGCCCGGCGGCCCCGGTGCCGCGCAGGGACGGCGGGGCCTCCACATAGGGGATGTGCAGGACGTCGCCCCGGCGTCGGTAGGTGGCGAAGACCGTCAGGCCGTTCACGTCCAGTTCGAAGCGGCTCTTGGCCGGGTTGTCGGTCACGGTGTCGTTCATGCCCCTTCCAACAGCCGAAGCCTTCCGTCGTTCGCCTCTACAGTCATGAACCGGGGGCGCGCGGGGCGCTCCAGCCGCGCAGCACGCTGACCACCCGCAGCAGGAAGACCGCCGCCGCCCCGGCGATGGCGACCGGCGCCTTCGGCAGATCCAGCATGACCCCGGCGACCACGATCACCGCGCCCAGCAGGGCGGCCACCGCGTAGATCTCCTCCCGCAGCACGCGCGGCACCTCGGCCACCAGAACGTCGCGCACCACCCCGCCGCCGCAGGCGGTCAGCACCCCCAGCAGAATGGCGGGCACCGGCCCCAGCCCATAAGCCAGCGCCTTGCCGCAGCCGGCCACCGCGAAGATGCCCAGCCCCGCCGCGTCCAGCACCATCACCGGCTTGACCAGCCGGTTGATGAACGGGTGGAAGAAGAAGGCGAACAGGCCCGAGGCCAGCGCCGCGATCAGGTAGCGTTCGTCCTGCATGGTGGCCGGCGGAATCGCCCCGATCAGCAGGTCGCGCAGCACGCCGCCCGCCAGCGCCGTGACCAGCGCCAGCACCAGAACGCCGAAGATGTCCAGCCGGTGCCGTATGGCCAGCGTCCCCCCGGTCAGCCCGAAAATGAAAATTCCGGTCAGGTCCATGGCGAGAAGAAGGGGTGAAACGTCGGGCATGATGGCGGTCGGCGCGGCTGGTTGAGGCAAACCGCCATGATAGCCGTTTGTTGCGATATGGGAAACAGATAAGCCGCAGCGCCGATAATTGTTGTTTCGCGGAATCGGGGTCACATTCCTTTCCAGACGAGGGGCCGGATGGCCTCACAGCGGAACAGGAGGAAGGGACATGATCACGATCCGTCACCGCGACGAACGGGGGGCCGTCGACATGGGCTGGCTGAAGAGCAGGCACAGCTTCTCGTTCGGGCATTACTACGACCCGGCCCATATGGGCTTCCGCGCGCTGCGCGTCATCAACGACGACCGCGTGATCCCCGGTGCCGGCTTCCCCACCCACGGACACGCCGACATGGAGATCGTCTCTTACGTGCTGGACGGCGCGCTGGAGCACAAGGACACGCTGGGCACCAGCTCCGTCATCCGTCCCGGCGAGGTGCAGCGGATGAGCGCCGGGTCCGGCATCCGGCACAGCGAGTACAACGCCTCGAAGACGGACCCGGTGCACTTCCTCCAGATCTGGATTCTCCCGGACGAGGAGGGGATGATCCCCGGCTATGAGCAGAAAGCCTTCGAGCGGGAGGAGAAGCAGGGGCGCCTGCGCCTCGTCGGCTCCAGGGACGGTCGCGACGGCAGCGTGACCATCCACCAGGACGTGGACCTCTACGCCACGCTTCTGGACGAAGGCGACAGCGTGACCCACGCGCTGCGTCCGGGCCGCCACGCCTGGGTGCAGGTCGCCCGTGGTCAGGTCCGGTTGAACGGCACGGTCCTGAAGGAAGGCGACGGCGCGGCGGTGACCGGCGAAAGCGCGCTGACGCTGGACGGCGTGGCCGGTGCCGAAGTGCTGCTGTTCGATCTGGCCTGAGGTGAGGAAGGTCCCCGCCTGGCACGGGGGCCTTCACATCCCCTGCGGGGCGGCCAGGCGGATGCCGATGCGGCGGGCTTCCAGCATGAAGGCGCGGGTCATCTGCACGAGGTCCGTGCGCCAGTACAACTGCTCCAGCGGGTTGTCCAGGAAGTCGTCCGGCAGCATGGCGTAGCAGTAGGTTTCCACCGTGCGCCGGTCCGGCTGCCAGGGGTCGGTGCCGTCGCGCCAGCCGATGGTCCATCCGGCGTGGCCGGCGCCGATGGCCCAGCGATCGAAATGCGGAGCGATGGTGGCGCTGGCGACCGGATCGGCCACCGGCACCTGATAGATCGCCACGAAGCGGCGGACGTTCAGTTGCAGCCGCATCACCAGCGATTCGTCGAAGGCGTCCACGCGGTAGAGGCAGTCGGACGCCCCCTCCACATGGCTGAAGCGAACCGCGGCCCGTCTTGCCGCTTCCAGCGCCAGGCCGGATGGGCTGTCGGTGAGCGGCGGAGATTCATAGTCCACGGCGCGCAGCGCCTCCACCATATCCCCGGTAAGGAAAAGGCGGATGCGCTGCTGCGCCTCGTCGATGGTCAGGCGGGTCATGGCGTGGCCGGTGTCCTCTGTTCCCTTTGGCTGGAGAACAGGCGGGATGAGGCTTTGTTCAAGGCTTGCCATCGCCGGACACGCGCAGGCGCAACCGGACCGGTCGGTTCCGGCGCGGCCTTCGCCATGCTTTCCGGCTCGATTTTGCGCTTGACCTTCCAATCGCTGGAAGGTGGAAGCTGGCCCCGTCACCACCCTGTGGGAAGGAGTTCGTCATGGTTGCGTTCAAGGTTCCCGGCATGACCTGCGGCGGCTGCGCCGCGTCCGTCCGCCGCGCGCTCGGCGCCGTCGCCGGGGTCGAGGATGTGCAGATCGACCTTGCGGCGAAGGATGTCCGCGTCAGCGGTGCGGCCAGCGCCGACGCTCTGCGGGCCGCGCTGGAAAAGGCCGGCTTCGAGGCCGAGGGGCTTCCGGCCGCGTAAGGGATTTTGGCGCCCTTGACCTTCCAACCATTGGAAGCCTTATCTGAGGGCGCAGGCTGAAGACGAAGAGAGGACGATCATGTCCGCCACTCCGACCACCACCGATCTCGACATGGGGATCTCCGGCATGACCTGCGCGTCCTGCGTGGGGCGGGTGGAGAAGGCGCTGTCCCGCCTGCCGGGCGTCACCAACGTGTCGGTCAACCTCGCCACCGAACGGGCTCGGGTCGCCTTCGCGGGCGATCCCGATCCGCGGGCCGTGGCGGAGGCCATCGAGAACGCCGGCTTCGAACCGCAGAAGCAGGAATTCGACCTGACGGTGGGCGGGATGACCTGCGCCTCCTGCGTCGCGCGCGTCGAAAAGGCGTTGCTGCGCGTGCCGGGGGTGGAGTCCGCCGCCGTCAACCTCGCGACGGAGCGGGCGCACGTCACCGCCTATGCCGGGACGGTGGACGCCGCCCGGCTGGCCGAGGCCGTGGAGATGACCGGCTTCACCGCCGCCCCCGTCGCCGACACGGCCATCCCTTCGGAAGAGGAACCGGTGCAGGAGCGGAACCGGCGGGAGCTTCACCATGTGTTGATCGCCGCCGCCCTGTCGGCGCCTCTGGTCGCTGGCATGGCGGGGGACCTGCTGGGGCTGCCGCTGATGCTGCCGCCCTGGGTGCAGTTCCTTCTGGCGACCCCGGTGCAATTCTGGCTGGGCTGGCGCTTCTACCGGGCCGGCTTCATGGCGGCGCGCGCCGGGTCCGGCAACATGGACCTGCTGGTGGCGCTCGGCACCTCCGCGGCCTGGGGCCTCAGCGTCTACATGATGCTGACGGCGCATCCGGGCCACACGCCGCACCTCTATTTCGAGGCGTCGGCGGTGCTCATCACCTTCGTGCTGTTGGGCAAGTGGCTGGAGGCCCGCGCCAAGGGCCGGACGGCGGCGGCGATCCGCGCCCTGATGACGCTGCGCCCCGACACCGCCCGCGTCCGCCGCAACGGCGTGGACACGGAGCTTCCCATCGCGCAGGTGCGCGTCGGCGATCTCGTGGCGGTCCGCCCCGGCGAGCGCATTCCCGTGGACGGGCGCGTGGCCGAGGGGGCGGGCAGCGTGGACGAATCCATGCTGACCGGCGAAAGCCTGCCGGTGGAGAAGGCGCCGGGGGCTCGCGTCACCGGCGGGTCCATCAACGTGGACGGGCTGCTGCTGGTCGAGACGACGGCGGTGGGCGCCGAAACGATGCTCGCCAAGATCGTCCGCATGGTGGAGGGCGCCCAGGCGTCCAAGGCGCCGATCCAGCGGCTGGTGGACAAGGTGGCCGCGGTCTTCGTGCCGGTGGTTCTGGTCATCGCCGCGGTGACGCTCGCGGGCTGGTGGATCGGCACGGGGAACATGGAGACCGCCATCATCACGGCGGTGTCGGTTCTGGTCATCGCCTGCCCGTGCGCGCTGGGCCTCGCCACGCCCACCGCCATCATGGTCGGCACCGGGGCGGCGGCCCGCCACGGCATCCTCATCAAGGACGCGGAGGCGCTGGAACGCGCCCACGCCATCACCGCCGTCGCCTTCGACAAGACCGGCACGCTGACCGAGGGCAAGCCCCGCGTCACCGATCTGGTGCCCGCGAACGGGCTGGAGGAGGCGGACCTGCTGCGGCTGGCCGCGGCGCTCCAGTCCGGCAGCGAGCATCCGCTCGCCCGCGCCGTCCGCGACCGCGCGGCGGAGCGGGGGGTGGAGGCCGCGCCGCCGGAGGGCTTCAAGGCGCTGGCCGGGCGCGGCGTGTCGGCGACCGTGGAGGGCCGCGCTCTGATGCTGGGCAGCAGGCGGCTGATCGCGGAAGGCGGCCTGTCCGACGCCGCGCTGGAGGCGCGGGCGGCGGCGCTGGAATCTGCCGGTCACACCGTGTCCTGGCTGGCCGAAACGGCGCCGGAGCGGCGCGTTCTGGGCCTCGTCGCCTTCGGCGATACGGTGAAGGAGAGCGCCCGCGCCGCCGTCCGCTCTCTGAAGGCGCAGGGGGTGGAGACGGTGATGGTCACCGGGGACGGCGCGGGGGCCGCCCGCGCGGTCGCCGCCGATCTGGGCATTGACCGCGTGTTCGCGGAGGTGCTGCCGGACGGCAAGGCGGACGTGGTGGCGACGCTGAAGGCCGAGGGCAAGGTGGTCGGCATGGTCGGCGACGGCATCAACGACGCCCCGGCGCTGGCCGCCGCCGACGTCGGCATCGCCATGGCGACCGGCACCGACGTGGCGATGCACACCGCCGGGGTGACGCTGATGCGCGGCGATCCGGGGCTGGTGGCCGGCTCCATCGATGTGTCGCGCCGCACCTATTCCAAAATCCGCCAGGGGCTGTTCTGGGCCTTCATCTACAATCTCGTGGGCATCCCGCTGGCGGCCTCCGGCCTGCTCAGCCCGGTGCTGGCGGGGGCGGCGATGGCGCTGAGTTCGGTCAGCGTCGTCCTGAACGCCCTGTCGCTGCGGGGGTGGAAGCCATGAGCGCCGGCGGCATGACCATCGGGGAGGCGGCGAAGGCGTCCGGCGTCAACGCCAAGCTGATCCGCTATTACGAATCCATCGGACTGATCCCGGAGGCCGGGCGGACGGCGGCGGGCTACCGCGTCTATTCGGCCAACGACGTGAACGTCCTGCGCTTCGTCAAGCGGGCGCGCACGCTGGGCTTCAGCATCGAGCGCATCCAGACCCTGGTCGGGCTGTGGCAGGACCGCAGCCGGTCCAGCGCCGAGGTGAAGCGCGTGGCGCTGGACCATGTGGCGGAACTGGAAGCCAAGATCGCCGAACTGCGCGCCATGAGCGACACGCTGAAGCATCTGGCCCACGCCTGCCATGGCGACGAGCGGCCGGACTGCCCGATCCTGCGGGATTTGGAGGAGGGTGGGGGACAAGCGCTACCCCAATGCCGCCCTTAAACTCGCCTCCAGCGGCCTGACCGTATAGCCCAACTCCCGCATCGCCTTGCCGCTGTCGAAGCCGCCTCCACCCAGCGCCAGCCGGACGCCGGTGACCGGCGCGGTGGGCGGACGGCGGGTCACATGGTCGGACAGCCATTCCTCCACCCGCGCCGCCCCCAGCGCCAGGGCCGGCGGCACCGGAAGGCGGCGGACCGGCGGACGTCCGCACAGCCGGTCGATCCGCTGCGCCAGATCGCCCAGCGCGATGTCCGTGCCACCCAGGATGTAGCGCTCCCCCAGCCGGCCCCGCTCGGCGGCCAGGATCATCCCCTGCGCCACGTCCCGCACGTCCACGAGATTCAGCACGCAGTCCAGGATCAGCCGCGGGCCGCCGCGCCGGAACATGCGGAGCATGGCGTTGGGCGGGGTGGGAAGCCGGTCGCCGGGGCCGATGGGAGCGGTGGGGTTGACCACCACCACCGGCAGCCCCCGCGCTGCCGCGGCCAGCGCGTCCTTTTCCGCCCGATATTTGGACCGGCAATAGGGACCGGCCAGCGCCTCCAGCCCCGGATCGGCGCTTTCATCCAACCGTCGGGGCATCTGCCGGGGCGGCGGATGGCCGATCATCACGGCCTCCGTCGAGCAATGGACGAAGCGCCTCAGCCCCGGCGCCCGCGCCGCCGCGTCCAGCAGCACGCCCGTGCCCTGCCGGTTCACCCGATCGAAGACGGTCGGGTCGCGGTTCCACAGCAGGGCCACGGCGGCAAGGTGATAGACCCGCTCCACGCCGTCGAGCGCACGGGCCACCGCCGCTTCGTCGAGGATGGAACCGCGCTGGAACTCGACGCCGGGTGGCAGCGGGTCCGGCGGGTCTTGCCGGTCGAGGATGCGCGTCCGCTCTCCCCGCGCCGCCAGCGCCGCCACCAGATGCCCGCCGATGAAGCCGCTGCCCCCGGTGACGAGCGTCATCCCCATAGGATCACGCCCCGCCGAGGATGCGGTCGGCGTTGCTGTTCAGGTCGCGCGTCAGGGCCGCCAGCCCGCCGCCGCGCAGCGTGCTCTGGAACTCGGACCGCTGGGTGGCGAGCTGGCTGACCGTGCCCTTCGCCAGCACGTCCAGGATGCGCCAGCGGTCCCCCTCCGGCCGCAGCAGGTAACTGAGCCGAACCGGCGCCTTGCCCGCGCGCACCAGATCGGTGTCCACCAGCAGCATGCCGCGCGGGGCGGGCCGTTCGCCGGTGATCTCGATGCGCTGGCCATCGTAGCTGTCGAAGCGGTCCACATACTGGGCGGCGCTGCGCCGGGCGAAGGCGTCCAGCGCCTGCTGCTTCTCCGGCTCCGCCGCCCGGTCGAAATAGGGGGCGGCGGCGACGCGCAGGGCGGCCTCCAGGTCGAAGGTGTCCAGCATCACCGGCAGGAAGCGCTGAAGCCGCTCCCGCGCCGGCTCGCGGCCCGCCGCACCCCGCATCAGGGCGAGGATCGCGTCGTTCAGCCGGGCCACCGTGGCGCGGGCGCCCGGCGTGGCGCCGGTGGTGGGCTGTTGAGCCACGGCGGGAACCGGCAGCAGGCCCGCCAGCAGGACGGCCAGCGCAAGCGCGGCGCGCATCCATGTCCGGCGTGAGGAAGAACCTGTCATCGCGGTGCGTCCCGTCCTGTTCCGGCAAGCGTCTTCGGAAAATCTGCCCGTTCGGGGCAAGCGGATTCAACCGTCCGTGTGGGATGTAACAGAGCCCAGCCCGGTCTATCCTCCTGCGCGGCGGCGTCGAAGGGAGGTGTCCGGATGGATGGACAGGCGAAGCGTGGGGCCGGATGGGCGCCGGTGCCGGACCATCCGCTTTACGGCTGCGACGCCGTGACGTTGCTGACCGTGCTGGCGCGCAACGGCGGGCCGCGGGGGCGCGGCTGGCCCACGGCGCTGGTCGCGCTGGCCTCGGCCCTGGCGCGGGCGCCCTTCTCGCTGGCGGAGGCCGGGTGGGTGGCGGCGCGGCGGCGGAAAGGCGCCGGATTGCCGCCGCCGGTCTTCATCCTGGGCCATTGGCGCAGCGGCACCACCCATCTCTACAACGTGCTGAGCCGCGACCCGCAATTCGGAATCATCGACCCCTTCGCGGTCGGCCTGCCCTGGGACATGCTGGGGCTGGGCTCCGTGCTGCGGCCCCTGCTGGCGCGCGCCCTGCCGGAGCGGCGCTACATCGACAACGTGCCGGTGAAGGCCGACAGCCCGCAGGAGGACGAGATCGCGCTGGCGAACATGTCGCCGATCTCCTTCTACCACGGCCTCTATTTCCCGGAGCGATTCGACGAAAACCTGCGCCGCGGCCTGTATTTCGACGGCTGCACGGCGGCGGAGCGGGAGGCATGGAAGCGGCGGTTCCTCTATTTCCTGGAGAAGGTTTCGATCGCCCAGGGCGGGCGCTGCATCCTGCTGAAGAACCCCGTCTACAGCGCGCGGGTCGCCATGATGCGGGAGATCTGGCCGGATGCGCGCTTCATCCATATCCACCGCGACCCGCGGGCGGTGTTCGTGTCCACGGTGGGCTTCTACCGGACGCTGCTGGCCCGGCTGGCGCTCCAGCCCCACGGGCACATCGACGTGGAGCGGGTGGTGCTGGACCATTACCCGCGCATCATGCAGGCGCTGATCGATGACACGGCGGACCTGCCGCCCAACCGCTTCGCCGAGGTGCCCTTCGAACGGTTCGAGGAAGCGCCCTTGGAGGAGGCGGGGCGGCTGTACCAGGTGGTGGAACTGCCGGGATTCGAGGCGGCGCGTCCAAGGTTCGAGGCGTATCTGGGGGCCGTCCGGAACTATTCGAAGAACCGCCACCGCCTGTCGGACGAGGGCCGGGAGCGGGTGGACCGCGAATGGGCGCCCTTCGTCGCGCGCTGGGGGGCCGGTGTGGC
>JAEYPE010000024.1 GCA_023411035.1 Pseudomonadota bacterium
CCTTCTCTTCCGGCGCCTTGTCGATCTGGTCGTAGGCGGTGAAGGTGGCGCCGCCGCTCTCGGCCAGCACCTTCGTGATCGCCGCGGTCAGCGACGTCTTGCCGTGGTCGACGTGGCCGATCGTGCCGATGTTGCAGTGCGGCTTGTTCCGCTCGAACTTTGCCTTCGCCATGGTGTGTGCTCTCCGTCTCTTTGTCGTTCCAGCGGTTTCAGGCCATCCTGGCGCGGATGGATTCCGCGATGGCCTGCGGCACCGGCTCGTAGTGGTCGAACTGCATCGTGTACTGCGCGCGCCCCTGGCTCATGGAGCGCAGGGTGTTGACATAGCCGAACATGGACGCCAGCGGAACCATCGCCATGATCGAGCGGGCATTGCCCCGCTGGTCCATGGCGCTGATCTGTCCGCGGCGGCTGTTCAGGTCGCCGATGATGTCGCCCATGTAATCCTCTGGCGTCACCACCTCAACCCGCATGATCGGTTCCAGCAGGGCCGGACCCGCCTTCCGCATGCCCTCGCGGAATGCCGCGCGGGTGGCGATCTCGAAGGCCAGCACCGAGGAGTCCACGTCATGGAAGGCGCCGTCCACCAGTTCGGCCTTCAGGTCGATCACGGGGAAGCCGGCGACCACCCCGGCGTTGAGCGAGGAGTCCAGCCCCTTCCGCACGCCCGGAATGAACTCCTTGGGCACGGCGCCGCCGACGACCTTGTTCTGGAAGACGAAACCGCCGCCGGCGGGCTGCGGCTCGAAGACCAGCTTGACGCGGGCGAACTGGCCGGTGCCACCGGTCTGCTTCTTGTGGGTGTAGTCGACCTCGGCGGTCCTGGTGATGGTTTCGCGGTACGCCACCTGCGGCGCGCCGACGTTCGCATCCACCTTGAACTCCCGCTTCATGCGGTCGACGATGATTTCCAGATGCAGTTCGCCCATGCCCTTGATGATCGTCTGGCCGCTTTCGAGGTCAACGGCCACACGGAAGGACGGGTCCTCCTGGGCAAGGCGGGAAAGCGCCATGCTCATTTTTTCCTGGTCGGCCATGGACCTCGGCTCGACGGCCACCTCGATGACCGGTTCCGGAAATTCCATCCGTTCCAGGACGATGGGGTTGGCTGGGTCGCACAGCGTGTCGCCGGTCGTCGTGCTCTTCAGCGCGGTGAAAGCCACGATATCGCCGGCGTAAGCCTCGTCGATCTCCTCCCGGCTGTTGGCGTGCATCAGCAGCATGCGGCCGATGCGCTCCTTTTCGTCCTTGCCGGGGTTTAGAACGGAGGTGCCGGAGGCGACGGTGCCGGAATAGACCCGCACGAAGGTCAGCGACCCGACGAAGGGGTCGTTCATGATCTTGAAGGCGAGCGCGGAGAAGGGAGCGGCATCGTCCGGCGCGCGCTCGTCCGCCTCGGCGCTGCCGACTCGGTGCCCCTTGACGGCCCCGACGTCCACGGGGGCCGGCAGATAGTCCACCACCGCGTCCAGCATCGGCTGGATGCCTTTGTTCTTGAAGGCGGAGCCGCACAGCACGGGCACGAAGCGCAGGCCGATGGTGCCCTTGCGGATGCAGGCCCTGAGCACCTCCGGAGAAGGCTCCTGCCCGGACTCCAGATAGGCCTCAATCGCCGCGTCGTCGAGTTCGAGCACGGCGTCCAAAAGCTCCTGTCGATGGCGCGCGGCGGCGTCCTTCAGGGCTTCGGGAATGTCGGTGTAATGGAATTCGGCGCCCAGCGTCTCTTCTTTCCAGACGATGGCGCGCATGGCGACAAGGTCGACGACGCCGACGAAGCTGGCCTCGGACCCGATCGGAAGCTGGAGAACGAGCGGGGTCGCGCCCAGCCGTTCCCTTATCATGGCGACGCAGCGCGTGAAGTCGGCGCCGGTGCGGTCCAGCTTGTTGACGAAACACATGCGGGGCACGCCGTACTTGTCGGCCTGCCGCCACACGGTTTCGGTCTGCGGCTCCACCCCAGCGACGGAATCGAACACCGCAACAGCACCATCGAGCACGCGCAGGCTGCGCTCGACTTCAATGGTGAAGTCGACGTGGCCTGGCGTGTCGATGATGTTGATGCGGTGATCGCGCCAGAAGCAGGTCGTGGCCGCGGAGGTGATGGTAATGCCCCGTTCCTGTTCCTGCTCCATCCAGTCCATCACCGCGGTGCCCTCGTGCACCTCGCCGATTTTGTACGACTTTCCAGTGTAGTACAAAATCCGCTCGGTGGTCGTGGTCTTGCCGGCATCGATGTGAGCCATGATGCCGATGTTGCGGTAATGATCCAGAGGATGGGAACGGGGCATGACAAGCACCTGGGCCGGTGGGTGCCTTACCAGCGGTAGTGCGAGAACGCCTTGTTGGCTTCCGCCATACGGTGGGTGTCCTCGCGCTTCTTGACGGCGGTGCCACGCTGGTTGGCGGCATCCAGCAGTTCACCCGACAGACGCTCGGTCATGGTGTTTTCCGAGCGGGCGCGGGCGGCGCCGATGAGCCAACGGATGGCCAGGGCCTGGGCGCGGTCCGTGCGGACCTCGACCGGAACCTGATAGGTGGCGCCACCGACGCGACGCGAACGCACTTCGAGGTGCGGCTTCACGTTCAGCAGGGCGTCGTGGAAGACCTGAACCGGCTCGTTCTTGGTCTTGGCCTCGATGCGGCTGAGCGCGCCGTAGACGATGCGCTCGGCGGCGGACTTCTTGCCGTCCAGCATCAGGCAGTTCATGAACTTGGTCAGGACGCGGTCGCCATACTTGGCGTCCGGCAGGACCTCACGCTTCTCGGCGCGACGACGACGGGACATCGTGAATACTCCTTACTTCGGACGCTTCGCGCCGTACTTCGAACGACGCTGCTTACGGTCCTTCACGCCCTGGGTATCGAGCGTGCCGCGGATGATGTGGTAGCGAACGCCCGGAAGGTCCTTCACGCGGCCGCCGCGAATCATAACCACCGAGTGTTCCTGGAGGTTATGGCCTTCACCGGGGATGTAGGAGGTCACTTCGAAGCCGTTCGTCAGGCGAACGCGGGCGACCTTACGCAGAGCCGAGTTCGGCTTCTTCGGCGTGGTCGTGTAAACGCGGGTGCAGACGCCACGCTTCTGCGGGCACGCCTCCATCGCGGGAACCTTATTGCGCGCGGCCAAGGGCTCGCGCGGCTTACGGATCAACTGGTTGATCGTCGGCATATCTGCCCTTCATCCCTTCAGGTCGCTCGGCCGGCGGAGCCGGACCGATTGGAAAAACGCCCGGCAACGCCGGACGATGCAAAAGCCCGCCTGCGAAGCCTTGAGGGCTTCGAGCGGGCCCAACGGTCGAACGCCATTGGAACGGCTCGCTGGGAGCCGGTCTTTTCGGCTATATCGCTTGGGTTCAACCGGACACCGGATGGGATGGACCGAAGACCTTCCCATGGCTCCTTTTGAAGTTCGCGGACTATATGGGTCCGTCAAGGACCCGTCAAGCGCGCAGATGACGGTTCTGCGCCCGTTTCGAAGACTCCTGGAACCGCCTTTCCGCCCGTGTGTCGTTGGACGGGATAGACAGGCCGATACCGGTCCGCGCCGGGTCCTTCGACGTCCACAGCGGACGCTTCCGGGCGCGGGACGCCCTTGCCCAGACCTCATCACGTTAAAGAAAAGGGCGCGTCCCTTTCGGAACGCGCCCCATCCCCTACCCTATGCGCGGCACCGATCAGGCCGCGGTGCTCTCGCCCGGATGCGGCAGGGCCGGAGCCTCGCCTTCTCCGCCCTCGGCCACCGCCATGGCGCGGTCGCGTTCGGCAGCGATCTGCTTCAGACGGTTGACCACCGACCCCGTACCCGCCGGGATCAGGCGACCGACGATCACGTTCTCCTTCAGCCCTTCCAGGTTGTCGGTCTTGCCCGACACCGCAGCCTCGGTGAGGACGCGGGTGGTTTCCTGGAACGACGCGGCGGAGATGAAGGACCGGGTCTGCAGCGACGCCTTGGTGATGCCCTGTAGAACCGGATGGCCGGAGGCCGGCTTCAGCCCCTCGCCGACGGTCTTTTCGTTCTCCTCGTCGAACTCCTGACGGTCGACCTGCTCGCCCACCAGGAAGGTGGTCTCGCCGGCGTCGGTGATCTCGACCTTCTGCAGCATCTGGCGGACGATCACCTCGATGTGCTTGTCGTTGATCTTCACACCCTGCAGTCGATAGACGTCCTGGATCTCGTTGATGAGGTAGTTGGCCAGAGCCTCCACGCCCATCACCGACAGAATGTCGTGCGGAACCGGGTTGCCGTCCATCAGCAGATCGCCGCGCTGGACATAGTCACCTTCCTGCACGGAGATGTGCTTGCCCTTCGGGATCAGATACTCGCGCTCGTCCCCCGTCTCGTCGTTGCGGACGACGATGCGGCGCTTGGTCTTGTAGTCCTTGCCGAACTCCACGCGACCGTCGAGGTCGGAGATGATCGCGAAGTCCTTCGGACGACGCGCCTCGAACAGCTCCGCCACGCGCGGCAGACCGCCCGTGATGTCGCGGGTCTTGGACGATTCACGCGGGATACGGGCCAGCACGTCGCCGGCCTTCACATGGGCACCGTTCTCGACCGAGAGGATGGCGTCTACCGACATGAAGTAACGGGCTTCCAGACCGTTGGCCAGCGTGATGACCTCGCCCCGCTCGTCGCGCAGCGTGATGCGCGGCTTCAGATCCGCACCGCGCGGCTGCTGACGCCAGTCCACCACGACCTTGGACGAGATGCCGGTCGCCTCGTCCATCACCTCGCGCATCGAGATGCCTTCCACGAGGTCCACATAGTGGGCGGTACCCTCGCGCTCGGTGATGATCGGCAGGGTGTAGGGGTCCCACTCGGCCAGCTTCTGCCCGCGTTCGACCTTCACGCCCTCGTCGGCCAGCAGCTTCGCACCGTACGGAACGCGGTGACGCGCCCGCTCGCGGCCCTGCTCGTCGAGCAGGATCACCTCGGTGTTGCGGCCCATGACGACCGGGATGTTGGAGGAGTTGATGACGACGTTGCGGTTGCTGATCCGCACCGTGGCATCGAACGCCGCCTCCACCTGGCTCTGCTCCGCACCGCGCTGCGCCGCACCGCCGATGTGGAACGTACGCATGGTGAGCTGCGTGCCCGGCTCGCCAATCGACTGGGCGGCGATGACGCCCACCGCCTCGCCGACGTTCACCAGCGTGCCGCGGGCCAGATCGCGGCCATAGCACTTGGCGCACACGCCGTCCTTGGTCTCGCAGGTCAGGACCGAACGGATCTTGACGCTGTCGATGCCCGAACGCTCGATGCGGTCGACCGTGGCCTCGTCGATCAGGCCGGCGTTCGGAACGATCAATTCGCCGTTCAGCGGGTCGATCAGATCGCCCACGACGGTGCGGCCCAGGATACGGTCGCCCAGCGGAGAGATGACCTCGCCGCCGTCGATCACGGCCTTGACGGTGATGCCCTTCTCGGTGCCGCAATCGGTCTCGACGATGATCGCGTCCTGCGCCACGTCAACCAGACGGCGGGTCAGATAACCGGAGTTCGCCGTCTTCAGAGCGGTGTCGGCCAGACCCTTGCGGGCGCCGTGGGTGGAGTTGAAGTACTCCAGCACGGTCAGGCCTTCCTTGAAGTTCGAGATGATCGGCGTCTCGATGATCTCGCCCGACGGCTTGGCCATCAGGC
>JAEYPE010000205.1 GCA_023411035.1 Pseudomonadota bacterium
AGGAGAATGCCCGGATGACCACCGCGATTTTCCGGATCATCCGCCACGTCGACGGGCCGGTTTTCTTCGATGACCGGACCGTCACGCTCGCGGAGGCGCAGATCATGATCAACGACGCCATCGCCCGCGGCGACCTGGAGGTCGGGTCGTTTCTGCGCATCGACGACGAGGAACTGGTGATCGAGCGGGAGGTGTCGGGGTAGCCCGCGCACCTCCCACCCTACGACTCGCCCACCCGACAATCTTTATGGGCTGTCAGCTCATCGCCACGAGGCTGGCGTTGCCGCCGGCGGCGGCGGTGTTGACGCTGGTCGAGCGCTCGTTCAGCAGCAGGTCGAGGTCGTAGCCCTCGCCCCGCCCCGCCGCCAGCGCCTCGCCGGTCGCCGCCTGCACCAGCAGGATCGGGCCGGAAAGCTCCGCCACGCGCTGGTTGACCGCGGCCACGCGCTCGCGGTCGCCCTCCACCAGAACCGCGGCGAGCGGCCCCGCATCCTTCCAGTCCGCCGTGGTCCGGACCTTCGCGGCCAGCGCCGGGGGCAGGCCGCGCAGCAGGTCGGCCAGTTCCGGCGGGGCGTCCACGGCGGCGCTGTTGCCGGTCGCCAGGACCGTGCCGAGTTGGAGCAGCAGGCCCGTCCGCGTCCGCGGCAGCAGCAGGACGCGGCCCCGTGGGTGCAGGGCGTAGATGTTGCGCTCGCCGACCGGGCCGTTCAGCTCCGCGCTGCCGCCGACCGCGCTTCGCGCGACATAGCCGGCGCAGCGCGACGCCTCCGCCGTGAAGCCCTTGGTGCGCAGCCAGTCGCAATAGGCCAGCCCTGCCGCGCGCTCCGCGTCCGGGCCGCGGTATTCCAGCCAGCCCTTGGGACGGCGGCTCAGCAGGCGGGAAAGGTAGAGCGGACCGCCCGCCTTGGGACCGGTGCCCGACAGGCCGTGGCCGCCGAAGGGCTGCACGCCGACCACCGCGCCGATGGTGTTGCGGTTGACGTAGACGTTGCCGGCCCCGATGCGCGCGGTCACGCGCTCGATGGTGGCGTCGATGCGGGTGTGCAGGCCGAAGGTCAGACCGTAGCCGGTGGCGTTGATGGCATCGACCAGCGCGTCCAGATCGTCGCGGTGGAAGCGGATGACGTGCAGGACCGGCCCGAACACCTCCCGCTCAAGCTCGCCGATGCCGCCGATCTCGATCAGGGTCGGGGCGACGAAGGTGCCCTCCGCCGTCTCGGCGGGCAGCGGCAGGGACTCCACCTTGCGGCCCTTGGCGCGCATCGCCTCGATGTGGCGGGTGATGGTGGCGCGGGCCTCCTCGCTGATGACCGGGCCGATATCGACCGCCAGCCGGTCCGGGTTGCCGATGCGCAGTTCCCGCATGGCACCCTTCAGCATGGACAGAGTGCGGTCGGCCACGTCCTCCTGAAGGCAGAGGATGCGCAGGGCGGAACAGCGCTGCCCGGCGCTGTCGAAGGCGGACGCGATCACGTCGCCCACCACCTGCTCGGCGAGGGCGGAGCTGTCCACGATCATGGCATTCTGGCCGCCGGTTTCCGCGATCAGCGGGATCGGCGCGCCGTCCGGCAGCAGGCGTCCGGCCAACTGGCGCTGGATCAGCCGCGCCACCTCGGTGGAGCCGGTGAACATCACGCCGCGCGCCGCCTCATGGCCGACCAGGGCGGCACCCACCTCCCCCGCGCCGGGAAGAAGCTGGAGCGCACCGGCGGGGACGCCCGCCGCGTGCAGGATGCGCACCGCCTCCGCGGCGATCAGCGGAGTTTCCTCCGCCGGCTTCGCCAGCACCGGGTTGCCGGCGGCCAGCGCCGCGGCGATCTGGCCGGAGAAGATGGCGAGCGGGAAGTTCCACGGGCTGATGCAGACCACCGGCCCCAGCGGGCGGTGGGTGGCGTTGTCGAAGCGGTCGCGCACCTGCGCCCCGTAATAGCGCAGGAAGTCGATGGCCTCCCGCACCTCCGCGATGGCGTTGGGCAGCGACTTGCCGGCCTCGCGGACGATCAGGCCGAGCAGGATCGGCATCCGCTCCTGCATGGCGTCCGCCGCGCGGAACAGGCAGGCGGCGCGCTCCTCCGGCGGGGTGGCGGCCCAGGCGGGCGCCGCCGCGGCGGCGTGGCCGAACGCCTCTGCGACCATCGCTTCGCTTGCCTCGGTCACCGTGCCCACCACGTCGCGGCGGTCGGCGGGGTTGCGCACCGGCTGGGCCTGCCCTGCCCGCTCCCCGTCCGCCAGCAGCGGGGCGGCGGTCCAATCCATGCGGGCGCTGGCCGACAGGGCGGCGGACAGGCTGGCAAGCTCCGTCTCGTCGGACAGGTCGATGCCGGCGGAGTTCGCCCGCTCCGGCGCGTAGAGGTTGCGCGGCAGGGCGATCAGCGCGTGCGGCGCGCCCACCGGGGCGATGGCCTTCGCGACCGCGACCGGATCGGCGATCAGTTCCTCGATCGGCACCGACGGGTCGGCGATGCGGTTGACGAAGGAACTGTTGGCCCCGTTCTCCAGCAGACGGCGGACCAGATAGGCCAGCAGCGTCTCGTGCGTGCCGACCGGCGCGTAGATGCGGCAGGGCCGCTTCAGCGGGCCGACCACCTCCTTGTAGAGCGGCTCGCCCATGCCGTGCAGGCACTGGAACTCGTACTTGCCGACCTGGAAGCCGTCACCGGCCATTTCGTAGATGGTGGCAAGCGTCTGGGCGTTGTGGGTGGCGAACTGCGGGAAGACCGCGTCCGGGGCGGCCAGCAGCTTGCGCGCGCAGGCGACGTAGGAAACGTCCGTGTAGACCTTGCGGGTGTAGACCGGGAAATCCGGCAGTCCGTCGAGCTGGGCGCGCTTGATCTCGCTGTCCCAATAGGCGCCCTTGACCAGCCGGATCATCAGCCGGTGGCCGCTGCGCCGCGCCAGATCGACCAGGAAGTCGATGACATAGGGGCAGCGCTTGCCGTAAGCCTGCACGACGAAGCCGATGCCGTTCCAGCCCGCCAGATCCGGATCGAAGCACAGCGATTCCATCAGGTCGAGCGACAGTTCCAGCCGGTCGGCCTCCTCCGCGTCGATGTTCAGGCCGATGTCGTAGCCCTTGGCCAGCAGCGCCAGCGCCTTCACGCGCGGCAGCAACTCGTCCATCACGCGGTCGGCCTGGGCGCGGGAATAGCGGGGGTGGATGGCCGACAGCTTGATGGAGATGCCCGGCCCCTCATAGATGCCGCGCCCCGCCGACGCCTTGCCGATGGCGTGGATGGCGTTCTCATAGTCGGCGTAGTAGCGCGCGGCGTCCTCGGCCGTCAGGGCGGCCTCGCCCAGCATGTCGTAGGAATAGCGGAAGCCCTCCGCCTCCATCGGGCGGGCGTTGGTCAGCGCTTCCTGGATGGTCTGGCCGGTGACGAACTGCTCGCCCATCATGCGCATGGCGAAATCGACGCCGCGCCGGATCAGCGGCTCGCCGCCCCGCGCGATCAGCCGTGTCAGGGCGGAGGACAGCGCCTGCTCCCCGCCCGCCGAGGTCAGCTTGCCGGTGATCAGCAGGCCCCAGGTGGCGGCGTTGACGAACATCGAGCCGCCCTTGCCCAGATGCGCCTGCCAGTCGCCCCCGGCGATCTTGTCGCGGATCAGCGCGTCGCGCGTGGCGTGGTCGGGGATGCGCAGAAGCGCCTCCGCCAGACACATCAGCGCCATGCCTTCCTGGCTGGACAGGCTGTATTCGTGGATCAGCCCCTCCACGCCGCGCCCCCGCGGCTTGGCGCGCAGGGCGGTGATCAGCTTGCGGGCGGTGGCCGCCGCCGCGGTGACGATGCCGGGGGGAAGGGCCGCCTGCTCGAACAGGAAGGGCAGGCATTCCGGTTCGGGCCGGCGGTAGGCGGCGGTGATCGCCGCGCGCAGGTCGGTCGCCGGACGGATGGGCGGGGCGAAGTCGGCGAAGGGCCTGGTTCCGCCGGAACGGGAGGCGGCGGACGGAGTGATGGTTCTGGTGTCGATCGGGCTGGTCATGCTGTTCATCGGTGTCGTCCGCTCGAATCCGCAGGCCGGGGGCGAGCCGGTCCCTGATGGTGAAAGGGGTGTGTTTTTCAGGCTTTCGGGCCGGTTCCGCCCAGTTCGGCGGCACGCTGGGCCGCCGCGCGCAGGGTCGCGTTCAACAGACTCTGGAGGTGGTCATCGGCCATCAGCTTGGAAAGACCCGCCGCCGTGGTCCCGCCGGGGGAGGTCACGCCGGCCCGCAGGTCCGCCGCCGGCTGACCGGTGGCGCCCATCAGCGCTCCCGCCCCTTCGACCGTGGCGCGGGCCAGCCGTTCCGACACGTCGGCGGGCAGCCCCACCTCCATCCCGGCGCGGGTCAGGCATTCAACGAGGTAGAAGACATAGGCGGGGCCGGAGCCGGACAGCGCCGTGGCTGCGTCCACCAGCGCCTCGTCGGCCAGCCATTCCAGGCTTCCCACCGCGGTCAGCAAGGAGGCGGCGCGCTCCGTCCGGTCCACCGGGCAACCCGGTTCGGCCACCGCGACGGTGGCGCCCCGCCTGACCGCTGCGGGAAGGTTCGGCATCGCCCGCACCATGCTTCCCGCCGCCGGGAACAGGCGGCGCAGGTCGGCCAGCGTCCTGCCCGCCATGATCGACAGCACCAGCGTGTGCGGCGCCAGCCGCGCCTGCACGCCCGCCGCGGCGCTTTCCACCATCTGCGGCTTGACCGCGACCACGAGAACATCGACCGGAGCGCCGTCCGCCGGGTTCAGCCGGACACCGGTCCGGGCGGCCAACTCGACCAGTTCCGGCGCAGGCGTGGGATCGGTCACCGCTATGGCGGAGGCCGGCACGCCCTGCGCCAGCCAGCCGCGCAGCATGGCGCCGCCCATGCGCCCTGCGCCCAACAGAAGGATCGTGCCGCCACCCGGCGCCGATCCGGTGCCGTCCGCAGCAATCGCGTAGCGTTGCGCGCGTCCGGCGGCAACAGGACCAATGTCGAAGGTCACGGTGTCTCTCACCCGGTTCCAATTCGTCTCCGCAGGCCGCACCGTCAGCCTTGTTTTGCTTGTTCCGGCGCGGCATTCACAGATTATCCCGGAGCCCGCCGTGTCTCCATTGTTGTTTTTATAAGTTTTCAGCGATATCAACGGTGAAAAGCTGAATGGAGCGCGAAAATGACGGAGCTTGACCGGACGGACCGGCGCATCCTGGCGATTCTTCAAATGGACGGGCGGATTTCCGCCGTGGACCTGGCGGAGCGGGTCGGACTGTCCCCCACGACCGCGGGCGAGCGGATGCGGCGGTTGCAGAAGGACGGCTATGTGACGGGGTTCGCGGCGCGGCTCGATCCGCACCGGCTGGGCTTCGGGCTGATGGTGTTCGTCGAGGTGCTGCTCGACAAGACGACGCCCGACGTGTTCGACCGCTTTTCCCAGGCCATCCGCCACGCGCCGGAGGTGCTGGAGTGCCACATGGTGGCCGGCGGGTTCGACTATCTGGTGAAGACGCGGGTGGCCGACATGGCGGCCTACCGGCGGTTTCTGGGGGATGTGCTGCTCTCTCTGCCCGGCGTCCGGGAAACGCGCACTTATGCGGTGATGGAAGAGGTCAAGAACGACGGCCCCCTGCCCCTCTGATTTTACCGTGGCCTTTGGATGGCTGCGCATCCCGCTGTCCATATCGCCGTCGCGCCACGAGGATGCATCGGCCTTGCTCGGCCCGATTGTCACAAATTTGAGATTTATTATCCTAAAATCGTCCCATTTAAGGCCACAACGAAGCGGATAGTCTGAGGGGGTAAGCCAAAAGGCGAAAGTGCTAACCGAAAGGTTGGGGATGCACCGACCGCGTGCCTGCCCCGCCGGCCACCATCGCGGTAGCGTCCCCAAAAGGAAGAGAGTGCAGACTATGGAAGATCTGGGTATCGACCTCCACCACCAGGATCTGGCGGACCACACCAGCTACGCCAGCGATCCCGGTGCCGACACGTCGCACCTGACGATCAGTGAGACCGCCGACTCCACCGTCGATCCCTTCGCGGCACCGGCTTCCCTCCTCCAGGCTCAAGCCCTCCAGACCACCGCGCAGCCGCTGGCTCTGGCCGATGCCGCCGCGACCGCCGACAGCGCTACGAAGATCGTCATCAACGCCGCCGGCAACGTGGCGGGCGGCGTCTCCCCGCACTTCAAGGTGCTGGTGGACGGCAAGGTGATCGGCGAAGGCTCCGCCGGCACCGACGCCAAGGACTTTACCTTCAACGCCAACGTGACGGCGGATCAGGCCCACAAGATCCAGATCCAGTACGACAACGACGGCTTCGCGAACGGTCAGGACCGCAACCTGATCGTCAACAAGATCACCATCAACGGCCACGCGCTCGACGCGACCGACCCGTCCGTGACCTATGACAAGGGCGCGCTGGACGACAGGGATGTGGTGAAGGGCCAGTCCGGCATGTGGTGGAACGGCACGCTGGTCGTCGCCGCTCCGAAGGAGTTCTTCCCGGCCGCCACCGCCGAGGCGGGCACCGGTTCCACGAAGATCGTCGTCAACGCCGCCGGCAACGTGGCGGGCGGAGTCTCTCCGCACTTCAAGGTGCTGGTGGACGGCAAGGTGATCGGCGAGGGCTCCGCCGGCACCGACGCCAAGGACTACAGCTTCACCGCCGACATCGCCGCCGGTCAGGCCCACAAGGTCCAGATCCAGTACGACAACGACGGTGTCGTGAACGGCCAGGACCGCAACCTGATCGTCAACACGATCACCATCAACGGCAACGCCGTCAATCCGAGCGATGCCTCCGTCACCTACGACAAGGGCGCGCTGGACGACAAGGACGTGGTCAAGGGCCAGTCCGGCATGTGGTGGAACGGCACGCTGGCCGTCGCCGCCCCGAAGGAGTTCTTCCCCTCCACCACCACGACGCCGACCACGCCCACCGCTCCGACGACCCCGGCAGATCCAACGAATCCGAGCGGCGGCACCTCGGACTATCCGGCCACCCCGGCCTCGCAGGTCTTCTACATCGACGCGACGCACGGCAACGACAGCAACTCCGGCCATGACCCGAACCAGGCCTGGAAGTCGCTGGACAAGGTGAACTCCACCACCTTCGCCGCCGGCTCGCTGATCCTGTTCGAACGCGGCGAGACCTGGACCGACAGCCTGCTGGTTTCCACCTCCGGCACCTCCGACAAGCCGATCATCTACGGCGCCTACGGCACCGGCGACGACCCGGTGATCAAGGCCGCCAGCGGGTCCAGCTACGCCGTCAGCCTGAACAACAAGGACAACATCACGTTCGACAACCTGACGATAACGGGTTCGAACGACACCGGCCTGCTGCTCAACGGCGGAGCCGACAACGTGAAGGTCACCAACTCCCAGATCCTGGACAACCGCGGTTCGGGCATCGTGGTGAGCGGCACGTCGCACAACCTGCGCATCGACCACTCCACGATCGACGGCAACGGCGGTTACGGCATCGTCCACTACTCCTACGACAACGCCGACCAGTACATCACCAACAGCGTCATCAGCGACAACGGCTGGCGGACCGATGGTGTGTACTCGGGCTGGAACGGCCGCATCCTGAGCGGCGAGATCGCGAACAACACGATCTTCAAC
>JAEYPE010000048.1 GCA_023411035.1 Pseudomonadota bacterium
GGAGGAGCACCGGCAGGAGGGATGAAGGTCGGCGGGGCTGTGACTTCCAGCCGGCTTCCGGAACGCGGCCCGGATGCCGTTCGTCGGGGACTCGCTGGACTTTGCCGATCACGCCATCGACCTCCAGGCATCCACACGCCTTAACCTACCAAGGCGCTACGGTTAACAATACGTGTGCCTACTATTCCATAACAACACGCTTCCGTGCCCATCGCCGCCGCTTTGTCCTGGACCATTAACGCATGGGCAATGGGTGGGGTCCTCACCTTCCAAAGAAGGATGGTGAGCCTCATCACAGAAGATCAACAAGGCGGAATTTGGGTGAGCCGCCCTCGCGACTGCGGCGCACGAACACTTTGGATTCCAGAAGATACCTGAAATCAAGCACTTGATCGCGTTTTTGCAGTCCTGCCACAGGTCAGGGAAAAAAGTGAGGCTGGCAGGGCCGTGGTCTGTCAGCCGAGCTTGGCGGCCAGCGTTTCCTTCAGCGACTCCGGCGTGGCCGGCTTGACGATGACGGTGTCGGCACCGAAGGCCGCGGCTTCGTCCATGCGGCTCCGGTCGGCGCGGTTCGTCATAAAGACCACCGGCAGCGCGCGGTGACGGAGGTCGGCGCTGGCCCGCAGCGCCTTCAGGAACCCCAGCCCGTCCATCGGCTGCATTTCCACGTCGCAGACGATCAGATCGGGGGCGTGGGCCTGGACGGCGGCCAGCCCGGCCTCCCCGTCGGCGGCCTGATGGACGGCGCGGAAGCCCAGCGTGCTCAACATCTTCGCCAGCACCATGCGGGTGAAGCTCTCGTCTTCGATCACCAGAACCGAAAAATTCCCGAACGCCGCCGGCATCGACCTGCCCCTTGTGTCCGATAGGCCGTGTGTGTACGCCGCAAGCACGCCTATTGCAACCGGCTGGCATTGCAACCGTCCGGCTTGGCGGCGGCGCACGGAAGAACGGTTGCGGGCGGACGGCGCTGCGGCTACACGGAGTCACATGAGCTTTCTCGACCACATCCGCGCATGCAACGCGCACGACCTTTCCGGCTTCCGTCCGTTCGAGCTGGAGGGGCATCGCCTCGGCTGGGTCCGCCACGCGCTGGCCGAACAGCTTCCCGGCATCGATCCGGGCTTCGTCGTCACCGCCGACCGGGTGACGCTGGCGCCGGAGGTGCGCGATTTCGAGGCGCGGTCCTCCGTGCTGGAGCACGCCGCCCGCTTCCTCCTGGAGGAGGGGGCGGTCACCGCCCTGCGCAACGAGTTCTACCCGGTCGTGCCCGCCTGGGGGGCGGAGCCGCTGATGCGCATCGACCGCGCGGTGGTGGCGCAGTTCGGCACCCCGGCCTTCGGGCTGCACGTCAACGGCTTCGTCCGCCAGCCGGACGGCGGGCTGTCGCTGTGGATCGGGCGCCGTGCCCGCGACCGCGAGATCGCACCCGGCAAGCTGGACAACCTGATCGCCGGCGGCCAGCCCATCGGCCTGACGCTGGCGGAGAACCTCGTCAAGGAAGCGCAGGAGGAGGCGGGGATCGACGCCGCCCTGGCCTCCCGGGCCGTGCCTGTCGGGGCCGTCACCTATCGCATGGAGACGCGGGCCGGGCTGAAGCAGGACACGCTGTTCCTCTACGACCTGGAACTCGACCCGGACTTCGTCCCGCGGAACACCGACGGCGAGGTCGAATGCTTCGAGCTGTGGCCGCTGGACCGCGTGGCGGAGTCGGTGCGGGACACGCAGGACTGGAAGTTCAACGTGAACCTCGTCGTCATCGACTTCCTGATCCGTCACGGCTGGCTGACGCCGGAGGAGCCGGGCTATCTGGAGATCGTGAAGGGCCTGCGGCGGTAAGGACCGCCCTGCGTTCTGGGACGCTCACTCCGCGGCGGCCCGAGCCCTCGCCTCCTCCAGGTGGGACGACAGTTCGGACAGGGTGACCGGCTTGTGCAGGACGGTGAAGCCGCTGCGCCGCGCCTCCCGGATGCGGTCGGGGCTGGTGTCGCCGGTCAGCAGGATGGCCGGGATGGTCTCCCCGGCGAAGGCGTGGATGTCCCGGATCGCATCCACCCCCGTCCGCCCGTAGCGCAGACGGTAATCGGCGACGATGACGTCGGGCAGCCGCTCCGCCCCTTCGAGCTGACGCAGCGCCTCCTCCCCCGACGCGGCGGACAGCACGTCCCATCCCCACTGCTCCAGCACCAGCCGCAGGCTTTGCAGGATCAACTCCTCGTCGTCGATGATCAGGGCCAGGCCACCGGGCCGGTCCACGAACGGCATTGCGCGTTCCGGCCCACAGGGACTCCAGGAAACCTGCAAGGGAACCTCCACCGTAAAGCATGTGCCCCGCCCCGGACGCGACCGCACGCGAACCGGCAGGCCGAGCATACGCGACAGCCGCCTCACCACCGCCAGCCCGAGGCCGAGGCCGCGGCTGCGGTCGCGCTCGGCGTTGCCGAGCTGCACGAACTCCTCGAAAATCTCGTCGAACTTGTCGGCGGGGATGCCGACCCCCGTGTCCGCCACCTTGATGCGCAGGACCGTCCCCCGCCGCCGGCAGCCCAGCAGCACGCCGCCCGACGCCGTGTAGCGGATGGCGTTGTCGAGCAGATTGCGCAGCAGCCGCTCCAGAAGGGCGGCGTCGCTGCGGACCTGGACCTTCAGCGGACGCACCCGCAGTTCCAGACCCTTGGCGCCGGCCCGCGGCCCGTAGTCGGCCTTCAGCCGCTCCATCATCTCGGTCAGCGGGAAGGGCGCCACATCGGGCAGCACGATCCCGGAGTCGAGACGGGCCACGTCGAGCAGCGCATCGAGCAGGGCGCGCATCGCCTCGACCGCGCGGTTCATCGTCTGGACCAACGGGAATTGCGGATGGTCGGCCAACCGCTCCGCCAGAACCGCCCCGAACAGGGTCAGCGACTGGGCGGGCTGGCGCAGGTCATGACTGGCGGCGGCCAGGAAGCGGACCTTGGATTGACCGGCACGCACCGCCTCATCCCGCGCGGCGCGCAGCCCTTCCTCCTGCCCGCGCAGCCGCGCCTCCATGCCCTTGCGGCGGCTGGCGTCCACGGCGGTCACGACGATGCCCGCGGCCTCTCCCCCCGGATCGGCCGGAAGCGGCATCAGCGTGATGTCGAGCCACTTCCCGTCGCCGGTCAGGGTCAGTTCCTGGGGCAACCCCCGGCCCGCGGCGGCCACCGCCTGGGCAAAGCGGTTCGCCGCGTCCTCCCCGCCGCCCCAGACGAAGGCGTCGGCCATGGGCCGCCCGATCAGTTGATCCCGCGGGCAACCGATGGCGCGCTGCATCGCCGCGTTGGAGTCGGCAAGGCGCCCCTGCCGGTCGAGCAGGGCGACCGACACGCCGATCACGTCGAAAACCCGCCGCAGTGCGGCGGGGTCGGCGGGGAAACGGCTGATCCCCGTCCCGTCCTCCTCTCGCATCGCTTGCTCCCTTCGGATTGCAAGCCGGCCTATTGGTCTGCAAGACCAACAATCAGCCGCGATACGAAAGATACGCGCAAGAGGAAGAAAATTCCAGGCGGCTCGCCTCAAACGGATAGTTTATGGCGCACTGTAATACATACTTGGTGGTAGATCATAAATCTTCCGGAAAGCCGGCCAAGGTCCGGACCGCCCCCGCTGTTTGCCCGGATTCCCGAAGCGAGCGCAATGTCTTGGCGCTGTCGCGCTTGGCCAGCCGCTCGCCCCGCTCATTCACCATCAAAGGGTGATGATCATATTCGGGAACACCGACTCGAAGGAGTTCCTGAAGGAGACGGTGCACGTGGGTGGCGAAGAAAAGGTCTTCGCCACGGGTCACCAGCGTCACGCCCTGGAGGTGATCGTCCACGGTGACGGCCAGATGGTAGCTGGTCGGGGCGTCCTTGCGGGCCAGAACGACGTCGCCCAGGATGTCCGGCGTGGCATCCTGCCAGCCGCGCCGCCGGTCGTGCCAGCGCAGCGGCCCGGTCATCGCCATGGCCTTCCCCACATCCAGGCGCAGGGCATAGGCATCGCCCGCCGCAATCCGGTCCCGCCGCTCGCCCTCCGGCAGGCCGCGGCAGGCGCCGGGATAGAGCGGACCGTCCGGCCCGTGCGGCGCGTGGCCGGCGCGGGCGATCTCCGCCGCGATGTCCTTGCGGGTGCAGAAGCAGGGATAGACGACGCCCATGTCATGGAGCCGGGCCAGAGCGGCGCGGTAATCGTCCAGATGCTCCGACTGGCGGCGCACCGGCTCTTCCCAGGTCAGGCCCAGCCAGGCCAGATCCTCGCGCAGGTTGCGGTCGAACTCCGGACGGCAGCGCTGCGGGTCGATGTCCTCGATGCGCAGCAGGAAGCGTCCGCCGGCCTTGCGGGCGGTCGTCCAGCCGAACAGGGCGGAATGGGCGTGCCCGAGATGAAGGTGGCCGGTCGGGCTCGGCGCGAAGCGGGTAACGACGTCGGTCATCCCCGCCTTATACCCCAAGCGCGCCCGGCCTGCATGATGATGGGTCAGATGTAGGGGTTGTCCTTGATCGGCTCGACCGCGACGTCTTCGCCCTCCAGATACATGGCGAGGCGGTGGCGCAGTTCACGGTCGAAGGCCTCGATGCGGCGCTGGCGGTCGCGTTCCTCGCGCTCCGCGCGCTTCTGGGCAAGGTCGATGATCGTGGCGCTCATGGATGTTCCCCTCGAAAGCGTCCCCCTGAATGCGCGGCCACCGTCCCAGATCATGGTTAACATCTAGTAACCATGACGGCGAAAAATGCGGCCGGCGGGTTCCGCAACCGAATGTCACAAGCAGCGCCGTGGCCGTCCGGAGACTTCGAGGCCATGGTCATCGAAAGGGGTACAGGATCATGAAGAATTGACGCAGTGCGGCGCGAGATGTTGAGTCCGAAGCCCAAATCAACTATGTATCTGCTGTTCCGGTCGCCCGGCGGCATGCCATCGGCAAAGGGTCATCAGGCAGGGCGGGCGGAGCAGCCAGAAAGGTTCCAGACACGCTTCAGATAAGGGAGTGGCCATTGGCTCCACCACCCGATCACTGTCCGGCCCTGGTGCTGAACGCCGATTTCCGGCCGCTCAGCTACTTCCCTCTGTCGCTCTGGTCATGGCAGGAGACGGTCAAGGCCGTCTTTCTGGACCGGGTGAACATCATCTCCGAATATGACCGCGTCGTCCGATCCCCCACCTTCGAGATCAAGCTGCCGAGCGTCATTTCGTTGAAGGAGTTCATCCCGGCGACGCGGAGGCCGGCCTTCACCCGATTCAACGTCTTCCTGCGCGACCGCTTCACCTGCCAGTATTGCGGCAACCATTTCCCCACGCAGGAGCTGACCTTCGACCACGTCGTCCCACGGTCGCGCGGCGGGCGCACCACCTGGGACAACGTCGTCACCTCCTGCTCGGCCTGCAATCTAACGAAGGGAAACAGGCTTCCGCACAGTTGCGGCATGATCCCCCTAAGTCCCCCGTTCCAGCCGAGTGCCTACCAGCTTCAAGAGAACGGACGTGCATTCCCGCCAAACTTCCTTCACGAAAGTTGGCGGGATTTTCTTTATTGGGACACCGAACTCGATCCGATATAAAAAGGCCGGGATCGGAAGGGCTGGACCATGGACGACGAGAACGCTTGCGTGGGCATCTGCATCATCGGTGAGGATGGCCGCTGCGAGGGCTGCGGGCGCACCGAGGACGAAATCTACGGCACGCCGCCCGCCCCGGCGGAGGCGCAAACGGGCGGCAAGACCGATTGAGCCCGTTGCGCCGATTGAACCCGCTGCTCAGATCCGCTCGGCCACCCAGATGACCGCCTTGGTGCCGGCCTTGATGGCGGCGGACAGCACCGGATAGGCCGGCGCCTGCTCCGCGCCGTTGAGAAGGCCGATGTCGCGGTGCTCCATCTCCTCCGCCTGGAATTTGAGGATGGAGGTCTTCAACTCCTCCTCATCCGGGCCGAGGTGCTTCAATTGCGCCTCGTAATGGCCGTCGATCACCTCTTCCACGGCGACGGTGCAGGCCATGGCCGCGCGCTCGCCCATCACCGCGGTCCCGGCGCCCAGCAGGAAGCCGGCGACATGCCACAGCGGTTGCAGCACGGTCGGGCGCACCTGTCGGGCGACGAGCTGCTTTTCGAAATACTGGAGATGCTCCAGCTCCTGGTCGGCCATGTGGCGCAGGGTTTTGGCGTGCCGGCCCCGGCCCATGACGGAGAGCTGGCCTTCGTAGATGCGCTTGGCCCCGTACTCTCCGGCATGGTCCACGCGCACGATGCGCGCCAGCCGCTGTTCCGGCGTCGGATCGCCGGGCAGGCGCCCGCGCGGACGGGGCCGGGGAGCCGGCGATTCGCCGTTGGACGAAGTGGCGGCGGAGGCGGTGTTGTCGAGCGGGGTCATGCGAAGGTCCTGGAAGCCGAGGTCCGGATGTAGGCGGCGCGCGCCGCGACGAAGGCAAAAGCGGACAGCGCCAGCGAAATCGCGACATTATAGCCCGCCATCGAGATGCCGAACAGCGACCACGCCACCTCGTCGCAGCGGGTGACAGGGGCGGCGAGCACCTGGGCGCGCAACTCCTCCAGCGTCTGGGGCGCGCGCCCGGTGGCGCCGCAGGCCGAGGTGCCGGCCCACCAGTGCTGCTCCACCCCGACATGGTAGGCGGCGATCCCCGCACCGGCCAGCAGGGCCAGCCCGCTCGCCACCAGCAGCGCGTCGCCCAGCCCCCGCCATTGGCGGAACAGCAGGGTGACGATGCCGAAGGCCATCACGGCACCGTAGGGCACGCGCTGCCACAGGCACAGGACGCAGGGCTGATAGCCCAGCACGAACTGGAAAAACAGCGCGGCGGCCAGCACCCCGGCGCTGACAATGGTCAGCAGCCCAGCGGTGTAGCGCGGATCGTCGATGGGAAAGCCGTTCATCATGGGGGTGAGATTAGCGCGCCCCACAGGCTTAGGCCAGACACGGCGGCGCATCCGCACAAAACACTTTATCCGGAGCGCGATTCCCTTCTATATAGCGGGCACCGGCCAGCGAGAGCGCCGGCTCCGGCAGGCACAGTGCGGGCGTGGCGGAATTGGTAGACGCAGCGGACTCAAAATCCGCCGTCCTCACGGATATGTCGGTTCGAGTCCGACCGCCCGCACCATCCTCACCTCATGCGATGCCGCCTCCATCCCGCGCCGGAAAACTTCGCCGCGCTTGCGGGCTTGTTCCATAGTCCAATTCGGCGGCCAAGCTCAGGCTCCTAAGATGCCCGCCATCAACCGCCGCCGCGACCGGCGCCGCGGATCTTTGGCTGGGGAGCCTTCTCATGACCGTTTCCAGACTTGTCGTCGCCGCCGCCCTTCTGCTCGCCGCCGGCACGGCCCAGGCCGAAAGCGGGCCGCAACCCAAGACGGCGGAAGAGGCCGCGGGCAAGCAGATCTTCCATCAGTGCGCGGCCTGCCACTCGCTGGATTCCAGCAAGAACGCCTTCGGCCCCAGCCTGTACAACATTGTCGGGCGCAAGGCCGGTTCGATTCCGCGCTTCGATTATTCCGAAGCGCTGAAGGCGTCGAACGTCACCTGGACGGAAGACAACCTGCGCAACTGGATCGCCGGCAACGACAGCTTCGTGCCCGGCACCCGCATGCGGCACGTCGCCATCACCGACCGGGCGGAGCAGGACTATCTGATCGCCTTCCTGAAGTCGCTCAAGCAGTAAAGCCAAGCAAGCCGGTTACGGGGCGCCCGTCACGGGCTGGCGACCGGAACCGGCTTCGCCTCCTCGGTCGGCAGGCCGGCTTCGGCCCAGCCGTCCACCCCGTCGCGGTACCAATGGACGCGGCGGTAGCCCATCTCCAGGGCGCGCTTGGCCGCGTTCCACGACATCCAGCAATCGGCCAGACAGTAGAACAGCAGGCCCCGTCCACGGTCTCCTCCGCTCAGCCGCTCCAGATTGATGCGGAAATAATCCTCCAGTTCCGGGGTCAGCGCGCCGAGTCCGACGTTGGGAAGCCAGACGCCGCCGGGGATTTGCGGGAAGGGCTTCGGCAGCAGCCAGGGTCCGCCGGGCAGCGTGCTGCGGTCCAGCTTCATCACGTTGATGGGGAGGGCCGCACCGGCTTCCACCAGCGCGCGGGCCGCGGCGGTGTCCACCGTCTCGCCGCCGGGCAGCGACGCCGGAGTCGGCGAACGGTAGTCGGTCATCCGGTAACCGTCGGGCACCGGCACCGTGTCCGCCGCGGCATATCCGGCCAGCCCGGCCAGCAGAACCGCCAGCCCGGCAGCGCCCAGCAATCGCCTGCGCACCGCGTCCCCTCCCCCATTGTTGTGTGGCATCCCACGAAATCCCCCCGTGCCCGGCGGGGTCAAGTTGCCCGATAGTCGAATACCGGGAACGGAACGGCGGGGCCTATGCTCGCCGTTCGGTATTCTGGGATTCCCAAGTTCCGCTGCGCCACAGCACCGCAGAGGCCCGTCTTGCAAATGACCGCACGAGGCATCATCATCAGGCTTGGGAGACAGGAGATTCGCCCCTCCTGCCTCCCGGCCCGATCCTTAGCGGTTCAGGAGATCAAGGACTTCCTTGACCACCCGAAGCAGCAGGATCAGGAGAGTGAGGATTTTCTCCATCCTCCACGCCTCCTTCTGACGTGGCATGGGCGGTGGCCAACCCGCCGCCCTGTCCACCGCGCAACCATGGCGCGTCCCACCTCCCATACAAATGCAATTATTGACGCAGGGGATGTCCCATGCGCCTGATGCCCTTTGCCCGCCTGCTGCTGGTCCTGGCGCTGGTCTGCGCGTCCGCGGTGGCTCATGCGGCGGAACGGCCAGCGGTCACCATCGGGGTGCTGAAGTTCGGCACGGTCAGTTGGGAGCTGGACGTCATCCGTCACCATCGGCTGGACGAGGCCGCCGGCTTCGAATTGAAGCTGATGGAACTGGCGAGCGGACAGGCCGCGCAGATCGCCCTGCAAGGCGGGGCGGTGGACATGATCGCCAGCGATTGGCTGTGGGTGGCGCGCCAGCGCGCGGCGGGGGCCGACCTAGCCTTCATCCCCCATTCCGCGGCGGTCGGCGCGCTGATGGTGCCGGCGGCCTCGCCCATCGCCTCCGTCGCCGACCTGAAGGGCAAGCGCATCGGCGTGGCCGGAACCCCCATCGACAAGAGCTGGCTTCTGCTGAAGGCGCTGGCCCGCGACCGCTACGCGCTCGACCTCGACAGCGCGGCGACGCCGGTCTTCGCCGCGCCGCCCCTGCTGAACCAGAAGGTCGCGTCGGGGGAGTTGGACGCCGTTCTGAACTTCTGGCCCTACGCCGCCCGCCTCCAGGCGGCGGGGATGCGGACGGTCATCGGGGTGGACGGGATGATGCGGCAGTTGGGCCTGTCGGCCAGCGTGCCGGCGGTCGGCTTCGTCTTCCATGAAAGCTGGGCCAAGGCCAATCCGGTGGCACTCGGCGCCTTCGTCGCCGCCTCGCAGAAGGCCAAGGCGATCATGGCGCGGTCCGACGCGGAGTGGGACCGGCTGCGCCCGCTGATGAAGGCGGAGGACGAGGCCACCTGGGCGGCGCTGCGCGACCAGTTCCGCGCCGGCATCCCCCAACGCTGGACGGAGGAGGAACGGGAGGCCGCGGCCCGGCTCTACGGGCTGATGGCGAAGCTCGGCGGGCGGGAACTGGTGGGCGAGGCGATGACCCTGCCCGACGGCACTTTCTGGCCGGGGGTCCGCTTCTGATGCGGTGGCGGCGGCTGGCCCCGGTCCTGTCGCTGGCTCTGCTGGTCGGGCTGTGGGCCGTCGCCGCGGAGTTGGCCGCCAGCCGCGCCCTGCCCGGCCCCGCCGCCGTTCTGTCCGTCCTGACCCGCGAGGCGGCGGACGGCACGCTGTTCCATCATCTGGGGATCACGCTGGCGCGCATGGCCGCGGCCTTCGTGCTCGCCATGTCCATCGGGTCGGCGCTGGGCATCCTGCTGGGCCGCTCGGCGGCGGCGGACCGGTTGTTCGGGCTGTGGCTGACCGTGTTCCTGAACATCCCGGCGCTGGTCGTGATCGTGCTCGCCTATGTCTGGTTCGGGCTGACCGAGGCGGCGGCCATCGGTGCCGTGGCCGTCAACAAGATTCCCAACGTCGTGGTCGTCCTGCGCGAAGGGACGCGCGCCATCGACGAGCAGTATGTCGAAATGGCGCGGACCTTCCGCATGGCGCGGGCCGACGTGCTGCGCCATGTGCTGCTGCCCCAGCTCACCCCCTACTTCGCCGCGGCGGCGCGGTCCGGCCTTGCGCTGATCTGGAAGATCGTGCTGGTGGTCGAGCTTCTGGGCCGCAGCGACGGGGTGGGATTCCAGATCCACCTTTACTTCCAGATGTTCGATGTGGCCGGCATTCTTGCGTACACCGTCGCCTTCGTGGCCGTCGTCCAACTCCTTGAGCTCTGCGTCCTGCAACCCGTCGAAGGGCGGCTTTCCCGCTGGCGGCCGGTGCGCGCTGAGGCTTGAGATCCGCGCCAAGCGCTTCGCCGGGCGGGAGGTCATCCGCGACCTGTCGCTGGCGGCCGCGCCCGGCGAGTTCCTGGCGCTGGTCGGCCCGTCCGGCTGCGGCAAGACGACCGCGCTGAACATCGCCGCCGGGCTGGACCGCGATTTCGACGGGACGCTGGAATTCGGAGCGCCGGGTTCGGGCGGGCCGGAACCGGTCCTGGGCTACGTGTTCCAGACGCCGCGCCTGCTGCCCTGGCGCACGGTGCGGCAGAACGTGGCGCTGGTGCTGCCCAAGGAGCGGCGCGGCGACGGAACGGTCGAGCATTGGCTGGCCGCCATGGGGCTGGAGGCGGTGGCCGACGAGTTTCCGGCCCGCCTGTCCGGCGGTATGGCGCGGCGGGTGGCTCTGGCCCGCGCCTTCGCGGTGCAGCCCGATCTGCTGCTGATGGACGAGCCCTTCGTCTCGCTGGACGAGCCGACGGCGCAGCGGATGCGCGCCCTCCTGTCCGCCATGCTGGAGCGGTCCCCGGCCACGGTCCTGTTCGTCACCCACAATCTGCGCGAGGCGATCCAGTTGGCCGACCGCATCCTGGTGATGGCCCCCGGCCCCACGCGCGTGGCGGCGGAGGTGCCGCTGGACACGCCGCGCGCCCGGCGCGACGACGCGCTGGTGGAGCGCGTGCGGGCGGAACTGCTGGCCCGGCCAGATCCGGCCTTCCGGCTGCTGGCGTGATTCTTTTACCGAAACTGTGAAGTGGCTCACACCCGCCGCGGCCCGCCGGGGGCATGATTCCCCGCTGAGGTGAATCCGGCGGAGGAGACGATGCGCCCCCTGTTCCCGCCCCTGCTATTGCTGGGCGCCGGCTTGGCACTTCTGTCCGGCACGGCGCTCGCCGGGGAGATCGTGATCCTCCAATCCGGTCCCCACCAATCCGGTCCCCACGGGCCGAACCACGCCGACCGGTCGCGCGATCTGGCGATCGTCAGCGATCCCTTCACCGGCACGTCGATCGTCATCATCGAGCGGCCCACCCGCGACCAGGAATTCGGGCGCCGCGACCCCGGCCTGGAGGCCCGGCGCGCCACGCGCAAGGCGGAGGTGAAGCGGCGCAGCAAGGACAAGGACTGGACGGAGTTCGAAGGCCACGGCCTGGACGGATTCGGGTGGCTCGACAGCCCGGTGCCGCTCGGCCTCGGGCGGGGCGATCCGGGGCAGGAGGCGGCGCGCGCCGCCGCGGACGCGCGCCGGATGAGGAACCGCTGAGGAAGCGGCCCGCCCGGCTACAGGCCGAAGCGGGCCTTCTCCAGTTGCAGGCGGTTGGCGAAGACCACCGCCTGGGTCCGGCTGTAGACCTTCAGCTTTTGCAGGATCGCCGAGACATGAGCCTTCACGGTGGTTTCCGTGATGCTCAGCTCAAAGGCGATTTCCTTGTTCAACTTGCCGGTGCCCAGCATCTCCAGCACGCGGAGCTGCTGCGCCGTCAGGGTGGACAGGCGGCGGGCGATCTCCGCCGTTTCCTCGTCCTCCTTCGCGGCCTCCTCCTCGACCGAGGCGGGCAGATAGACCTCCCCGGCCAGGATCTGGCGCAGAGCGCCGGCGATGGCGTCCCGTGGCGTCGATTTGGGGATGAAGCCGGCGGCGCCGCAGCGCACCGCCTCCAGCATCACCTTGCGGTCCTCGTGCGCCGAGACGACGGCGACGGGTAAGGTGGGGAAGCGGCGGCGCAGGGCGAGCAGCCCGGACAACCCGTTCATGCCCGGCATGTTGAGGTCGAGCAGGACGAGATCCGGCTCCCCCTTGCCGCCAAGCATGGAGTCAAGAATGGCGATGGTTTCGTCCAGGCAGCCGGCCTCATAAATCTCCTGCGCCTGGCAGGAATAAAGGACGGCGCTGCGCAGGGCGTCGCGCACTAGCGGATGGTCGTCCGCGATCAGAATTCGGCTCATGGCGTGGTTTCCACGCTCATCGTTTCGGGGCGTTTCCGATGCTTATCATGACGGATTGTTCAAAAATGCGCAAGAACTTGAACGGGTATTCATCAAACTGCTCTAAATTAGAAATTTCACAAAAGAACTCGCGTGCAAATCATTCTCAAGAAAAAGATGGGCCAAGAGCTTTGGCCCATCCTTTCCCGATTCGATCCCCGTGCCGGGGGACCCGTTACGCCTTCGGCAGCTTGAAGACCCAGAGGGAGCCGCCCTGGTTGATGTCCTTCACCAGCTTGGCCACGTCGCCGCCCCACAGCGGCACGGCGCCGCCCCAGCCGGAAACCACGGCCACATACTGCTCGCCGTCCTGTTCCCAGGTGACCGGGGAGCCGACGACGCCGGAGCCGGTGTTGAACTTCCAGACTTCCTTGCCGGACTTGGCGTCGAACGCCTTCAGATAGCCTTCCGGCGTGCCGGTGAAGACCAGGTTGCCGGCGGTGGTCAGCACGCCGCCCCACAGCGGCGCCGGGTTCTTGTATTCCCAGACGATCTTGCCGGTCTTCGGATCGACGGCGCGCAGCGCGCCGATGTAGTCGTCATACAGCGGCTTGATGGTGAAGCCGGCACCCAGATAGGCCGCACCCTTCTTGTAGGTGATCGGCTCGTTCCAGATGTCCATGCCCCATTCGTTGGCCGGGACGTAGAACAGCTCCGTCTCCGGGCTGTAGGCCATCGGCATCCAGTTCTTGGCGCCCAGGAAGGCCGGGGCGGCGAAGACCGGCTTGCCCTTGTCGGCGCCCGCCGGGTTGCCCGGACGGTTGTCGTCGATGTAGACCGGGCGCCCGGTCTTCAGGTCGATTTCCTTGGCCCAGGTGATCTTGGTGACGAAGGGCGAGGCGCTGAGCAGCTTCCCGTTGGTGCGGTCCAGAACGTAGAAGAAGCCGTTGCGGTCGGCCTTGGCGCCGGCCTTGATCGTCTTCCCGTCCTTCTTCAGGTCGAACGACACCAGTTCGTTCACGCCGTCGAAGTCCCAGCCGTCATGCGGCGTGGTCTGGTAGTGCCACTTGATGTTGCCGTTTTCCGGGTCGATGGCCAGGGTGGAGGAGGTATAGAGGTTGTCGCCCGGACGCAGGTGCGAGTTCCAGGGGGCCGGGTTGCCGGTGCCGAAGAACAGCGTCTTGGTTTCCGGATCGTAGGTGCCGCCCAGCCAGGTGGCGCCGCCGCCGGTCTTGTAGAGATCGCCCGGCCAGCTTGCGTTCAGCACGCCGGTCATGGTCGATTCCTTGCCATTGAGGGTGCCCATGTTGCCCTCGATGGTCGGGCGCTGCCAGACCAGCTCGCCCGTCTCGGCGTCGCGCGCCTCGACCATACCGATGATGCCGAACTCGCCGCCGGAATTGCCGGTGATGACCTTGCCGTCCACGATCAGCGGGGCGGAGGTCGCCGAGTAGCCGGCCTTGTAGTCCTCGATCTTCTTCGACCAGACGACCTTGCCGGTGTCCTTGTTCAGCGCGACCAGACGGGCGTCCAGGGTCGCGAAGTAAACCTTGTCCTTGTAGATCGCCGCACCGCGGTTCACCACGTCGCAGCAGGGCATGATGCCTTCGGGCAGGCGGTGGTCGTACTGCCACTTCTTCTGGCCGGTCTTCGCGTCCACGGCGTAGAGGCGGGAGTAGGAACCGGTCACGTAGATCGTGCCGTCATGGACGATCGGCTGGGACTCCTGCCCGCGCTGCTTCTCGCCGCCGAAGGAGAAGGACCACACCGGCACCAGCCCCTTGATCGACTCCGGCGTCAGCTTCTTGAGCGGGCTGAAGCGCTGTGCCTGAAGACCCATGCCATAGGTCAGGACGTCGCCCGTCGACTTGGCGTCGTTCAGCAGATCGTCGTTGCTCGGCCCTCCGGCGGCCATCGCGGGGCCGCTCAGGCCAAGGCCGACGGCCATGGCGCTGGCAAGAAGGCAGGTGCGGAAGAGACGCTTCATGGTGCGGATACCTCCCAGGGGAATGAATGACCGGGATCGCTGACACAGGAAAAGGGCGCAGCCCGCCCGCTCCGTTCGCCCGGCCTCGGCTTCTTTTCAGAAAAATCAGGGGATCGACGCGGAGCGACGCTGCATCGCGAAGCCCGTATCCTTTTGACTGTAGAGCAGTTTACCGCCCCTCCGGATATGGTCCATTGGCAAATAGTAGGATGGGCGGCGCGTTCTGCTGGAGGTGGAGTGAAACTTCATTACGAACGACGTCAATTCACCCGTTGCAGCACGGCCTTCTCGATCCCCGGCCAGAGATGCGAGACGGAACGCCGGTACTCCTCGCGCAGCACGCCCATCCCGGCGAAGCGGTCGGGGATCGGAAGGTCGAGCAGTTCGGCCATGTCGGCCCCGGCTTCCGCCCGGCCGCGCAGGGTGCCGTCCAGCCAGATCAGCCAGTCGCGGGTCTGGGCGATGGCCGCCTTGTCCGGGCGGATGCGCCCGTGGTTGGGGACCAGCACCGTCATGTCCAGCGCGTCCAGGGCGTCCAGCGCCGTCAGCCATTTGCCGATGTCGGCGTGTGGCGTGGTCGGCGTCCGGTCGGAGAAGACGACCCCGCCCGCGAACAGCACGCCCGTCGTCTCGTCCAGGATGGCGAGGTCGGCGGCGGTGTGCCCTTCCAGCGGGATCAGCCGCAGCCGGTGCGATCCGAAGACGACGGTGGAACCGTAGACCGTTTCCGTGGGGACCATCGGTTCGGTGCCCCGCATCCAGTCACCGACGAGGCGGTACATGTTCTCCGTCATGCCCGGCCCTTCGGCCTTGATGCCCTCGATGGTGCCGGGCAGGGCGGCGATGGGCACGTCGGCGAAGGCGCGGTTGCCCAGCCAGTAGTCGGGGTGCAGGTTGCTGACGAAGACCTTGCGGATGGGCTTGTCGGTGACCGTCGCGATGGCCGCGCGCATCTCCTCGCCGAAGCGGCGCGACGGGCCGGTCTGGATCACGATCACCCCGTCCTCCGTCACGATGAAGCCGGGATTCAGGATGTTGCCGCCGTTGGCGCGGGTGAAATGCTCCCGCGTGCCTTCGAAGACCCAGGTGTCCGGCGCGATGGCGACGGGCTTCAGGCCATAGGTCAGCGGGCCGGCGGCCCAGCCCGGCGCGGCGGACAGAATCAGCAGAAAAAAGGACAGAAGGGCTCTCATGGCAGCGCTCCCTGCGTCCAGGGCAGTGGGATGGCCGCCTTGACCTCGCCGCCCTGGTTGTCGCGCCCGTCCAGACTCAGGCCGCGGGCGCCCGGACCGGGCTGCACCTCCAACGTGAAGACGGGATTTTCGGACAGCGGCTCCGCCGTTTGCAGCCGGGCCAGGGCGCGCCCCTCGCCATCGCTCACGGTCAGCGCCTCGATGAAATAGGCGGGGATGCCGGCGACCAAGCCGGTGTCCATGGGGTGGCGGACGGTGAAGCGCACGCGGGTCGCCTTGTCCTTGCCCGCAGGCGCCCAGGCGCGGGCCTGCACCTCCCCCACATGATCGGCCCAGTCGGCGGCGGCGTAGGTCGCCGGCGGCGCGGTGCAGCCGCCGCCCGCCGCGTCCAGCAGCTTGCCCCCGATGTGCCACACCCCGTCCGGCGTACGGGCGGCGGCGCGGATCGGGGTCGCCTGCTGCACCTTGAAACGCGTGGCGATCACCGGCCTCGCCGCCAGCGGCTGGAAGCGCAGGATGACCGGGAAGGGGTTGAGGTCGGCGAACAGCACCATCTCCTCCACCGCGCCGAGCGCGCTGGCGTCGGCCATCACCGGCACGGCGGAGGCGTTCTCGGCGTTGTCGGGGGCGGTGACGGTCACGCGCTCGTCGAATTGGACGGGGGCCGTCCCGAACAGCTCCGGCCGCAGCACGTCCCACATGACGGAAGCCAGCGGGTCGGCGGGGTCCGGCGGTCCGGCCCAGGCTGGGACGGGCAGCGCGGCCATGAGTGAGGCCATGAGTGAGGCGGCGGCAAGATGGCGGTTCATGTAGCCCCCCGTTTTCATTCTTGTACGAACTCTTGACCTTGCAACCCCGGCCCCCTCCCTAACCCTCCCCCGCCTTCGGCGAGGGAGGGGATGGGGGGCGGAGCCGCGGCAGTCCCCTCTCCCGCGCAGCGGGGGAGGGTCAGGGAGGGGGCCGCGAAGCCCTACTCCACCGGGATCGCGTTGTGCGTCACCCCATGCTTCCGGAAGATCTCCGGCAGCGTTCCGTCCTCCAGCATCGCGTTCACGGCATCGCCCACCGCATAGGCGAGATCGCGGGAGTTCTCCTTCACCGCCATGCCGATGTCCCAGCTCGACGTCATCATGCCGGGGAAGGTGACCGGGGTAACGGGGAAGTCCGCCACCCGACCGCCCAGCGCCGCTTCCACCTGGCTCTGGGTGGCGATGACGACGGCGACGTCGCCCTTGACCAGGGCATCGACCGCCTCGGGGATGGTCATGTAGTGGACGATCCGCTCGCGCAGGCGTCCACCAAAGGCGCCAAGCAGGTAGAAGTCGGGGATGCTGTCGATCTCCACCCCGATCGGCTCGTCCGGCAGCGAGGCCAGCATGGGCTGGGTCATGCGCATGGGGTTGCGGGCCAGCGCGAACCGCTCCCGCTGGTAGGGGCCGAACAGCACGGCCTCCGGATTGCGCAGGCCGAACTCCTTGTGATAGGGCACATGCATCATCACGTCGGCGACGCTCCCCCCGACGACCGGCCCGCGCCAGACGGCGTTGCGCAGGTCGTCCGACACGGCTTCGCCGGCGGTCAGCTCCATGAACTCGATGCCGACGCCCAGCCGCCCGGCGATGGCGCGGGCGAGGTCCACGTCCACGCCAACGAGGGCGCTGTTCTTGCGGTAGGAGAAGGGCGGGTTGTCGCGATAGACCGCGACCATCAGCCGCCCGGCGGCCACCACGTCGTCCAACGGGCGCGCGCCGGCACGCCGGGGAAGAATCCCGGCGGCCAGCGCGGCGGCGGCGAAGGACAGAAGCTGGCGCCGTGTCGGATGCGCCGTCATTCTTCGTGCACCGTTTCCAGCCACGAGCGGATGGCCCACAGCGCCTCCTGCCCCAGGGCCTCGCCGAAGCGCGGCATGTAGGTGACGCCGTTGCGGATGGAACCGTTGATCACCCGCTCCTTGTACCATTCGTCCCCGAGGTCGCCCTTGTCCAGATAGCGCAGATCCGGGGCGATGCCGCCCGACACCGCGCCAAGCCCGTGGCAGCGCGCGCAGTTCTGGTTGAAGGCGGAGGCCCCGATCTCGATCGCGCGGGGATTGCCGCGGTAGGGGTTCGCGTCGCGCCATTCTTCGCCCAACTTGTCGAGGCCGGTGGTGTCCACGGCCTGGGGCGTCACGTCGCCATGGGCGAAGGCCGCCGAGGAGACGACCATGGAGGCGACGGCAACCGTGCCGGTAAGGAAACCGGCCACCGCAAGCCGGAGAAGCCGTGCGTTCATAAGAGGCGTCCTCATTCGCAAAATATGAAGGAGCATTGTCCGTTGCCCGGAGCATAGCGGGCGGTCCATGCCGCCAATAATTGGACTTTGGTAGCAACCGTGCGCGGAGCCGTCCGCCGCCGGACCGGACCGCAATTTTCCGTCCACGCAATCGTACCAAAGTTGCATTCCGGCACGGCGTCCGGCGGGGATACCCTGACCTCCCGAAACCAGGCGAGTGAAAGCCCGCGATGCGTTTCAACTTCAGATTATCCTCCTTGATGCCGTTCTCCCTGCTGGCCGGCTGGCTGTGCGTCACGCCGCCCGCCCTTGCGCAGGAGGCGGCACCCGCCGACGTTTCGACTGTCCGCATCGCCTACCTGACGCAGGAGGTGGAGCATCCCCCTGCCCTGTCCAACATGGACGAGCCGCCCTCCGACGAGGGGGTGGCCGGCGCCAATCTGGCCCTGGCCGACAACAACAGCACGGGCCGCTTCCTGAAGCAGCGGTTCGAACTGGAGTCCGTCACCGTCCCCATCGACGGCGATCCGGCGCAGGCGCTGCGCGATCTGGCTGCCGGCGGGCACCGCATCGTCGTGCTGGACCTGCCCGGCGAGGCGCCCGGCACGCTGGCCCGCCTGCCCGAGGCGGCAAACCTGCTGCTGTTCAACGCCGGATCGACCGACGACAGCCTGCGCAACGCGCTGTGCGCGCCCAACCTGCTGCACACCATGCCGGACCGCGCCATGCTGGCCGACGCGCTGGCCCAGTATCTGGCGGTGAAGCGCTGGACGAAGTGGATGCTGATCGTCGGCACCCGGCCCGAGGACCGGCTCTATGCCGCCGCGGTGAAGCGTGCGGCCAAGCGCTTCGGCGCGGAGGTGGTGGAGGAGAAGACCTGGAGCGAGGAGCACGACGCCCGCCGCACCGCGCAGGCCGAAATGCCGGTCTTCACCCAGGGCAAGCGGCACGACGTGGTGATCGTGGCCGACGAGATCGGCGATTTCGGCGACTACGTGATGTACCGCACCTGGGAACCGCGCCCGGTCGCCGGGACGCAGGGCCTCGTCCCCACCAACTGGCACCGCACGCACGAAGCCTGGGGGTCGGCGCAGCTCCAATCCCGCTTCAAGACCGCCGCCCAGCGCAGCATGCTGCCCCGCGATTACGCCGTCTGGGCCGCCATCCGGGCGGTGGGCGAGGCGGCCACCCGCACCCGCTCCACCGACACCACGGCACTGGCCGACTATATCCGCGGGCCGGACTTCGCGCTGGCCGCCTTCAAGGGTGTGCCGCTGTCCTTCCGGAGCTGGGACGGACAGCTCCGCCAGCCGGTGCTGGTCGCCGCCGACCGCTCGCTGGTCTCCGTCTCGCCGCAGGACGGCTTCCTGCACCCGAAAACCGAACTCGACACGCTGGGTCACGATCAGCCCGAAACGGGCTGCCGCCGCTGACCCCTACCCGACCGATTCCACAGATAAGGACCTTGCCCCGATGTCTCTCACCCGTTCCCTTTTCCTCGCCGCGCTGCTGACCGGCTGCGCCGTCCCCGCCCTGGCGGAGACCATCTATGTGTCGAACGAGAAGGACAACACTCTGTCCATCATCGACGGCAAAACCCTGACGGTGACCGAAACGGTGAAGGTCGGGCGCCGCCCCCGCGGCATCACGCTGAGCGCCGACGGCAAGCAGCTCTACATCTGCGCCAGCGACGACGACACGGTGCAGGTGATGGACCTCGCCACCAAGAAGATCCTGCACGACCTGCCCTCCGGCGAGGACCCGGAGTTGTTCGCCCTGCACCCGGACGGCAAGCAGCTTTTCATCGCCAACGAGGAAAGCAACGTCGTCACCGTGGTGGACGTGCCCAACCGCAAGGTCGCCTATCAGGTGGATGTCGGGGTGGAGCCGGAAGGCATGGCGGTCAGCCCGGACGGCAAATGGGCCGTGAACACGTCGGAGACGACGAACATGGTCCATTGGATCGACACGGAGAAGCGCTCCGTCGTGGACCATACGCTGGTGGACGCCCGTCCGCGCTACGCCCAGTTCAACAAGGATGGCAGCCGTCTGTGGGTGTCGGCGGAGATCGGCGGCACCCTGTCCGTCATCGACACGGCCACGCGCAAGGTGGCGCAGACCATCCGCTTCAAGATCAAGGGCGTGCCCCAGGACCGCATCCAGCCCGTGGGCGTCCGGCTGACCGACGACGGGCGCTACGCCTTCGTGGCGCTCGGCCCGGCCAACCATGTGGCGGTGGTGGACGCCCAGACCTTCGCGGTGAAGGAGTATCTGCTGGTGGGCCGCCGCGTCTGGCAGCTCGACCTGTCGGGCGACCAGAAGCGGCTCTACGCGACCAACGGCGTGTCGGGCGACGTGTCGGTGATCGACGTGGACAGCCTGAAGGTGATCAAGTCCATCAAGACCGGACGCTATCCCTGGGGCGTCGCGGTGAAGGGGTAACCGCATGGGGACGCCCGCGCTGTCGGTCGAAGGTCTCAGCTACGCCTACGGGCGTAGCGCCTTCGCGCTGAAGGACGTGTCGCTGGCGGTGGAGGTGGGGTCCTTCACCGCCCTGCTCGGCCCCAACGGGGCGGGCAAGACGACGCTGTTCGCGCTGGTCACCCGCCTGTTCGAGTCGCCGGGCGGCACCATCCGCATCGGCGGCGCCGACCTGCGCCGGGACCCGGCGCGGGCGCTGGCCCGCATGGGGGTGGTGTTCCAGCAGCCGACGCTCGACCTCGACCTGACGGTGCGGCAGAACCTGCTCTATTTCGCGGCCCTGCACGGTATCCCGCGCCGCGCCGCCGAGGTTCGCGCGCAGGAGGCGCTGGAACGGCTGGGCATGGCGGAGCGCATCGGCGAGACAGTGCGGGCGCTGAACGGCGGCCACCGCCGCCGGGTGGAACTGGCCCGCGCCCTGCTGCACGAGCCGGCCCTTCTGGTGCTGGACGAACCGACCGTCGGGCTGGACGTTCCGGCCCGACGTGCCATCGTGGAGCATGTCCACACGCTGTGCCGGGAGCGCGGGATCGCCGTGCTCTGGGCCACCCACCTGATCGACGAGATCGCCCCCGACGACCGCGTGGTGGTCATCCATCGCGGGCAGGTCCGCGCGGCGGGTCCGGTCGCGGAGGTCGTCGGCAGCACCGGCGCGGAGACCTTGACCGACAGCTTCCACCGGCTGACCGCGAAGGAGGCTGCGTGACCGCGCCCGCCCATTACGCGCCCGCCCATTACGCCAGGGCGCTCGGCGGCATCGTCGGGCGTGAGGTGCTGCGCTTCGTCAAGCAGCGGGAGCGGTTCCTGTCGGCTCTGGTCCGCCCGCTGCTGTGGCTGTTCGTCTTCGCGGCGGGCTTCCGCGCGGCGCTGGGCATCGCCATCACCCCGCCCTACGAGACCTACATCCCCTACGAGGTCTACATCGTCCCCGGCCTCGCCGGGATGGTGCAACTGTTCAACGGGATGCAAAGCTCCCTGTCGATGGTCTACGACCGCGAGATGGGCAGCATGAGGATGCTTCTGGTCAGCCCCCTGCCCCGCTGGTTCCTGTTGACGGCGAAGCTGCTGGCCGGGACGGCGGTATCGACCCTCCAGGTCTACGCCTTCCTCGCCGTCGCCTGGGTCTACGGGGTGCAGGCGCCGCCGCTCGGCTACGTCGCGGTGCTGCCGGCGCTGGTGGTCAGCGGGCTGATGCTGGGGGCGCTGGGGATGCTGCTGTCCTCGGCCATCCGGCAGTTGGAGAATTTCGCGGGCGTAATGAACTTCGTCATCTTCCCGACCTTCTTCCTGTCCACCGCGCTTTATCCGCTGTGGAAGATGCAGGAGGCCGGGGAGTTGCTGCACATGCTGTGCATCATCAACCCCTTCAGCCAGGCGGTGGAGTTGATCCGCTTCGCGCTGTATCTGAAGCTCAACGCCCCGGCGCTGGGCTGGACGGTGCTGGCGCTGGCGGTGTTCCTGGGCGGCGCGGTATACGGGTACAACCCGGCGCGGGGGTTCCTGGCGCGGAAGGCGGGCGGGGAGTAGGGGGTTCGTCGCGACCGCTCCCCCCGCGAAAGCTACCCCAGCAACCCCGTCATCACCGCCCGCAACTGCGCCGGGCGCACCGGCTTGTTCAGCACATGGCAGCCCCTGGCCTGCGCCTCCTCCACCACCTCCGCGGTGCGGTTGGCGGTGATGAGGACCGAGGGCAGATCCTCCCCGCAGCGCTCCCGCACCCGCGCGATCGCGGTGAAGCCGATCACTCCGTCGTCCAGATGGTAATCGGCGAACAGCACGTCCGGAGCGACCGCCCCCAGCCCGGCCAGCGCCTCGTCGCCTGACGCCGCGGTGGCGACGGTGCAGCCCCAGCCTTCCAGCAGCGCGCGCATCCCGGCCAGCACCGCCGGCTCGTTGTCGATCACCAGCACCCGCGTCCCGGCCAGCCGGTTCGATGACGTGCGCACCGGAGCCTCCAGGGCGCGGGCCGGGCGGGCGTAGCACCCGAAGGGCACCGTCACCGCGAAGACCGACCCACGCCCCGGCTGCGAGCGCACGGTGATGGGATGGTCGAGCATCCGCGCGACCCGCTCCACGATGGCGAGGCCGAGGCCCATGCCGCGCACCCGCTCGTTGGCGCAGGGCGTGTCGAGGCGGCGAAATTCCTGGAAGATCTCGCCCAGCTTGTCGGCAGGCACGCCGGGGCCGGTGTCCCACACCTCGATCCGCAGGCCCGCGGCGGTCCGCCGGCAGCCGACCAGCACCCGCCCGCCACCCGCCTTCGCCGGCGTATACCGCAGGGCGTTGGACAGGAAGTTCTGAAGGATGCTGCGCAGCAGCCGGATGTCGCTGCGCACCACCGCGTGGCTGGGCACGACGCGGAGGTCCAGCCCACGCTCCCGCGCGACCGCCGCGTATTCGGTGGCCAAGGCGCCGAGCAGGCTGCGGATCGGGAAATCGGCAACTTCGGGCCGCACCGCCCCGGCGTCCAACTTGGAGATGTCCAGCAGCGCCGACAGCAGATCCTCGACCGAGGCCAGCGCCACGTCGATGTTGTCCACCAACCCGCGGTTCGGCTCCGGCTGTTCCAGATCGCCGAGCGCGGAGACGAACAGCCGCGCGGCGTTCAGCGGTTGCAGCAGGTCGTGGCTGGCCGCCGCCAGGAAGCGCGTCTTGGACAGGTTCGCCTGCTCCGCCTCGGCCTTGGCGAGCCGGAGGGCCTCCTCCGCCGCGATGCGTTCGGCGATCTCCTGCTGAAGCTTGCCGTTGAGGCGCGTCAGTTCGGCGGTGCGCTCGGCGACGCGGTGTTCCAGGCTGTCCTTGGCGTCGGCCAGAGCCTCCGCCGCCATGCGCCGTTCGGTGATGTCGTGGATCAGGCCGAAATAGCCCAGAACCTCCGGCTTGCCGCCGCCCCGCCGCTCCCCGAAATGCGGGATGTAGGTGGCGACGGCATAGCGCGGGGACCCGTTCTCGCCGGGCAGTTCCAGTTCGAAGGTTACCTCCTCGCCGGCGAGCGCTCGCAGCACATAGGAGCGCCGGACCTCGTAGTAGCGCTCACCCAGCGCCGCCCACATCGGCTGGCCCTCGATCTCCTCGCGCTTGCGGTTGAACCAGCCCTCGTACGCCTTGTTGACGAAGCGGAAGCGCTGCTCGGCGTCCACATAGGCGATCAGCGCCGGCACCGCGTCGGTGACCAGCCGGATGCGCTGCTCGCTGTCGCGCAGCGCCTGTTCGGCCCGCTTGCGCTCCGTGATGTCGGTGAAGGTCAGGACGAAGCCGCCGCCGGGCATGGGGTTGCGGCTGATCTCCAGCACCGTGTCGTCCAGCCAGGGCTGCTCGACGAGGCAGCTCGGCATCATCAGGGCGCCCAGCGACAGGCCGCGCTCTCCCAGGGCCGCGTGATGCAGCACGAAATCGGCGAAGCTGGCCCCGCGCTCCGCCACGTTGGCGGGCAGGCGCAGCAGGCCGGTGAAGCGCTCGTTCCAGGCGACCAGCCGCTGGTCGCGGTCGTACACGCCGACCCCCTGCGCGATGTTGTCCAGCGTCGCCTGAAGCAGCGCCGACTTTTCCGCCAGTTCGCGTTCGCGGCGGCGGGTTTCATGCTCCTTGATGTCGGTGATGTCGGTGTAGACGCCGACCACCCCGCCGTCGCGGGTCCGCCGCTCGTTCACCTGGACCCAGCGCCCGTCCGCCAGGCGGTAGACATAGGGCCCCTTCAGCGCCCGGTGCTGGGCCAGCCGTTCCGCCAGCCAGCGGTCGGGCCGCGGATAGGCGTCGGCGATGGTGCGCGAGGAGGCCGCCAGTTCCGCGATCTCCTGGAAGCGGATGCCCGGCACGATGAGGTCGCGGATTTCCGGCCACAAGGCCAGATACTTGCTGTTGCACAGGACCAGCCGGTCGCCGCTGTCGAAGATGGCGAAGCCCTCGTTGACCGACTCGATGGCCTCCGACAGGCGGGTGCGCATGGTGTCGGCCAGTTCCTTGGCACGGGCGAGCGCGCGGTGGCTGTCCTCCAGCGCGCGCAGGGCGCGTTCCAGCTCCAGCGTGCGTTCGCGCACCTTCTGCTCCAGGACGATGGCGGTCTGGAACAGGGAGAAGGCTCCCCCCTGCACGTCCATCGACCGTTCCACCCGGTCCATCAGCACCTGATTGATGCGGCGGAGCTTGGCGTTCTCGCGCTCCAGCGCCTCCAGCCGGCTCTGCCCGTCCGAGGGGGCCGGAGGGGTGGCGGGCGTCGGGTCCGCGGGGCGGCGGGACGGTTCCCGCCAGTCGAAGATGGGCGTCATCGCGCACCTATCGCAACGCCTGTGAAGGTCTGGTTGACGTGCATGGCGTTGTATTGCTCGCCATAGGCGCAGAAGCCGATCACGTTGTGCCGCGCCAGCGCCGCCGACATGACGTGCTTGAGTTGCCGCTGCTCCAGTTCCAGCCGGCGCAGGATGCAGTCGCAGCCCAGCACGAGGTCCGGCGGCCCGCCGACCTCCATCGCCAGCTTCCGCATCATCCCCTCCAGGTTCTCCACCGGGTCCACGCCGCGGGCGACGGTCAGCACGATCCCTTCGTCGATGGCGCAGTAGAAGGTCAGGCTCTCGTCGTCGTTGACCTTCTGGATGGAACGGACATGGTATTCGCCCCCCACCCGCACGACGACGGGATAGGCCGCGAAGATCATCGGCGTCAGCGGCTCCCCCTCCAGCCCGACCATGCGGGCGTACTCGCGCCCCGCCGGCTCGGCGTTGATCTCCGTGACGATGCGGCGCTGCGGATCGGCGCCGGTCACCACCATCTTGGCGTCGGACGCCACGAAATGCTCGGTTCGGAACACCACGAAACGGCGCGCCGTGGTGACCAGCATCAGCACTGCCGCGTTCGTGTGGAACCGCCCTTCATGCAGGACGAAGGTGCGCTCGAACCGCAAATCGTCCCCGGCGGAGCCGCCGAACAGGGGAATGTCCATCAGCACGCTGTGCAGCGCGCTGACCACCATCTCCTCCGACCGCGACATACCGTCGATCATCAGGAAGGCGAAGCTGCCATGGTTGGGAAAGTCGTCCGGGCGGGCGGCCAGGGCGACGTCGCGCTGCTCCATCAAGCTGCGCATGACGCGCGGCGCCTCGGCTATGGAGAAGCGGTCGAGATCGTCGATGCGCTGGGTGGCGATGGTGAAGTCGGCGCGCGGGAAGCCGATCCCCACCAGCGATCCGGCGGCGTAGCCGAAGGGCGTGATCTCCCCCGCCGTGGTGCAGCCGACCACCGGCACCGGCCCGAACAGCTCGGCCAGCGCCGCCGCCAGCTCCTCCTGATCGTAATGGGCGGAGCAGAAGACGAGCACCATCTCCAGTTCCGCGGCGGCGGGATTCCGCCCGCACAATCCTTCGAACAGTTCCCGCGCGGCGGCGCGGGCGCCCTCCGCCATCGAGACGGCACGGGGCAAGGAAGGGCTGGGCAAGGCAGGGCTGGACGGACCATCGGAATGGAGAGCGTCCGAAGCCGGTTGACTGGTCACAGTGCGGGTCCCGAAAAGCATCGGCATGGCATCCATCACCCCAGGCAACCACCCAAGGCCGAAACGCGGGGCGGGGAACGCGGGCGGATGACCTATACGTTACCTCAGCGCCGCCCGCCGGGCAAAGCCGGTGCTGCCCCTCGGGTATTGGACAATGGTCTAAGGCCCCGCGAGACGAAAAAGGCGCCTTCCACCGTCGCGGAAGGCGCCAAAGTTCGGTTCCATATGCACCGCCGCACGGGTGGACCGGTCTGAACACGGATCAGACCGCCCGGCGGCCGTACCGACTGGGAAAGCCCCAAAGTCGAATTCAAAATACGACATTCCACAGAAAGGCGCTATGCTTTTTTCGTCATATCGTCGGACTCGGAGCGCAACGCCTCCACCTCGCCATCGGAAAAGAGGCGGGAGCGGGTGAGGAAGCGCACGCCCTCCGGCGCCTCCAGCGAGAAACTGGCGCCGCGGCCCGGCACCACGTCGATGATGAGCTGGGTGTGCGACCAGTATTCGAACTGCGCCGCCCCCATGTAGAAGGGACAGCCCCCGATCTCTCCCAGCCGGACGTCCTGCCCGCCGGGGCGGAACTCTCCCTCCATGAAGCACATCGGCGCGCTGCCGTCGCAGCAGCCGCCGGACTGATGGAAGAACAGCGGCCCGTAAAGCCCGCGCAGCTTTTCGATCAGTTCCAGGGCCGCCGATGTGGCGACGACTCGTTCGACCATGGTCGGATGCTCCAAAGAAAAAGGGCCGGAGGCCGGATGGCCTCCGGCCGCAAAGGCCGTCAGGGAGGAGACGTACGATCAGAAGAAGCCCAGAGCCTTCGGGCTGTAGCTGACCAGCAGGTTCTTGGTCTGCTGGTAATGGTCGAGCATCATCTTGTGGTTCTCACGCCCGATGCCGGACTGCTTGTAACCGCCGAAGGCCGCGTGGGCCGGGTAGAGGTGGTAGCAGTTGGTCCACACGCGGCCCGCCTGGATGGCGCGGCCCATGCGGAAGGCGCGGTTGCCGTCGCGGCTCCACACGCCGGCACCCAGGCCGTAGAGCGAGTCGTTGGCGATGGCCAGCGCCTCTTCCTCGGTCTTGAAGGTGGTCACGGACACGACCGGCCCGAAGATCTCCTCCTGGAAGATGCGCATCTTGTTGTGGCCTTCGAAGACCGTCGGCTGCACGTAGTAGCCGCTCTCCAGTTCGCCGCCCAGATGGGCGCGCTCGCCGCCGATCAGCACCTTGGCGCCCTCGGCCTTGCCGATGTCGATGTAGGAGAGGATCTTCTCGAGCTGGTCGATGCTGGCCTGGGCGCCGATCATCGTGGCCGGGTCGAGCGGGCTGCCCTGCTTGACCGCCGCGACGCGGGCGATGGCCTTCTCCATGAACCTGTCGTAGATGCTCTCCTGCACCAGGACGCGCGAGGGGCAGGTGCAGACCTCGCCCTGGTTCAGCGCGAACATGGCGAAGCCTTCCAGCGCCTTGTCCAGATAGTCGTCGTCCTCGGCCATCACGTCCTTGAAGAAGATGTTCGGCGACTTGCCGCCCAGCTCCAGCGTGACCGGGATGATGTTCTCCGTGGCGTACTGCATGATCAGGCGGCCGGTCGTCGTCTCGCCGGTAAAGGCGATCTTGGCGATGCGCGGGCTTTGGGCCAGCGGCTTGCCGGCCTCGACGCCGAAGCCGTTGACGACGTTGACGACGCCGTCCGGCAGCAGGTCGCCGACGATCTCCATCATGACCATGATGGCCATCGGGGTCTGCTCGGCGGGCTTCAGCACGACGCAGTTGCCGGCGGCCAGCGCCGGGGCCAGCTTCCACACCGCCATCAGCAGCGGGAAGTTCCAGGGGATGATCTGGCCGACGACGCCCAGCGGCTCGTGGAAGTGATAGGCGTAGGTGGTGTGGTCGATTTCCGAAATGCCGCCTTCCTGGGCGCGGATGCAGCCGGCGAAGTAGCGGAAATGGTCGATGGCCAGCGGCAGGTCGGCGTGGGTCGTCTCGCGGATCGGCTTGCCGTTGTCCAGCGTCTCGGCCAGGGCCAGAACGTCCAGACGCTCCTCAAGGCGGTCGGCGATCTTGTTCAGGATGCGCGCACGCTCCGCCGGGGAGGTGCGGCCCCAGGCGTCCTTGGCCTTGTGGGCGGCGTCCAGGGCCTTTTCGATGTCTTCCGCGGTGGAGCGGGCGACCTCGCACAGCGGCTTGCCGGTGATCGGGGTCAGGTTGGTGAAATACTGGCCCTTCGTCGGCGGAACCCACTGGCCGCCGATGAAGTTGTCGTAGCGCGGCCGGATGGCGACCTGCTTGCTGAGCGTTTCCAGGGCCTGATGGATCACGGCGGTTTCCTCCCGAAGCGGATTGCCCGAACTGAATTTCGCGGAATGGCTGCCAGACGTGGCTTACGGCGCGTTGCACGCCCATGTGTCGGCTCGCCCATTGGTAGGCCAACGTCGCGGCGCCCCACCGTTATCGCGGTTTTGGGGAAGGCCGGTAAATTCGACTTTGGTTGCAGAAGCGGAACCGCCGCGGGATTGCGGAAGCGGCCCGGCACAGATTCGGGACTGACCGTTGGGCTGCGAATGATACCTTGGGCGGAGACCATCCCCGTTTCCCGGCGAGACCACAGGACATGACGACCGACATCCGGCTGCGCTTCATCCACCCCTCCGGCGCCATCGGCCCCGGCAAGGTGTCCCTGCTGGAGGAGATCGACCGCACCGGCTCCATCTCAGCGGCGGCGCGGGCGCTCGGCATGTCCTTCCGCCGCGCGTGGTTCCTGGTGGAAACCATGAATTCAGCCTTCCGCGAGCCGGTGGTGCGCACCAACGTCGGCGGGCGGGAAGGCGGCGGGACCGGCCTGACCGCCTTCGGGCAGGAGGTGATCGCCCGCTACCGCCGCATGGAGGAGGAGGCCCGCCGCGCCGCGGCACCCCATCTGGCCTGGCTGGACGAGGCGCTGAAGCCGGGGAAGGAGGCGGGGGAGGAGGCAGAGGAGGCCGCCCCGAAATCCGATGGTCAAAAGTCCAATGGTCCGGGATCGGACGATCCGTAAAGTCTCCGTCGACGCCGCGACCTTCCGCAGCGGCGAAACGAAGGAGGCTTTCCGTCCATGCGCACCGCATTCGCCGCCCTCATCCTTCTCGCCGCGGCACCGCTCCCGGCCCTGGCCGACGGCAACCCGGCGAACGGCGAGAAGCTGTTCCGCCAGTGCAAGGCCTGCCACACGGTGGAAGCGGGCAAGAACCGCGTCGGCCCCACGCTGCATGGGCTGTTCGGGCGCAAGGCCGGCACGGTGGAGAGTTTCGCCAACTACTCCGAAGGGCTGAAGGTGTCCGGCATCCAGTGGAGCGCGGCGACGCTCGACCCCTATCTCGCCGACCCGAAGGCGGTCATTCCCGACAGCCGCATGGCCTTCGCCGGCGTGGCGAAGCCGGAGGATCGCGCCGACCTGATCGCCTATCTGGAAGCCGCAACGAAGTGAGCGGCGGTGGACGGTCGGCGTAGCCTTTCCGGGACCGCACCGAATTGGTCGTAGCCGCTGGTCCGGTACCCCGCTAAAACAGGGGCTCCCTTACCGGCACAACACGGGCTGCGACCGGCATGCTGAAGCGCCTTTACGACTGGACGATGGCCAAGGCGGCCTCGAAGAACGCCACCACATGGCTGGCGGGGGTTTCCTTCGCGGAAAGCTCCTTCTTTCCGATCCCGCCGGACATCCTCATGGTGCCGATGGTGCTCGCCAACCGGCAAGCGGCGTGGCGGATCGCGACGATCTGCACGCTGGCTTCGGTGGTGGGCGGCGTCGCCGGCTACATGATCGGCTTCTTCCTGTACGAAACCATCGGCCGGGTGGTCATCGACTTCTACCACCTGGGAGACCGGTTCGAGACGCTGCGCCATACCTTCGTCGAATACGGGGCGGAGATCCTGATCATCAAGGGCATGACGCCCATCCCGTACAAGCTGCTGACCATCACGGCGGGCGTGGCGAAGCTGAACATCTGGGTGTTCATCGGCGCCTCCATCCTGTCGCGCGCCATCCGCTTCTATCTGGTCGCCGCCCTGCTCTACTGGTTTGGTGAGCCGGTGCGGACCTTCATCGAGAAGCGCCTGACCCTGGTCACCACCGCCTTCGCCGTCGCCCTGATCGGCGGTTTCCTGGCGATCAAGCTGATCTGACACAGCGCGGTACGGTGTCTTTGAGTTGGGGAACGGGTTCGTCCAGAATGGCGGCCCGTTCCCGCAAGTCCCTCCCCCCGCAAGACCCGAGTCCATCATGCCGAAGCCGGCGCCCCCGCGCGGCCGTCCGCCCGTCTCCTCCCCTGCCCGCCCCTCCCGCTCCGGCACCTCCTATTCCGGCCCGGCCCGCGCCGGCAGGGAGCCGCGCCGGGAGGAGCCACGCGAGGAGCCGGGAAAACTCTTCCGCGTCGCCGGCCTGTCCGCCGTTTCCGCCCTGTTCGCCCATGACGCGGCGCGCGTGGAGCGGCTGTTCTTCGAGGAGCGGCTGAAGGTCAGGACCGGCGATTTCTGCAAAGCCATGGCCGCGGCGCGCAAGCCCTACCGCATGGTGGAGGCGGAGGAACTGGCGAAGGTCGCCGGGACGGTTCTGCACGGCGGCGTGGTCGCGCTGATCGCGCCGCGGCCCGTCCCAGCCTTCGATACGGAAGCGGCGAAACGCTGGGCGGCGGACGGGCAGCCGCTGCTGATCCTGGACGGGGTCGGCAACCCGCACAATCTGGGCGCCATCCTGCGCACCGCCGCCTTCTTCGGTCTGCGGCGCGTGGTGGTGTCGGACCACCCCGGACAGGCCCTGCCGTCGGAAGCCGCCTATCGCGTGGCCGAGGGCGGGTTCGAGTGGGTGGAACTGTACCGGGCGGCCGGTTTGCCGGCGGCGCTGAAGCGGCTGCGCGGTTCCTACCGGGTGGCCGGGACGGCGCTGGGCCAGGGCCGGGCGGTGACCGACCCCGCGGCCCTCGCCGGAGGGCACCGGCCCGCCGCCATCGTTCTGGGCAACGAGGAGGACGGGCTTCCCCCCGCCACCCTCGCCGCCTGCGAGGACATCCTGACCCTTCCAGGCACGGGCCGCATCCAGTCGCTGAACGTCGCGGCGACCGCGGCCGTTCTCATCCACGCCCTGGCGAAGCCGGCCTGACAGGCGGTTTCACCGGCTCAAAACCAAGATCAGCACCAGCGCCACCACGATGAGGGTGACGACGGGCAGCATGTCCACCCCGCCGCGATCCCAGGTCGGCGCGCGGCGCGAGCCGTGATGCCCGCCGTGGGCGTGCCCCAGCCCCTCGTCGGCCCAGCCATGTTCGGACGGGCGGGCGCCGGGGGCGGAAACGGCGGGGGCCGCCGGGCTGGCGAGGTCCACCACGCCCGCCCCGCGCTGGTAGTCGGTCCCGCCGCCGCTCCGCGGGCGCTTCAGACGCGCATCGCTCAGTTCCACGTCGATGCCCGCGGTTTCCAGCTGCTCCACCAGATCGGCGACCTCCTCCGGGGTCATCGTCTCCACGGGAACGTCCTGCCCCAACTGCTCGATGCTGAGCCGGTTGCCGTTCTGCCGCCCCCTGTCCGTCAGGCGCTGGAGGGTGGCGTCGTCGATCGTCATGGTTCGTCTCCCCGCGGTTCCGCCTTGGACTGAACATTCCGGAAAGTAAACACGCGGGACCGGAGAAGGCTCCCGCAACGGGCGCCGACTTGCCGGCACGGCGATGCGACCCGACATACTCCCCAGATCCCACGCCATCGGAGAGGCCGAGATGCTCGGAATGTTCATGCGCAAGCCCCTCGCCCTGCCCAGCGCGGACGAGGCGCTGCCGGGCCGCGACACGCCGGTTCCCGTGCCGTCCCGCCACCATGTCAACGGCAACCCGCTGACCCCGCCCTATCCGGAGGGGCTTGAGGTCGCCGATTTCGGGCTCGGCTGCTTCTGGGGGGCGGAGCGCAAGTTCTGGCAGACGCCGGGCGTCTGGGTGACCATGGCCGGCTACCAGGGCGGGCACACGCCGAATCCGACCTATGAGGAAGTCTGCTCGGGCCGCACCGGCCATGCGGAGGTGGTGCGCGTCGTCTACGACCCCGCCAAGGTGCGCTTCGAGGACCTGCTGCGGCTGTTCTGGGAGGCCCACGACCCGACGCAGGGCATGCGCCAGGGCAACGACGTGGGCACCCAGTACCGCTCCGCCATCTACACCCACAGCGAAGCCCAGCGCGCCGCCGCCGAGGCCAGCCGCGAGTCCTATCAGGCCCGCCTGCGACAGGCCGGCTTCGGCCCGGTGACCACGGAAATCCGCGAGGCCCCGCCCTTCTATTACGCCGAGGATTATCACCAGCAATATCTGTCCAAGAACCCCGCCGGCTACTGCGGATTGGGCGGAACCGGGGTGACCTGCGCGGCGTGACGATGTGTTGAATGCAGGCCCCTGCGCCGCCTTGACGCACCCCCTGCGGCGGCAAGGCGGCGTCAGGCGGCGTCACTGCGGCATCCGGGCGACAGGGTTAAGCCGGCTTGAACGGGGCGGTCCCTTGCGGTTGCGCCTGCCCGTCCCTTCCGGGTATGGTTCCGGCGGTCCATGAAAGCTCCAGGGGGTAGCCCCGCGGGGCGCCGCCCGAGAATTCCGCGCCCAATCCATGATCAAGGAAAGTACCGAGCTGGCGACGCCGCACCTGAGCGGCCTGCTTGACTTCTGGCTCACCAAATGCATCGACGGCAAGCCGCCGGTGTCCAGCACCATCGCACCGGCCGACCTGCGGCCGTGGAAAGACAATATTGTGATTTTCGAGGTCATCGGCGACGACGACTTCGTTTATTCCTATTACGGCCAGTCGCTTGCCGACGCCTTCGGGCATTCGCGCCTGGGCGCCACGCTGGACGATCTGCCGGAGGAGCAGCGGGCCATCCTGCGGCCCGAATACGCCTCGCTCGTGCGCGAACGGCTGCCGGTCGCCCGCGTCTACACCGCCGATTTCGGCGGCGTCATGCGGACCTGGGAACGGCTGGCCCTGCCGATGTCCAGCGACGGCCTGTCGATCGACAAGCTGCTGGTCGCCGCCTACGAACTGCCGCCGGACGAACCGCCCTGCGCCCTCTGCGCCCCTGGCACTTCCGAAGATGAGGCGGAGGACGAGGCGGACAGTCCCGGCGAAGCCGAACCGGACGCGGACGACTGGACGGACATTGAAGCCGTGGCCCTTGCCGAAGATGACATCGACGATGCCATCGATGACGGCATCGATGGTGACGGCGCCGACTCCGGCGACGATGCGGACGAGACCCCGGAAACCGCCTCCGAAGCCGCATCCGAAACCGGCGGCGACACCCCCGACGAGGCCGAATCCGGCACGTCCTTCTCCACCGACCAGAAACCGGGAGCCCCGGCATGACGCCGCGCACGCCCCACCTGACCGCGCCCGCAACCCAGTCGGGAGTCGTCACCGCCGACGAGTTCAATCTGTGGTGCGCGCTGAACGGACGGCCCTTCAACCTGATCCCCAACGCGCGCCCCGACGGGCGGCTGCTGTGGGATGTCGAGGTGCTGCCCGGAACGCCGCGCGCCGGCACCGTCTATTCGACGAACCTCGCCGACGAGGCGCTGGCGGTGGTCGCCGGCTTCGCCTTCCTGTCCGGAGTCGAATGGGCCTATGAGGCGCGCGGTCCGGAAGAGGCCGCCGTCCCGGCCACAGCCCCCGAGGTGGCTGTTCCCGAGGCGGTTGTGCCCGAGGTGGTTGTGGATGCGGAGGACGTTCTCATCCCCGACGCCGAAGACCTGCCCGAGGACGGGGAGTCCGAAGAGGCCGATGACGACGGTTTCGCCTATGAGGACGACGAGGCCGAGGCGGAGGATGCCGACGAGGCCGCCCTGGGCGAAACGGACGAGACCGACGACGCGGCGCACGACGGGTCTGCCGGCGATGCCGATCCCTATGCCCTGCCCGCCACCGCCCTTCTCCAGAACCCGCCGCCGCGCCCGCCGCAGCAGCATGACGAGACGGTCCTGGCCCGCAACGCGCGGATGCTGGAAACGGTGCTGAGAAACTTCCGCGTCCGCGGCGAGATCATGGACGTGCGCCCCGGCCCCGTCGTGACGCTGTACGAGTTCGAACCGGCGCCGGGCACCAAGTCGGCCACGGTCATCAACCTGACGGACGACATCGCGCGCTCCATGAGCGTGGTCACCGCCCGCATCGCCATCGTGCCGGGCCGCAGCGTCATCGGCGTGGAACTGCCGAACCCGGTGCGCGAGATGGTCTATCTGCGCGAGATGTTCGACCACGCGGCCTTCGGCGAGTCGCAGGCCCAGCTCGCCATCGCGCTCGGCAAGGACATCAGCGGGGAGCCGGTGGTGGCCGACCTCGCCCGAATGCCGCACCTGCTGGTCGCCGGCACCACCGGTTCGGGCAAGTCGGTGGCGATCAACACGATGATCCTGTCGCTGCTCTACCGGCTGCCGCCGGAGCGCTGCCGCTTCATCATGGTCGACCCGAAGATGCTGGAGCTGTCGGTCTACGACGGCATCCCGCATCTGCTGACCCCCGTGGTGACCGACCCGAAGAAGGCCGTGGTCGCGCTGCGCTGGGCCGTGCGCGAGATGGAAAGCCGCTACGAGGCGATGTCCAAACTCGGCGTGCGCAACATCGAGGGCTACAACGCCCGCATCGCCGAGATGATCGCCAACGGCGAGCCGATGCCCCGCCGCACCGCCCCCGGCGAGGCCGAGACCGTCTTCGACCTGACCCCGCAGGAGCCGACGCCGCTTCCCTACATCGTGGTCATCGTGGACGAGATGGCCGACCTGATGCTGGTGGCGGGCAAGGAGATCGAGGCGGCGATCCAGCGCCTCGCCCAGATGGCCCGCGCCGCCGGCATCCACCTGATCATGGCGACGCAGCGCCCCTCGGTGGACGTCATCACCGGCACCATCAAGGCCAACTTCCCGACCCGCATCAGCTTCCAGGTCACCTCCAAGATCGACAGCCGCACCATCCTCGGCGAGGCCGGGGCGGAACAGCTTCTCGGCCAGGGCGACATGCTCTACATGGCCGGCGGCGGCCGCATCACCCGCGTCCACGGCCCCTTCGTCTCCGATTCGGAGGTCGAGGAGATCGTGCAGTTCATCAAGTCGCAGGGCGCCCCCAACTACGTCACCGCCATCACCGAGGAAGAGGAGGAGGCGATCGCCGACGAGGATGAGGACGGCGGCGGCGGCAACTCCGGCGACGATCTCTATATGCAGGCCGTCAACCTCGTGGTGCGCGAGGGCAAGGTGTCGGTCAGCTTCATCCAGCGCCAGCTTCAGATCGGCTACAACCGCGCCGCCCGTCTGGTGGAGCGGATGGAGACGGAGCGGGTGGTCGGCGGCGCCAACCACCAGGGCAAGCGCGAGGTGCTGCTGTCCCCCGCCGGCCTGTCGGCCAAGCGCGCCGGGGTGTAGCAACAGAAGGCAGGGCAGGAGGCAGGGCGATGAAAGCGCATTTCGAGCAGTTCGCGCGGTACAACCAGTGGGCCAACCGCCGCCTCTACGCGGTGGCGGCCCAATTGACGGACGCGCAGTACCGCGAGGATCGGGGCGCTTTCTTCCGCTCGGTGCGGGGCACGCTGAACCATCTTCTGGTGGCCGACCGCGTGTGGCTCCACCGCATCGAGGGGACCGGGCCGGTGCCCTCCGCCCTGGACGAAATCCTGTATGACGGCTTCCACGACCTGCGCGCCGCCCGCGAGGCGGAGGACGAGCGCATCATCCGCGTCGTCGCGGAGCAGGAGGAGCCCCGTTTCGGCGCGGACCTCCACTATCGCTCCATGAACGGGCAGGCGTTCGCCATGCCGTTCGCGGCGGTCCTGTCCCATCTGTTCAACCACCAGACCCACCACCGCGGGCAGGCGCACACGCTGCTGAGCCAGTTCGGGCTGGCCGCGCCCAGCATCGACCTCCTTTATTTCCTGCAAGGAAAGTGAAGGCCCCGGCGCTTCAGATCCGCGACGGCGACAGGCGGAACTCCACCAGACGGCTGGCCCCGGCAAGCCGGTCGACCAGCACCATCGGGTCCATGGCCCCGCTGGCCTGAAGCGTGAGCTGGTATTCCAGATGCCCGCTGCCGTTGCGCAGATGGAAGGCCCAGGACACGATGTCATAGCCTTCCTCCCGCGCCTTGGCGCGGATCTCGTCCGCCGGCGGCGCCCGGTCGCGCTCGAACACCAGCATCACCTGCACCACCGTATGGTGGGGCAGCGCCGCCTCCAGCCGCCGGAAGCCGCTCATCACCAGGATGACCAGAGCGGCGGCCCCGATGGCCGCGGCGTAGAAGCCCAGCCCGACGATCACCCCGACCGCCGCCGCCGTCCAGATCGACGCCGCCGTTGACAGCCCGCGGATGGAAAAGCCTTCCCGCATGATGACCCCGGCGCCGAGGAAGCCGATGCCGGTCACGATGCCCTGGACCACCCGCGTCGGATCGCCGCCCCCACCGGTGCCGCCGCCCCCGCCGAGACCGCCATACCACAGACCAGGATAGGCGTTGACGACGGTCAGCGCCGTCGAGGCGAGGCAGACCATCGCATAGGTCCGCATCCCCGCCGCCCGCCCGTGGAAGCTGCGCTCGTAGCCCATCAGGATGCCGAGCGCGACCGCCCCGGCCAAGTGAAGAAAGATGATGCCGTTGGCGATCAGCGCGGCGTGCGACCAATAGGCTGACAGGTTCTGCATCCCCTCCCCCGAACGGTCGATCCCTGAAGAAACAGCGTAGCGCCGATTGGTTGGGAAAGGATAGGCTAAGCCGAGGCCGCCTATCCCAGCAATTCCAGCGCCCAGCGGGCGAACAACGCCACCAGCAGCCCCTCCGCCACGGCCAGCATCAGCCGCAGCATCAGGCTCACGAGATCGGTGAAACGGTCGCGGCGGGGAAACACCTCGGCCAGCATTCCGGCGACGGCGCGGCGCAGATTCAGGCTGACCAGCCCGATCACCAGCGCCACGGCGGCGGTGCCCACCACATAGTAAAGCGCACCCTTCCAGCCGGCGAAGGATTGCGGATTGTCCAGATAGAAGAGCGTGCCGACCACGATCCACACGGCGGACGGCCAGACGCCCACCATGTCGGCGCCGCTGGCCGGCTTCGCTCCGCCGGGCGCCGGTGTCGGCGCTTCGGGAGGCGGTCCTCCCGGCGGGGACTGCGCGCTCCAGGGCACCGCCGCCCCCGTCAGCCCCCCGGCACGTGCCGGTAAGCCAGCACGCAGGCCGGGCGGCCGTCTTCATCGGCCAGCGGCAGCAGAAGTTCGACGAAACGCGCCCCCGGCAGCATCGGGTCGTCGCGCACCAGCAGAGCGCGCGGCTCGCCCGCCTCCAAGCAGGCGCGCAGGTCGGCGATGAAGCGCTCCGCCGCTTCGGCGGGGTGACAGTCGCCGACCAGCCGCGGCACCGCCCGCTGCGGACCCATCCGGCGCTGCACCGCCCGCCCGCAGGCGCGGTAGAGGAAATCCTCGCCGCCGCGCACCGGCTCCATCAGGCACAGGCGCGACACGCATTCGCGGATCTGGGCGGTGTCGATGTCGCGCGCCTCCGGCATCGGGCGCCCGCGGCGGACGCGCCGCCAATGGACGTAGAGCAGGCTGGCGATCTGCGGGATCTTGTCGAGGTCCAACGGCTCCGCCCGGCAGACCGGCGGCGCGGGCGGCGGCGGCGGAACGGCGGAGGCCGGGGCCACGGCTGC
>JAEYPE010000269.1 GCA_023411035.1 Pseudomonadota bacterium
GAGGTGATGTGCCCGCCATGGTCCAGAACGGCGATGTGCGCCGGCAGCGCGTCCAGCGTGGCTTTGGTCTGCTCGGCGAGCTGACGCATGGCGAGCGCGTTGGCCTTCATCTCTTCCCGCGTGCGGCGGCGTTCGGTGATGTCGCGCAGGACGCCGGTGACGAAGCTCCGCCCCTCCGACTCCCAACGGGCCAGAGAAACCTCCAGGTCGATGCGGGTGCCGTCGCGCTTGCGTCCGATCAGTTCCACCGGGGCGGGCCGTCCGGCGGGGTCGCCGTCCAGCAGGCCGGACCAGTCGGGGGAGCCTTCGGCGAGGAAGAGGCTGACATGCTGGCCGATCAGCTCGTTGGGCGGAAAGCCGAACTGGTTGGCGGCGGCCCCGTTGGCCCATTGCACCACGCCGCGTGTGTCGGTGGTGACGATGGCGTCGGGAGCGGTGTTCACGATGGCACGGTAGCGGGCGTCGCGCTGTTCGCGCAGGACCCGCTCGCGGTTCACCACGGCGGTGACGTCGGACACCTGGATCAGGCAATAGGCGGCGCTGCCGACCGGGAAGGGGCGGATCAGCACATTGTGGACCATCCGGCGCCCGTCCGCGCAGCGCAGCGGAAACAGCACGGGGTTCAACGTGTGGGACAGGACGCTGGGCGCCCCGGTTTCCAGCACGTCGCGCACCGCGTTGTGCAGCCGCGTGTCGCGCAGGCTGGGCATGGCTTCCACCAGTTCCCGCCCGTGGATGACGGATTCGGACATGGCCGACGCCTTTTCCATCCAGCGGTTCCAGAACTGGACGCGGCCATGGCGGTCCAGCACGACGACGCCCGCGTCCATCGCGTCCAGAAGGCCGTCCAGCCAGGGCATGCGCTTAAACTCGGTCGATTCCATCGGGCGTTCCGGAGGCGATGCGGTCGATGAATCCATGGATCAGATCCTTCAGCGACTCCATCGACGACAGCCCCATGAGCAGCGCGATGTAGCCGCGGATGCTCCGGCTGCGGATCAGGAAGTCGATGTAGAGGAACATCACCAGCTCGTCGGGGTTCGGCCCGTTGATCTGAAAGATGCGGTCGCTGTCGCCGCGCAGCACGCTGGGCAGCGAGATGTCCAGGTTGTCCTTCAGCGTGTTGGCCATCACGACCAGGCAGCCGTTCAGGATGATGTTGCCGATTTCCGCCAGGGCGTCCTGCTCCAGATCGACGATCTCCTCCAGGCTCAGCTCGCTTCCCAGAACGGCGCGCGCCAGTTCCAGGCTGTTGGTCTCCGGGAAGATCAACAGGGCGCGGCCGGAAAAGGACCCTTCGAAACGCTGCTCCACCGCGACGAGGCTCGTTTTTTCGCGCGCGGACAGGAGGCCGGCGGCGTCGTTGCGGCTGACGATCTCGATGGACGGAACGGACAACAGGACCTGATCCGCGACCATGCGGCTGAGATGGGTCGCCGCACGGCCGACGCCCATGTTCACCAGTTCGGTCAGCGCGTCGCGCTCCAGGTCGCTCAGATCAACCATGCCCCGGCGCTCCCGTTTCCATGGAATCGCCGCAGCATCGGCGCTCCCGGGCACAGTGCGACAGGTGGGCCGTCAAAGTCTCTCCCGTCATCGGCATAGGCCGAAATTGGGAGTACCCTAGGCAATTCAGCGGCAAGGTGCCGTCATTCCAACAATCGGCTCCCTCCATTGGTCGCGCTTTGGGGAATCGGGCCGCCTGTGCTGCGGTCCGACGCTACGCTCCGCCGTATCCCCGATCGGCTCAGGCCGCCAGACGGCGGACCAGATCCCGGAGGAACGCCTCGCAGGCCGTGACCTGGGCGATGTCGATGTACTCGTTGGGCTGATGCGCCTGGTCGATGGAGCCGGGGCCGCAGAGCACGGTGGACATGCCGGCCTCCTGGAACTGTCCGGCCTCCGCCGCGAAGGACACCATGCCCGTGTCGTTGCGCCCGGTCAGCGCGTGGCAGAGTTGGGCCGCCGGGCCGTCCGGCTCCGGCGCCAGCCCCGGCACGCCGGCAAGCTGTTCGGTGCGGATGTCGCAATCCGGGCTGATCCGCCGCATGGCGGCGCGCAGCCGGCCGCATTCCGCCTCGAACCGGTCGCGGTAGCGGGTCCAGTCGTCGCCGGGCAGTGGGCGGATGTCCCAGACGAAGGAGCAGTGGCGGGCGGTGATGTTGGCCGCCGTGCCGCCTTCGATGGTTCCGACCTGCAGCGTGGTGAAGGGCGGGTCGAAGCCGCAGGCGGGGTCCGCGGCGGCGGCGTTCTCCGCCGCCATGTCGCCCACCAGATTGACGAGCCGCGCCGCGGTCATCACCGCGCTGACCCCGCGGTCGATCTGGGACGAGTGGACCTCGTGCCCGGTGACCGTCGTGCGCAGCACGTAGCAGCCCTTGTGGGCCAGCACCACGCCCATGGAGGTGGGTTCGCCGACGATGACGGCGCTGGGGCGCGGCAGTTCCCCGGCGATGCGGGCGATCATGGCCGGGGCGCCGATGCAGCCGACCTCCTCGTCGTAGGACAGCGCCAGATGCAGCGGGCGCTTCAAGCCGGCCTTCAGCATCTCCGGCAACAGGGCCAGCGCCACGGCGGGGAAGCTCTTCATGTCGGCGGTGCCGCGCCCGTAGAGGCGCCCGTCACGCTCCACCAGGGTGAAGGGATCGGTGTCCCAGGGCTGCCCGTCCACCGGCACCACGTCGGTGTGGGCCGACAGCACCACGCCGCCCTCGGTCATCGGGCCGATGGTGGCGAACAGGTTCGCCTTGGCGCCGTCCGGGCTGGGGACCAGCCGGCTTTCGACACCGTAACCGGCAAGATAGTCCCGGACCCAATCGATCAGTGCCATGTTGGAACGGCGCGAAACCGTGTCGAAACCGATCAAACGGGCGATCATCGCCTTGGAAACGTCTTGCACCCTTCCGATCCATTCTGCGGGATGGCGGTGCCGATCCCGCGCTTGCGGCAAACCCTGGATGCCGGACACTGATCCTCGCATCCTGCGTTGTCAAACCATCTCAAGCCGCCCATCTCAAGCCGCCGACCAGACCTTTTCGGTGAGGACCGTGCGCACCAGCGTCAGTGCGCTTTCGGCGCTCTCGCGCCCGTCGAGCTTCGCCGCCACCGCCTCGATCTGGGCCGGCGGCAAGGTGGAGCGCAGGCGGCGCACCGTGTCGGTCAGATGTTTCTTGGCGAAGCGGGCCTGGTTGCCGCGCTCCGACAACTCCTGGAAGGCCAGCCGCCGGGTGGCGGCGTCACGCCCGGCGCTGGCCGCCGAGGCACGCTCCGCCGCCGCGGCAAGCTCGTTCGAGGATTGGAGATACTTGGTGATGGCTTCGGTCAGGATACGGTTGGCTTGAAGCAAGGGATCAAGGGACATGCGCTGGACTCTTTGCCTTCCGTGACGGCGCCGGGCCGGAAACGGCCCCCTGCCAAGACATTTTCCCCAAAGTTAATTGGGCCGGATGGCCCGGTTCAACCCGGCGAAGGGTTCTATGCGGACCGCACTTCGGATCAACCCATGGTACCGGCGTCCCGAAGCCAACGTATGTTCTATAACCATCCGTCGCCTGTCGAGGCTGAACAAGCAACCGGGCCTATGATTTTTCCATGAACTAAGGCACGCTTTCCTTGTGTACGTTTATCGTCACATAAACCGGGCACTAAAGCGGGAACCTGCTGGCGCAGAACGCCGTTTTCCTCAAGCGTCGTTGTTTCTGCGGCCAAAGCCCATTTGGAGACGGAAGAATGCAAGGCGATCGCGAAGACCGCATCCGCCACCGCGCCTATGCGATTTGGGAACGCGAAGGGCGACCGGAGGGACGGGGAGACAGCCATTGGGCGCAGGCCTGCGCCGAGATCGAAGCCGAGGACCGGGCGTCCGCTGCGGAGCCCGCCGCCGATGTGGTGAAGAAGGCGGTCCGCCGCACGAAGAAGGCCGCGGCGGAACTGCTGGGGGCCGGGCTGAACGCCGCGGTCGATGTGGTGGAGGAGGCCGTCGCCCCCAAGAAGCCGCGCGCCCGCAAGGCCAAGGCCGAACCGGCAGCCCCCACGGCGGCGAAGCCCGCCCGCGCCAAGGCCGTGAAGGCGGAAGCGGCTGATCCCGCGGCTTCCAAGCCGGCCGCAACCAGGACCCGCCGCAAGGCCGCCGCCTCCGACACCGAACCGGCGCATTGACCCGCACCGGCCCTGCATGCCCTACACACAGCGGCGGATGTAGGGCCGGTTCGCCTCCCACAGCTCATCCAGGATCTTCACGGCGGCGTCGGTGGAATTCATCACCGGGTCGATCAGCAGGGCCTGGAGCGCCAGTTCCTTCGAGGCGTGAACCGCCGCTTCGACGGCGAGTTGCTGCACGCTCGCCTGGAGGTGCAGCAGCTTGGCGATTGGGTCGGGCAGGGGGCCGAGCGAGACCGGATGGACGCCCGCCGCGTCGGCCAGCAACGGCACCTCCACCGCCAGATCCGGCGGCAGGTTGGGGATGGCGCCCTGGTTGTAGACGATTCCCGATTCGACGAAGCGCTTCTGGTTGTGCAGCACCCCGGCGATGACCTGCACGGCCCGTTCGCCCCAGGACGGCTGCGTCCAATCCTCCGGCACCGGGGTCGTCCCGGCGATGACCCCGTCCATCAGCGCGTTGAGGATGCCGCGCCCGCGCTCGTCCTCGGCGAAGTCGAATCCATGCTCCCCGCCTTCCCAGCCATAGGGGAGATACTCGCCCAAATGGTCGTCGCTGCAGGTCGGCCACAGGCCGAAGGCGTTGAACAGGCGGCGGGCCAGCGGCGTGAAGGCCGGATCGTGCGTCTTCTCCTTCTCGCGCAGCAGCGGGTAGAGGTCGCGCCCGGTCGCCTTTTCCCGGATGTGCATCAGCCATTGGAAGTGGTTCAGCCCGGCGCCCCAGACCTCCACGTCCTGTTCGGCCATGCCGAGGATCTGGCAGACGAACCAGCGGGCCAGGAAGATGCCGTGGCACAGCCCCAGCGTCTTGACCCTGGTGTATTTGCCGAGCCCAAGGACGACGCGGCTTTCCGGGTTGGACAAATTGATGAACTGGGCGTCCGGGCACAGTTCCTCGATGTCGCGGGCGAAGTCGAAGATCAGGGGCAGGGTGCGCAGCGTGAAGAACAGCCCGCCGGGGCCGCCGTTCTCGCCCAGCGTGTGGCGGACGCCATGCTTCTTCGGGACCTCGAAGTCGAGCTTCCACAGGCGGTTGCGGTCGATGGCGACGGAATTGACCACGAATTCGGCGCCGCGCAGGGCGGCGCGGCGGTCGGTGGTCTGCTCGATGACGAGTCCGGCGTTGCCCTTCGCGTTCAGCAGGCGGGCGAGCGCCGTCATGCGGTCCAGCGCCTCCGGATTCGTGTCCACCAGCGTCAGGGTGCTGCCCGCCAGTTCCGTCGTGGTGAAGAGGTCGCGGTACATGCTGAGCCCGAAGGCCGCGCTGCCGGCGCCCAGGAAGACGATCTTGGTGGTTTTCATGTTGGTAAGGGCCATGGGATGCCTCCCGCCGGCGGGAACTGTGCCTTGCTGATTTGTCAGGGCAGCCGCCTTGAGCGAAGAATACACTTGTTAGGCCGAAGAGGCTATACCTGCCGGTCAGAGTAAGCGCGACGGCCTCTTCGCCTGCGCAACATAATCTTCGCATGCGCGACAGCGCATGTGCAGCAAAAAACACTTCAAGGGAGTCCGGACATGGCACTCTTCACCTTTCCCAAGGACTTCCTGTGGGGAGCGTCCACTGCGGCCTATCAGATCGAAGGCGCGATCCACGCGGACGGGCGCGGCCCCTGCGTGTGGGATACCTTCACCGACGCCGGGCGCATCCAGGACGGCAGCAGCGCCGCCGTCGCTTGCGACCACTACCACCGCTGGGCGGAGGACATCGCCCTGATGAAGGACGCGGGCTTCAACGCCTACCGCTTCTCGATCGCCTGGCCGCGCATCCTGCCGACCGGAACGGGAGCGGTGAACGCGGCGGGGCTCGACTTCTACGACCGGCTGGTGGACGGGCTGCTGGCCGCCGGAATCCGGCCCATGGCCTGCCTCTATCACTGGGACCTGCCGCAACCGCTGGAGGACCGGGGAGGATGGCAGAGCCGTGAGATCGTCGGCCCCTTCGCCGACTACGCCCGCATCGTCTCCGCTCGGCTGGCCGACCGGGTGAAGGACTGGATGATGCTGAACGAGCCGAACGTGGTCGCCACCCACGGCTACGGCACCGGGGAGCACGCGCCCGGCCACAAGCTGGGCGAGGACGGCATGCTGCGCGCCCTGCATCACCAGAATCTGGCGCAAGGGGCGGCCCTGCGCGCCATTGCGGCGGAGCATTCGGGCCTGACGCTGGGCACCGTCATCAACCTCCAGCCCTGCCGGGCCGAGAGCGACCGGCCGGAGGACATCGCGGCGGCGGCCCGTTGGGACGCGGTTTGGAACCGGGTGGCCCTGGACGGCGTGATGCGCGGCAAGATTCCGGATCTGCTGGCCGAGCGGATGAAGGACTTTGTCCTGCCCGGCGACGAGGAGGCGATCCGCTATCCCATCGACCTGCTGGGCATCAACTACTACTCGCGCATGACCATGAAGCACGAGACGGGGCATCCGTTCGACGTGTGGTGGGGCGACGCCCATTGCGACCGTTGGACCGCCATGGCCTGGCCGGTCCAGCCCGACGGGCTGTACGATCTGCTGATGGAGTTCAAGCGCGACTACGGCAACCCCGCCGTCTTCATCGCGGAGAACGGGGCTGCCTATGACGACGTGGTGACGCCGGACGGGCAGGTCCACGACGCGGAGCGCGTGGCCTTCCTGCGCGACCATGTGGCGTCGGTCGGTCGTGCCCTGGCCGACGGCTGCAACGTGAAGGGCTATCTGTGTTGGAGTCTGCTGGACAATTTCGAATGGGCCTTCGGCCTGTCGAAGCGCTTCGGCATCGTCCGCGTCGATTACGACACGCTGGTCCGCACGCCCAAGGACAGCTACCGCTTCCTGAGCGATGTGGCGAAGAGCGGGCGGCTGGAAGCGTAATAATACGGCGGCATAGGGCGCGCTTTGCAACGAATCCCGTTGTAAAACGCGCCCATGCGTCCTGGAATTATCACATCCGGGACGAGCGTGGACGAGGCTAATCAGGATGCGGTGTCATCACAGCGTCCGGCCATGTCAACGATAAGTGAACGAATTCATTCGGATGCCTGCGCGGGGGGAGGCGGTCATGCGACCGAGGTCCGCGCGGCCATCGTCGTGCCGACCTACAAGCATTCGGGCCTGCTGGTGGAGGCGTTGTCCACCGCGCTCTCCCAGGACACGGACTTCGCCTATGCCGTCGTGGTGGTCGACGACGGCTGCCCCTTTCCGGAAACCGGGCGGGTGTGCCGGGAGTTCGCCGCGGCTCATCCGGGGCGCCTCTTCCACCTGCACAAGCGCAACGCCGGGCTGAGCGCGGCCCGCAACAGCGGAATCGCCTTCGCACTGGACGCCTTTCCGGCGCTGGAGGCCGTGTATTTCCTCGATTCCGACAACCGCATCCGGCCCCATCTGCTGCAACGGATGCTGGACGCGCTGCGGGCGGCGGGGCCGGAGGTCGGCTGGGCCTATCCGGACGTGGACAAGTTCGGCTTCTTCGAATTCTGCGACATGTCCGGCCCCTATTCGCCGCTGGAGCATCTGTTCCGCAACGTCAGCGAGGCGGGCAGCATGGCCGCGCGGCGCCTGCTGGACAGCGGTGCGCGCTTCGACGAGACGATGCGCCAGGGCAGCGAGGATTGGGAGTTCTGGCTGCAAGGGCTGGAGCGCGGCTTCCACGGCGTCCATGTGCCGGGCACCGGCTTCGGCTACCGCCGCCGCGGCGAGAGCATGTTGACCGAATCGGAGCGCGACTACCGCCCCATCCTGACCCACATCCAAAAGCGCCACCCCGCGCTGTTCGCGGTCCAGGCCGTGCTGCGGGCGGAGACGGCAGTGGGGCGGCGCTACGCCGTCTATCTGCCGGACCGCGCCATCGTCCGCTGCGTCACCGACCCCGCGGTGGGGGAGGAGGAATTGCCGCTCGCCGACTTCGTGCGCCGCGCCCTGCGCGCACCGGAGCGGCCCGGCTATGGGGAATGCCCCGGCCTTCTGGCGGTCATGGACTCCGGCTTTTATGATTTGCTGAAGCGCCACCGCCTGCTGCGGGGGACCCTGTGGGTGCTGGAGTGCGCGGCGGCGCGGGCGACCCTGGTGCGCGCCGAGGTGACGACGGCGGCGGTGGAAAGCGGATGCGCGCTGTCCTGGTCCGGCGCGCCCGTTGGGTTGCAGGCGGACGCGCCGTTCCCCCTGCCGGCGGACGGGGCGGCGATGGCGATGCTGCCCACCGCGGTCCTGCTCGATCTCGTGCGTCGCCAGCCGGTGGGCGCCCCCTTGCTGGAGCGGGACCCCCGGAAGCCCTGCGCCGAGGCCCGGCTGAGCCTCACCCTGGCGGTGCCCGGCGCGGTGACGCCGCCGGCGAGCGCCGACTCCGCTCTGGCGACGCTGCGCGAAGCGATGGCCGCCCAATGGGTGCTGCCGTCCAACGGCGCCTGGGCGGCGGCGGCCATCGACCGCTACCGCGCCGGGGTCGCCACGCCGGACGACGTCTATCGGACGGTGCACCGGCTGCCTTCGGTCCTGCCGCTGCTCCATACGGCGGGGAACCGGCGGCTGGCGGCGCTGGTGGCCGATCCCGCCGATGCGGCGGGGCTGGAGACCGCCGCCCGCATGGCCCGCTGGCTGGACGGGAAGGGCTATGACGCGCATCTGGTGGCGATGGGCGGCGGCGGGCTGTCCCTGTCGGCGGAAGCGGTGGAGGCTTTCGCCTCGGTCGTCCCCTATCCGCTGCCGCTGGTGCTGCCCGTTCGCCCGCTGACCCGGCGCGACGCCTATCTGGGCACGCCGTTGCGGTCGCCGGACCCGGTGGAGGAGGACATGGCGGTCGGCACGCTGGCCGCATTCGATCTGGCCGTGACGGTGCGGCAGGGCACGGCGCACGCGCTGATGGGGCGGCTGCGCGCGCTCGGCGTGACCGGCTGGGCGGTGCTGGGACCGTCCGCCGCTCCGGACGCGCCGTCCCTGGCCGACGCGGTCAACGGCTGCGCCGCCTTCGAACACGCTTACCAGACCGTCGTCCCGCTGGATGCCCGGACCTTCCGGCTTTGCCAGGCGCTGGGGCTGCCGCCGGACAAGCTGCGGCGCTGGGACGGCGGGGCGGACGCGGACTCCGATCCTGAATGGGCCGCTTGCGCGCTCCTGTCCTCATGCCTTCCCGAACCGCTCGTGCCCGCCTGAGAAGGGTTCCCCATGAAGCTGTCCGCTCCGGCGACCGAGTTCGCCGCCCTCTATGACGGTACGCCGAAGATCATCGCCGCCGGTGCGTGTGCCGGGCTCGCCTTGCCGGTCCGGCTGCTGCGGCTGGTCCGTCACGATGGCGGCTACCTGCTGCTGTCCGGGGATGCCGAGCCGGAGGGGACGCTGCGCACGCTGGCGATTCCGCCCGCCGCCGTCCGGGTCCTGTGGGCCTGCGACGACGCGGCGCGGCGGGACGCCGAACGCCTGCTCGGCTGGTGGGAGGAGGCCGGCGGTCCGGACAGCACGCCGCCGCAGGTGACGGGCGATGCAGCCGCCCTGCTGCGCGGCCTGCTGGTCCAGGCTTTCGAGGAGATCGACGGGCTGCACCGCCGCAACGCCGGGCTTCAGCACAGCCTGTCCACCCTGCGCGAGGAGTGGGGCCGCTCCGCCCGCCTGCCGCCGGAAGCGGTGGAGCTTCTCGACGCCCTGCGCCTCAGCCCGCCGCGGCTGGTCTTCGCCACGCCGCGCCCGGCGGGCGCGCTGCCGGTGCCGCTTCGCCATGGCCGGCATCCCACGGGGGTGGGGGAGATCGTCCAGCGCCTGCCGGCGGGGGCGCGGGGGCTGGTGGGGATCGACCTGCATCTGGAGCGCGCCCCGAAGGGCAGCGGGGTTCTCGCCGCCGCCCTGACCGCGCTGGAAACCGGGGAAAGCATCGCGGAATGGCGGCTGTCCTTCGGCGATCTGCGATCCGGCTGGCTGCCGCTGCGCCTGCCCGCCGCCTCCACGCGGATGGACCGCATCCTGGAACTGCGCATCGGTGCCGCCGGGGTGGTGACCGAGGCGCCGCGCCTGTCGCTGACCCAGGCCGGTCTGCTCGACGAATACGCCGTCTCGCCGCCGTCCCGCGCCGGGGGGCAGCCGGCCATGCTGGCGCTGCGGCTGTGGGGCGGCTTGCCGGGACTGGAGTACGGCCCGGCGGCGCATCTGGCGCCCCACCCGGCACCCGCCCGCATGGTCTGGCCGCTGACCGAGCCGGTGCTGTCGCAGGTGCGCAAGGGCCGCGAGTTCGAAGCGACCTTTCCCTGGTTCGGCCTGCTGCGCGGCGGGCGCATCCTGCTCCATCCACTCCATGGCGTCGTCGCGGCGGCCCACATCCCTCTGGATGAGGTGCCGGGCGCCGTGGCGGTGCGGGCGCGGGCGGTGATCGACGATCCGCGCTGCCGCACCCCCATCGCCTGCAAGCTGGTGGCCGCCCCGCCGTCGGTGACGGTGGAAAAAGCGGAGCGGGAAGAAGGCATCCTGGCCTCCAGCGGCTGGGTGGTGCTGGACGATCCGCGCCGCCCACTCGACCTGTCGGCGGCGCTGGTGGCACCCTGGTCGGGGCCGATGGCGCTTCATCTCTTCACCGACATCCCGGACCGCGGCCACGGCCTGTACGGGCGCACCGTCTTTTCGGACTTCGAGTTGGAGATCGACACCCGGACGGCCTGGGCCAGCCCGCCCGTCCTGCCGGCGGCGGACGGCATCGCCGCCACGCCGTGATCCCCTCGGACTTGTGCGGCGCCTCCAACCATTGGTGCACTCCATTGGTGCACTGCGGGGCAAGCTGTTGGTAATAACCTGTTCGTTAGGGTAAAGGAGGTGTTGCTTCGTAGAGGGGGGTGGAACGGCCATGTCGATCGCGTCCAGGACGCCGGACCGATCCGGATTCTCCCGCCGTTTCCTGAACCTTGCCGGGGGTTTCTGGTCCGACCGGCGGAACTGGAAGGTGTGGCTTCTGGCGGGGGTGCTGGGGCTGCTGACGGTCGGACAGGTCGTGGTGCCCATCCTGCTGAACCTGTGGAGCCAGCATCTGTTCGACGCGCTGGAGCAGCGCTCGATGGACCGTTTCATGCTGATGATCGCGGCGGCGGGCGGGATCATCCTGTTCAACATCGCCAACACCATCCTGCATCTGCGGGTGAAACGCCGCCTGCAACTGGGCTGGCGGACATGGCTGACGGAGAAGTTGCTGGGCGACTGGCTGACGCGCGGGCGGCAGCATCAGGTGACCTATCTGCCCGGCGATCACGACAACCCGGACGGACGCATCGCCGAGGACATCCGCATCGCGACGGAGGCGGCGATCGACCTCGCCCTGTCGCTGTCCTACTGCGCGCTGCTGCTGATCAGTTTCACCAACATCCTGTGGCGGCTGTCCGGTTCGCCGGAGGTGACGCTGGCCGGGACGACCTTCCATGTGCCGGGCTATCTGCTCTACATCGCGCTGGTCTATGCGGCGGTCGGCACGAGCATCGCCCTGCTGATGGGCAAGCCGCTGGTGAAGGCGGTGAACCGCCGCCAGGGGCACGAGGCGTCCTTCCGGTTCGGCCTCGCCCGCGTGCGGGAGAACGCGCAGGCCGTCGCCCTCCAGCATGGGGAATCGGGGGAACGCGACCGGCTGGGCGTGCTGTTCGGCGGGGTGCAGCGGGGCTGGGACGGCCAGACGCACGCCCTGTCCAACATGATGATCTTCAGCGCCGCCTATTCGGTGCTGTCCGCGGTCTTTCCGATCCTGGTCGCCTCGCCCAGCTACATCGCGGGGGCCATTTCGCTGGGCGTGCTGATGCAGACGGCGCAGGCGTTCCAGCAGACGGTGGGCGCCCTGTCCTGGCCCATCGACAACCTCGCCCGCGCGGCGGAGTGGAAGGCGTCGGTAGAGCGCGTGCTCGGCCTGCACGAGGCGCTCCAGCGCCTGGACCGCGAAATCGGCGGGGAGGGGACGGAGCGCATCGTGGTCGACCGCAGCGACGGCGAGCGCTGGCTGAGCTTCCACGGCCTGTCCATCGCCGAACCGGACGGGCGGCGCGTGGTGGAGCCCTTCGACCTGGAGATCCGTCCGGGCGAGCGCGTTCTGATCGCCGGGGACCCGGCGGCGGCGGTGCGGCTGTTCCGGGCGGTGGCGCGGGTCTGGCCCTGGGGCGGCGGGCGCATCGCCTTGCCCGCCCACACGCGGGTCTTCTTCATCGCGGAACGCCCCTATCTGCCGCACGATACGCTGCGTTCCGCCCTCAGCTATCCGGTCGGACCGGAGACGGTGAGCGACGCGGCGGCGGCGGCGGCGCTGGAGCGGGTCGGCCTCGGTCATCTGCTGCCGCGTCTGGACGAGGCGGACAGTTGGGACGAGGTTCTGGCGATGACGGAACAGCAGTTGCTGGGCTTCGCCCGCCTGCTGATCCGCCGCCCGGACTGGATCTTCCTGGAAGACGCCACCGACAGCCTGGCCCCGCAGACCGAAGAGGCGATGCTGCGCCTGATCGACGAGGAATTCCCCGACGCCACCCTGATCACCATCAGCAGCCACGTTGCGCTGGAGGCGCACCATCGGCGCAAGCTGGTGCTGGAGCGCGTCGACGGTTCGGTCAGCCTGCGCGAGGAGCCTTGCGGGGACCGGGACCGGAAGATCGCCGCGGCGGGAGAGTAGGGGGCACCTTCATTCCGGGCCGGTCCCAGCGGCCTGGAGACCGCGCACCAGACCGGTCAGGGCGGCGCGGCGCTCCTCCTCGGACCGGCCTTCCGTCAGCATTTCCTCGTGGACGCGCAGGGTCAGGGCGGACAGCCGGTCGGCGAAGCCCGCCCGATGCTTCTCGTCGAAGAAGGGCAGAAAGACGTCGGACACGCCGAGGCGGCGCGCCAGTTCCTCGATGGGCAGGATGCCGACCGCGCCGCGCCGCCGCTCCACGTCCGCGAACCCTTGGATCAGCGCGATCTGGTCCAGGAAATAGGCCATGCTGCGCTGCCGCAGCCAGTGCAGGAGGGCGGTGGCCGTGCACTCCAGAACCTCCAGCACGGCGCCGTTCGGGCGCAGCACGATCAGCCCGTTGCTTATGGTGTTGTAGAGATAGTCCAGGCTGTCGGGGCGGTGGATGAGCATCGCCCCTTCCTCCGGCGCCATGGCGTCCAGGAGGCGGCGCGGGTCGATCGGCAGGAGGGCGTCGATGTCGATCATGACCAGCGGCGGGCGCCCGTGGAGGTCCAGCACATCCAGAGCCCGCATCAGGCGCAGGCAGGTGTACAGGGTGCGCCGGCCCTCCGGATCGAGATCCGGCGGCGTCCGCTCGGTGCTGACGGTCAGGCGGCAGCGCCGCAGCGGCTTCCGAAGGCCGGCGATCACGTCGGCGATGTCCGGGCCGGGGTCCGCGACATGGATGTGCACCCGCTGCCCCTCGCCGCAGAAGGCATCGACGGTCAGCAACAGGGGTGCCGCGAACAGCCGCAGATAGCGGTCGTCGCAAGCCGCGAACAGCAACGGTCCCACCCCCTCGGCAGGGGGCTCCGACTGGAAGCCGGCCCGGTAGGCCGCGAGGTCGTCCGGCGGAACGGACCGGCAGATGGTGTCGAAACCGTCGTCGAAGGTGACGTGGCGCAGGAAGGGCAGGGCAGGGATCAGCGCCTCCAGAACGGCCCGGCCCGCCGCCTCGCGCCCCGGCATCCGCAGGAACAGCGAGCCGCGCAGGAAATCGATCCAGGGCAGCAGTTCCCGGTTCTCCAACGCCGCCGCCTGGCGGAACCGCTCCAGCGCCTGTTCCGCAACGTCCGCGCGCCCCGCCCCGATCCGGTCGTTCGCCACATGCATGGCGATGTAGACGGGCGCTTTCCAGAACAGGTGCTTCGCCCGCGCCGCGGCCATCAGCCCGCGGGCATGGGCGGCGAGGCCGGAGAGATGCTCCCCGCGCGCGTCGATGAGGGCGGCGTTCTCCCAGGCCGTGTAATCCGTGGGCCGCAAGGCGACCGTGTCCTTGTAGGCCGCGGTGGCGCAGTCCGCAGCGCCGGCTGCCTGTGCGGCCTCGGCCAGATGAAAGCGGTCCTGCGCGTCGCGCGGACGCAGCCGGACCACCCGCGCAAGCACGGAGGCAGCCCGGTCCGCCCGTCCCGCGGCGAGCAGGGCCACCCCCAATCCGGACAGCACCGCCGGCTCCGCCGGATCGAGCGCCGCCGCCGCTTGGTAGGCCGTGATGGCGGCCCCGCTCTCGCCGGCCTTCTGGAGGGTCGAGCCGAGATTGTAGGCTGCGAAGGGAGCGGCGGGGCGGAGCCGGAAGGCCCGGCGGTAGGCCGTCAGCATGGCCTCCGGATGGCCGCGTCCGCCGGCAGCGAGTTCGGCGGTGGTGTGGGCGATTCCGTCCTGCGCGGCGCCGTCGCCCGGATCGAAGGCCAGGGCGTCGCGGTAGCTGGCCAGGGCGTCGGCGTGGCGCCCGCAGGCCCGCCGCACGCCGCCCAGCGCGACGAGCGGACCCGCCCCCGGAGCCAGGGCGATGGCGTTCCGCAGGGCCGCCTCCGCCTCCTCGAAGCGCCCGAGCGCCTTCAGGGCGAGCGCAAGGTTGGAGTGGTAGGCGGCGACATTGCCGCGGCGGGCGATGGCCTCGGCGATCAGGGCGGCCCCGTCCGCCGGATCGCCGGCCTGGCTTCGCAACACGCCCAGAAGATGCAGCACGTCGGGATGGCCGGGTTGCCGCTCCAGAAGGGTGCGGTAAAGCGGCTCGGCTCCGGCGAGGTTGCCGGTCCGGTGCAGCGCCACGGCGTTCGCAAGAAGCGTCTCGGGAGGGGTTGGCGCGTTCATGGGGAACGTCCCGCGGTCTATGGATGTGCGGGCAGTTCTATCCCAGGCGCTTCACCACGCTCAACAATGGTCACTCTCGGGCGATGCGCGCGATTGCCTTTCCCGTGGGGAAGGGGTTTCCTGGGGCCGTGATTGTTCCGGGACGGGGCGCAGGCGCAAGAGGCGGCGGGCATGCAGGATCTTTCCACGAGCTTCCGGCAGGCGGTGCGCTGCACCAGCAGGGGCGCCTGCCGGAAGCGGACGCGGCCTACCGCGCCGTGCTCCGGGCCGTGCCGGACCATGCGGACACGTTGCGGCTGTGGGGGCTGGTCGCCTTGCAGTCGGGCGCCGTCGCAGCGGCCTGCGCACGCCTGTCCCGCGCGGTTGCGGCCAATCCCGGATCGGCGGAGGCGCTGCACGTTCTCGGCGGTGCGCTCCGGCAGGCCGGCGATACCGGTCGGGCGCTCGATGCCTACCGCCGCGCGGCGGTGCTGCGGCCCGTCTTTCCCGAGTGCCACTTCAACCACGGAAACGCCCTGATCCAGGCGGAGCGCCCGGTGGAGGCGGCGGCGGCCTACCGGAAGGCCGTGGCACAGCAGCCGCTCGCGGCGAACAGCCGCCTCAATCTGGCGGGGCTTCTGGTCCGCATCGGGGATGCCGCCGGGGCGGCGGTCCAGGCGCGGGCCGCGGTCGCGCTGGAGCCCCATCAGCCCGCGATGCTGGCGGCGCTTGGCCGGGCCGAGACGGGGTTGGGGAATGCCGCCGCCGCCGAGCGGGCGCACAGCCGCGCCCTCCGGCTGGACCCGCGGCAGGAGGCGCTTGCCTATGAGCACGGCCTCGCCCTGTCCTCCGCCGGTCGGACCGAGGAAGCGGCCACGCGCCTGCATGCCCTGGCCCGCTCCGGCAACGCTTCCCTGCGCCGCGGCGCCAAGATCGCCCTGCACAATCTGGTGGTCCGCTGCGTCGATGCCGACGACCACCGGCAGGCTGCCGCCGTCACCCTGGACGCCTGGAGCGCACGGTCGGCCGACGGAACGGCCATGCTGCCGACGCGGGTCCGCATCGAAACCTCCAGCGCCTGCAACTTGCGGTGCCGTCATTGCACCACCGGCGTGGCATACCGCAGCACCGACCGCCGCCTGCTGAATCCGGAGATGTTCGAGCGCGTCCTGCGCGAACTGAAGGGCATGGAGGCGCTGGTCAGCTGCGTCATGTATCTGGGGGGCGAGCCGCTGATGAACCCCAGGCTGGAGGCGATGATCCGGCGTCTGAAGGACGAGACGACGGCGGCTCAGATCCATTTCGTCTCCAACGCCATGCTGGTGACCGAGGAACGCTGCCGGGCGCTGGCGGTCTGTGGCGTGGAAAAGATCATCGTGTCGATCGATGGCCGCACGCCGGAGGAGAACGACGCCATCCGCCGGGGGGCCCATTATCCAACAGTGCAGCGGAACGTGAACCTGCTGCGCCGGCATCTCGAACCCGCCGGGGTGCAACTGGCCATCTCCAACAACATCCTGCGCCGGCCCGGAGACCCGCCGTCCGCGGTGACGCCGGCCTTTCTGCTCAGGGATTTTCCGGGCCTGCCGGTCGCCACGAACTATGCCTACAAGTGGCCGGGCTGGACGCAGACGGAGGAGGAAACGGTTCTGGCGGTCGAAACCGATCCGGGCCGGCGCCGCGGCTTTTGCAGCGCACCCTTCACGGAAACGGTGGTCCGCCCCAACGGTGACGTGACGCTGTGCTGCTACGACATCTCCGGTCTGGAGGTCATGGGCAACCTGGGGCAGGGCAGCCTGGAAGAGATCTGGAACGGCGAGCGCTACCGGGCGCTGAGGCGCGCCATGATGGCCGACGACGAGGCGGCTCTGCCCGGCGTGTGCCGGAACTGCCCGGTTTATACGGGTGAGGAAATCCATGAACGCCCGGCGAGCCTGCCCGTCCCCGACGTGGCGTTCGGGTGACCCGCCGGGGCGAACGCCGTCCGCCGCCCTGTGCTTACGCGCCGTTTCGAGCCAGCGGCCCGCCGATCAGCGCCGAATACCATTTGCCGGATTCCTTCGGCGTGCGCTTCTGCGTTTCGAAGTCCACATGGACGATGCCGAAGCGCGTGCCGTAACCGCCCCCCCATTCGAAGTTGTCGAGCAGGGACCACACGAAGTAACCGCGGACGTCGGCCCCGTCCTTCAGCGCCTGGGCCATCGCGCCGATGCAGGCTTGCAGATAGTCCAGCCGTTCCCGGTCCATCACGATTCCCTGCGCGTCCGGCGCCTCGGGCGTCTTGGTGCCGTAGCCGTTTTCCGTCACGTAGATCGGCAGGCGGTAGCGCGCGGTGGCGTGCAGCAACGCCTCGTGGAAGGCGGCGGGCTGGAGCGGCCAGCCGATGTCGGTGCGCGGCATGTCCTCCGGCGGCGCGCCGAATCCGCAGCCCCAGACGGCGCCCGGCTCGGCCTGGGCGAAGAGCGGCGCGTAGTGGTTCATGCCGAACCAGTCCAACGGCCGGCAGATGCGCGCCATGTCGCCGGCCTTCACATAGGGTTCGATGGCGCGGGCGATGCGCGGCGGGTAATGACTCAGAATCTGCGCGTCGGGGAAGCTGAGGTTCCACAACTCGTCGAACAGGGCCGCCGCCTCGACAGTCTCCGGCGCCTGGTTCGCGGGCCGGCAGGGCTGGTAGCTGTGCACCGAGCCGATGGAGGCGCCGGGCACCAGATCGCGCAGCACGTCCACCCCGGCTCCGTGGGCGAGGTTGGTGTGGTGGATGACCTTCAGATGCTCCCCACGGTCGGACACGCTGGGGGCGCCCCAGCCGAGCGCGTAGCCGAACAGGGTGAAGACGGAGAACTCGTTGAAGGTCGCCCAACGCTTCACCCGGTCGCCGAAGCGGCGGGCGCAGAGGACGGCGTAATCCGCGTACCAGCCGGCGCTGTCGCGGTTCGACCAGCCGCCGAGATCCTGCAACGCCTGCGGCAAATCCCAATGGTAGAGGCAGGCCCAAGGCTCGATCCCGGATTCCAGAAGCCGGTCGATCAGGCGGTCGTAGAAGTCCAGCCCCGCCTCTTTCACCGCTCCGCGTCCGCGCGGCAGCACCCGCGGCCAGGAGATGGAGAACCGGTAGGCGCCGACGCCGATGTCCCGCATCAGCGCCACGTCCTCGGCGTAGCGGTGGTAATGGTCGCAGGCGACGTCCCCCGTGTCGCCGTTGTCCACCCGGCCCTTCAGGCGGCAGAAGGTGTCCCAGATGCTGGGCGCCCGCCCGTCCGCCGCCGCCGCGCCTTCCACCTGAAAGGCGGAGGTCGAGGTGCCCCACAGGAAGCCGTCAGGAAAATCGAGGGCGGGGAAACCAGGGGTGAGGGGAGACATTGTTTGCCGTTCCACAGCTTTCCGCTCCGAGAAGGGTGGGATCGCACCGCCAATCCGTTCGCCCATCATTATGCCTGTTTCCTGGTCATTACGCCAAAGGTAGTATGGAGTTGGTTCGATCGGTACGGATGGAGGCGGCGATGGCGGACACGGACACGGCTTCGGAGGGGTCCGCATTGCGTGCGCCTCTGCCGAAGGACTTCGTTTGGGGCGTCTCAACCTCCGCCTACCAGATCGAGGGTGCCGCGGCGGCGGACGGGCGCGGACCCAGCATCTGGGACACGCGCTGCCGCACCGCGGGTGGGGTGGTGAATGGCGACACCGGCGACGTCGCCTGCGACCATTACCACCGCTACGCCGAAGACGTGGCGCTGATGCGCGGGCTGGGGGTGGACGCCTACCGATTCTCCGTGGCGTGGCCGCGGGTGCTGCCGCGCGGGCGCGGGGCGGTGAACCAGCCGGGGCTGGACTTCTACGACCGCCTGATCGACACGGTGCTGGAGGCCGGGATCGAGCCCTGGCTGTGCGTCTATCATTGGGATTTGCCGCAGGCGCTGCAGGATCTCGGCGGTTGGGCCAACCGCGACAGCGCCGGCTGGTACGCGGATTACGCCGCCTTGCTGGCGCGGCGCTACGGCGACCGGGTGAAACGCTGGATCACCTTCAACGAGTTTTCCGTCTTCACCCTGTTCGGCTACGCCATTCCTTGGGCGGCCCCCGGCATCACCGACCGGGAGCAGCATTTGCGGGCCATCCACCATGTGAATCTCGCCCACGGGGCCGGGGTGGACGTGATCCGTGCCCTGGTGCCCGGCGCCTCCATCGGCGCGGTGCACAACCGCCAGCGGGTGCTGCCGGAGGGCGGCAAGCCGGAAAACGCGGAGGCCGCCGCTCTGCTGGACGAGCATTGGAACCTGACCTTCTGCGATCCGCAGCTTCTCGGCCACTACCCGCCGCGCGTCGCCCGCGCCATTGAACCCTATGTCCAGGCCGGCGACATGGCGCGGATTTGCCGGCCCATGGACTGGTTCGGCCTGAACCATTACGGCCCGATCTTCGCCCGCGCTAATCCGGACATGACCTGGGGCTACGGCTGGGGCGACGCTCCCCCCGATTCGCCGACATACGGTGTCGGATGGGCCATTTTCCCCGATGCCTTCCGTGACGAACTGCTGGAGATCACCCGGCGCTACCGCATGCCCATCGTCATTACGGAGAACGGGTGCGGCGGCAGCGATTCGCCGGACGATTCGGGCGCCATCGACGACCAGCACCGGATCAACTATCTGCGAATCTATAATGCCTCAATGCACGAAGCGATTCGGGGCGGAGCGGACGTGCGCGGTTACTTTGTCTGGTCGCTTCTGGACAACTTCGAGTGGGGAAGCGGCTACGGAAACCGTTTCGGCATCGTCCATGTGGACTTCGAATCGCAGAAACGCACGCCCAAAGCCTCTGCCCGCTGGTACGCCGACCTGATAAAGCGCGAGCGTTCCAGCGCCTGAGCAGGCGGCGATTGCATTACAAAAGCCTACTATTTTCGCTCTTCTGGACCACCCACCTGAGTGTCCTGCATGAAACACATTGCACATTTGCATGTTAAACCTGAAGCACAGGCTTGCGTATTGCGCATCACTTTGCCCATCCTCCGTCTTGGATCATTCGTTCTCGAAGGAAACTGACATGCAAAGCAGCGACACCGACGGTTCTGAGAATTCGGCCACGGATCTGGTGGCAATGACGGGTAAGATCGTTGCGTCTTATGTCCGCTCGAACCAGATCGCCGTGAATGATCTTCCGAACCTCATCCGGATCGTCCACCAAAGCCTGTCTGGCACGGGCCGTCCGGTGGAACCGGAGACGGTGGAACTGCGCCCTGCCGTGCCGGTGAAGAAGTCGGTGATGCCGGACTACATCGTCTGCCTTGAGGACGGCAAGAAGCTGAAGATGCTGAAGCGCTATCTGCGCACGGCTTATGGCATGACGCCGGACGAATATCGCCGCAAGTGGGGTCTGCCCGCGGATTATCCGATGACCGCCCCGAATTATGCGGAACAGCGCTCTGCCTTTGCCAAGTCGATCGGTCTCGGCAAGAAGGCCGCCGCCCCGGCCAAGCCGGCCCGCCGCGGTCGCGCCAAGAACATCGCCTGATCGGACTTTGTGCCTGATCGGACTTTGTGATTGAAGCGCCACTCTCCGCCGCCCCGTTCCCGGTCCTCGGGAACGGGGCGGCGGAGAGTGGCTTCCGCTGCTCCGGCCTTGGCCTCAACGCTGCGCGATGCGCGGTGTGGCGAGGCTGTTCAGGCTGGTGATCCATTCCGACAGGGTGACGAACCGGCAGCCGCGCGTGCGCAGCAGACCGATGGCCATGGGAAGCGCATCCGCCGTCGCGTTGTAGGTGGTGTGCATCAGAACGACGCTGCCGATGGTGCCGGTGGCCTCAAGCTGCGCCATGATCTTGCCGGCGTCGCGGGTGAACCAGTCGCGCGTGTCCACGTTCCACAGCGCCGGGCTCATATTCTCCTGCTCCACGGCCTTCAGCGTGTCGGTGTTCCAGCGACCGGCGGGCGGGCGGAACAGCACCGGGTCAGCGCCCACGTCCGCCAGGATGCGGTTCGTCTCCGCGATCTGCTCGCGCTGGGCCTCGGTGGTCAGGGTGCGCATGTTCGGATGGGTCAGGCTGTGGTTGCCGACCTCATGCCCTTCCTGGACGATCCGCCGGATGATCCGGGGGTGGCGGACCGCGACGTTGCCGATGGGGAAGAAGGTCGCCCGTACCCCTTCGTTCCGCAGGATGTCGAGGATGCGCGGAGTCACCGCCGGATGCGGTCCGTCGTCGAAGGTGAGGGAGCAGAGGTTCCATCGGCTGGCCTTCAGCGCCCCGATGTCCACCCGTGCCTCATTACCGGGCACGATGGCGGAGATCCGGGACAGGCGGGCCGCCTGCCGCTCGATCTCCTGCATTTCCCGGCTCTGGTCGGGGCTGTAGGTGACAACGCCGTTGTGGTCGCTGTCGTCCGTTGCGGCGGGCGTGGCGGCCACGGGGTGCTCCGCGGCGGCCTCCACCACAAGGCAACTGCCGCCGCCGCCAACGATTCGGCGGCAGACGAAATTCGGGTCGAGATCGGGCAGGGGGGCGGCCCGGAGCACGAAGCCGGAATCGGGCATCTCCGGCCTTTGCAGCGCGACTCGGGGCACCAGATCGGCAACCATGTCGGGCTGGCGCCGGACGATGGCCTTCCAGGCGATCCAGGCGTCGGCCTCCGTTCGATAGACGCCGAACTGGAGCATCTTGGCCGGATGTCCGTCCGCGTCTTTGCGCACCGTGGTGACGGTGGCCAGATGCTGCTGATCCGCCTGGGCCGGGTCGTTGACCGGGGCCAACGCCGCCAGCAGGCCCAAGGCCAAAATCCGGAAACGGGCCAGCCTCCGCGCCGTTGCGGTGCCGAACTTCTGCGAGGTGGAAACGCCCGTACCTGATTTCATGTGCGATCGACCATCAACATCGCCGCGGAGAGAACAGGGGTGGGCGATACCACCTATGAAATAGGACAAAATTTATCACGCATCCATAAGGATCATCGCACAAAGGAACTTGTCACGGGTTTCCCCCGCAATTTCCATAATTGCCATTATGGGACTTTTGCGCCGCAACGAGAAATCCCCAACCCAGATGGCCCCACCACCGGATTCATCCTACCGCTCTCCGGCACCGGCGGGGTCCCTGCGCTACGTCCGCTCAGCGTCGGCGCAGCAGGGTCACGCCGTCGCCGACGGGCAGCATGCACAGGGTCACGCGCTCATCATGGAGCCGTGCGGCGTTGAAGGCACGGATGGCTTCGGTTTTTTCCTTTCGGTCATTGGGATCGGCAACACGCCCTCGCCAGAGCGTGTTGTCCACCACGATCAGGCCGCCGCGCCGCACGAGCCGCAGGCAACGCTCGTAGTACGCCGCGTAGTTTTCCTTGTCGGCATCGATGAAGGCAAAATCGAAGGAATCACTCTCGCCATCGGCATGAAGCTTATCCAGGCTGTCCAGCGCGGGTCCGATGCGAAGATCGATTTTGTCCGCGACACCGGCCTCGACCCAAGCCGCACGGGCCAGTGCCGTCCTCTGTTCGCTGACGTCAAAGCTGATGACCCGGCCATCCTCCGGCAGGCTCAACGCCACCGTCAGAGCACTGTACCCCGTGAAGGTCCCGATATCCAAAGTCCGGCGCGCGCCGATGGTCTCGGCCAGAAAGGCGAGTAATTGGCCTTCCTCGGGTGCGATCTGATAGTGGGCTTCGGTCAACCGGGCCGTCTCGGCGCGCAGCTTTGCCTGGACGGGCGTCTCGCGCAGCGCGTTTCCGAGCATGTACCTATGAATCGACTCGGGCAGGAAGATCGACTGCACGGTCAAGGTATTGCCTCCCTTGCTGGCGGCCCGCTCCTTGCGGGCTCCCGATCACGGTGGCTTCCAGTTTTGGTTCGCCTGCCATGTTTTGCATAACCAGTGCGGATAGGCAGACGAAAGCGCGCGCGAAGCCCATAAGCGACGAGTCCCTCCCCCTCCGGCGGCAAATGGTCCGGATTCTCAGTCCGAATTTTTCAATCCGGATCCCGCCCGAAGGCGAAACGCAGGGAATCGGCCACGGCCAGCGGCAGCATGGAGCCGTGGCTTTCCTCCAGAAAATCGTGGAAGGCCAGCCGCAATCCGGGAACCGCCGACAGGGTCGCCGCGACCTCCCGCCCGGTCTGGCCGGAGCGCAGGCGTTTCAGCCGTTCGGCCTCCGCCGGGGGCACCGGGCGTTCCACCAGCTTGCCGGACGTCTCGATCAGCAGCGCCGTGCCGGGCGGCACACCCTCGCGCGCCGTACGGTCGAGGAAAGCCGCCTGCTCCTTCAGGATGGCCTGCCCGCTCCACCAGATCGCCGGATCGGCGGCGACGTAGGTCTGAAACAGGTCGCCCTTGGTGTACAGAACATAAAGGGAGAACAGCCCGCCCAGCGAATGACCGAACAAGGTCCGGCGGCGCCCGTCGATGGGCAGGCGCGATTCGACCCCCGGAATCACCTGCGTCTCAAGGAAGGCCAGGAAATCGTCGCGCCCGCCGGTTTCGATGACCGATGCCCCATCCCGTGACGGCGGGATCAGTTCCGGCGGGGTCGGCGGCGTCAGGTCGCGGTAACGGCGGAGGATATCGAAGGGCTCGTCGGTCGGATAGCCGATCCGACCACCACCGCGGACCCATAGGGCTCCGGCGGGGCCTGGCCGATGGCCTTCTCCATCATCGGCACGGTCGCGTTGCCATCCAGCAGGTGGATCACCGGATATCCGCCCGGCGGCGGCGGTTCCGCCGGACGGACGAGGAAGATCCGGTGCTCCAGGCCCGTCCGCTCGGCGCGCAATTCGAAGCGTTCCATCTTGCGGGCCTCCTTGGCGGTTTCGGCGCATGCCACCTGCGGACCGAAGACGGTCAGAGCCAACAGCAGGACGGCAAAGGCGATTCGAGGCATCGGCGAAGGTTCCCGCATGGTCGGACGGTACCCGCCGGCGGGTCGGGTGGAACCGTGGCGGCCGCCCCATGTTGTTGCACGGTCACCAGCAGGAGGGCAACGCGATGAAAAGGCTTCTTTCCGTGGCGGTCGCCACCTTCGTCCTCGCAGCAGCGGGCGCATCCCTCGCCCAGCAGGGCGCGGCAGTCCCCGGAGCCGCCGCCTATCGGGAGGTGAAGGACCACAATGTCATGGTTCCAGCCCTCGATCGGACGGTCGGCCAATTGGACGATATGGATGTCATGGGACCGGCCGGCACGAAGATCGGTGAAGTGGAGGAGGTGTTGATGGACGCCGCCGGACAGCCGGTCGCCCTGGTGGTGGACGTGGAGCATGGCGTGGGAATCGGCGACAAGGAGGTCGTCATCGGGCTGGACCAACTGCGCGTGGACGGGCAATCCCTCACGACCAGCCTTACTAACGCGCAGTTGGGCACTCTGCCGGTTTGGAAAGATTGAGGCGGAGGCAACCTGAGCGAGAATTTTTGTTCGGAGCGGGGCGGTTGCCACTTCCCCTTTTTTGCGTTATCTGCCGGATTGACGCGGAAATTGGGAAGAATATGCCATGTGGTCTTCGTGCAAATGGCGGCGAGCATGGGGAGATTGCCTGCGGATTTCCTCCGCCATCCCATTTCTGGTTGTTCTGTTCTGGGTTGGCCTGTTGTCCCCAACCGTCCACGCGCAGCCTCTGACGCCGAAGGACGCGGTGGGCCGGCTGTTCAGCGATCCGGCGCCGAAAGCGGCGTGGTTCACCCCGACCTTCCTGAACGCCGTTCCCTTGGATCAGGTCACGGCGATCGTCTCCAGCCTGAAGGGCGATTTCGGCGGGCTCGTCGCCGTCCACACCAGTGCCCAGGGCGGACGTGTCGAGTTGGAACGGGCGCAGGTGCCCTTCACGATAACGCTCGACGGCTCGGGCCGAATCGCGGGCCTCTTCTTCGGGCCTCCCGAACCCAACGGAAACGCACCGGCGGAGCTTGCCGAACGCATTGGGAAAGCCGCCGTGGGGCAAAGCGCGGTTCTGGTGTGGGCAGACGGCAAGGATCTCGTCGCGCGCGACGCCGATGCGCCGATGGCGGTTGGTTCCGCCTTCAAACTCCTCGTCCTGAAGGCTTATGAGGAGGCGATCCGCGCGGGCACCCTCAGCCGGGACCGTGTGGTGCCCCTCGACGCGGCGGACCGCTCGCTTCCGTCGGGGGTTCTGCAACGGCTCGCCCCCGGAACGCCGGTCACGGTGGAGTCTCTCGCCGCGCTGATGATCCAGCAAAGCGACAACACGGCGACGGACGCGCTGATCCGCCTGCTGGGGCGCGAGGCGATGGAGCGCATCAGCCCCCGCAACAGCCCCTTCCTGACGACAGGAAACCTGTTCCGGCTGTCCGCCAAGGGTGCGGAAAACACGCGCACCGCCTATGGGTCAGGCACCCTGGAAGAGCGGCGCGGCCTTCTCGACGGTTTGAAGGGCACTCCCCTGCCCTCCCCGTCCGACCTGCTGCCCAGGGCGACGTGGCGGGATGCCGAATGGTTCCTGACCGCGCGCGAATTGTGCGGCCTGTTGCTGGCACTGCGGGACGCTCCGGCGCTGAACGGTGCCCCCGACCCGCTGGTGGCCGTCGAGGGCTGGCGCTGGACCGGCTACAAGGGCGGGTCGGAGTTCGGCGTGCTGAACCTGTCGGCCGCCGGCATCACCGCCGATGGCCGACAGATTTGCGCGATCCTCACCGCCAACGGGGACCAGCCCCAGCCCGAGGATCGCCTCGCCCTGCTCTTCTCCACCCTGTTCCGAGGCGCCCGCCGATGAACGTTACTGGGGCGCCATCCGGATGGCGCCGTCCAGCCGGATGACGTCGCCGTTCAGCATCTCATTTTCGAGAATGTGCTGCACGAGGCGGGCGTATTCGGAGGGCTGGCCGAAGCGCTTCGGGAAGGGGACCGTGGCGGCGAGGCTGTCCTGCACCTCCTGCGGCATGTTCAGCAGCATCGGCGTGCCGATCAGGCCGGGGGCGATGGTCATCACCCGCACGCCGCTGCGCGCCAGATCGCGGGCCGCGCAGATGGTCAGAGCGACGATGCCGCCCTTGGAGGAGGCGTAGGCAGCCTGTCCGATCTGTCCCTCATAGGCGGCGACGGAAGCGGTGTTGACGATCACGCCGCGCTCCCCCGACTCCAGCGGGTCGAGCTTGCCCATATCCGCCGCGGCGAGGCGGAGGATGTTGAAGCTGCCGATCAGGTTGACCTCGATCACCTTGCGGAAATCGTCCAGCGGCATCGGGCCGTCCCGCCCGACGATGCGCTTGGCCGGGGCGATGCCCGCGCAATTCACCGCGATGCGGGCCGGGCCATGGGCCGCGCGGGCCTCCGCCACGGCCTTTTCCGCCGACTCCGCGCTCGACACGTCGCAGAGCAGGCCAAGCCCGCCGATCTCCTCCGCCACCTGCTTGACCGCCGCCTCGTTCATGTCGAGCACGGTGACCTTGGCGCCGAGCTTCGCCAGATGGCGCGCGGTTTCCGCCCCCATGCCGGAGGCTCCGCCGGTGACGATGGCGGCCTGACCGTTGATCTGCATCGCGTTTCCCCTGATGACGTGGTGTTGCGGATTCGTTTCGTTACATGCCGCCGGGATAGTTCGGCCCGCCGCCGCCTTCCGGGACGACCCAGTTGATGTTCTGGGTGGGGTCCTTGATGTCGCAGGTCTTGCAGTGCACGCAGTTCTGCGCGTTGATTTGAAGCCGCGGGGCGCTGCCGTCCTCCGCCCGCACGATCTCGTAGACGCCGGCCGGGCAGTAGCGCGTCTCCGGCGCGTCGTAGAGCGCCAGATTGACCGCGATCGGCACCGACGGGTCCTTCAGCGTCAGGTGCGCCGG
>JAEYPE010000004.1 GCA_023411035.1 Pseudomonadota bacterium
GGACGGCAAGCGCTACCGCTCGCTGGGCGAGAAGAACATCACCTTCCCGGTGGACAGCACCGCCGGCACCATCGACGAGATCATCGCCGAACTGGTCGTGACCCGCATTCCGGAGCGCGCCGGCCGCGCCATGGACAACGAGGCCGAGGACAGCTTCGAGCGCCTGCGCAGCTCGGGCTATATGTAAGAAGCGGGGTTTGGAAAAATGGACATCCGGAACGAACTGAACGGCCAGCTCCGCATCGTCATCGTCGGCCATGTCGATCACGGCAAGTCCACGCTGATCGGGCGCCTGCTGAACGACACCGGCAGCCTGCCCGACGGCAAGGTGGAGCAGGTCCACGAGATGAGCCGCAAGCGCGGCATGCCCTTCGAATGGGCCTTCGTGATGGACGCGCTCCAGGCCGAGCGCGACCAGGGCATCACCATCGACACCACGCAGATCCACTTCAAGACGGACCAGCGCCCCTACGTCATCATCGACGCGCCGGGCCACACCGAGTTCCTGAAGAACATGGTGACCGGCGCCTCCCAGGCCGACGCCGCCCTGCTGGTGATCGACGCCGCCGAAGGCGCTTTGGAGCAGTCGCGGCGCCATGCCTTCCTGCTGCACCTGCTGGGCGTGCGTCAGGTGGCGGTCGCCGTGAACAAGATGGACCGGGTGGATTTCGACCAGTACCGGTTCGACGCGGTGTCGCAGGAAATCCGCGCCTATCTGGCGGAACTCGGCGTGCACCCCAGCGCGGTGATTCCCATCGCGGCGCGCCACGGCGACAACATCGTCACGCGCTCCGACAAGGCGCCCTGGTACGACGGCCCGACCGTGGTGGAGGCGCTGGACGCCTTCCGTCCGCAGCAGGCGCCGACCGAACTGCCGCTGCGCTTCCCGCTCCAGGACGTGTACAAGCCCGACGACCGCCGCATCCTGGCGGGCCGGATCGAGAGCGGGCGTCTGCGCGTCGGCGACACGCTGCGCTTCTCGCCCACCGGCGCCACCGCCACGGTGGTCAGCATCGAGGGGTGGAACCACAACCAGCCCATCGTCGCCGCCCAGGCCGGGCAGAGCGTCGGCGTCACCCTGGACAAGCGCATCTTCGCGGAGCGCGGCCACATCGCCCATCATGAGACGGGGGCGCCGCACGTCACCCACCGCCTGGGCGTGCGGGCCTTCTGGCTGACGTCGGAGCCGCTGACGGTCGGCAAGACCTACACGCTGAAGATCACGACGGCGGAGCACCGCGTGACGGTGGAGAGCATCACCGCCGTCATCGACATCGAGGATCTGTCCAGCACCCCGGCCAAGGCCGTCCACCGCAACGAGGTGGCCGAGGTCGTCCTGCGCTCCCGCTCACCCATCGCCATCGACCTCGCGTCGGAACTGTCGCGCACCGGGCGCGGCGTTCTGATCGACGGCCATGATGTGGTCGGCGGCTGCATCGTTGTGGAGGCGGACGAGGGGCCCGCCGCGTCGGCCAACACCACCGAGGTGTCGCACGCCGTCACGCCGGACGAGCGTTCCGCCGCCAACGGGCACAAGGGCGGCGTCCTGTGGCTGACCGGCCTGTCCGGGGCGGGCAAGTCCACGCTGGCCATGGCGTTGGAGCGCGCGCTGTTCGACCGTGGCTGGCAGGTCTTCGTGCTGGACGGCGACAATGTGCGCAACGGCCTGAACGCCGGGCTGGGCTTCTCGGCGGAGGACCGGGCGGAGAACATCCGCCGCGTCGCCGAGACGGCCAAGCTGTTCGCGGACGCGGGCGTGCTGGTCATCGCCTCGCTGATCTCGCCGCTCCAGGCCGACCGGGCGCGGGCGCGGGCCATCGGCGGCGACCGCTTCCACGAGGTCTATGTGGCCGCCGATCTCGCCACCTGCGAATCGCGCGATCCGAAGGGCCTGTACCGCCGGGCGCGGGCCGGGGAAATTCCGGAGTTCACCGGCGTCTCCGCTCCGTACGAGGCGCCGGAATCGGCGGAACTGACCATCGACACCGGCAAGGTCAGCCCGGTGGAGGCGCTGGGCGAACTGCTCGACTATGTGGACGGGGCCTTCGGCCGGAACGCCCTGAAGCGCGGACGGGTGTAAGGCTCCCCCTGCGTCGCTTCCGATTGGAAAGCCCCTTTCCCGCTTTGGGGGAGGGGTTTTCCCTATTGGGGGGCGGTGTAATTTATCAGCGAATGTTAAATGTGAAATGGCTCATTACACATTCCATATTGTGCAATTTGCTCTTCCTTCCGATAGGAGATGTGCTAAATAGGCGGGAAATTTCCAGCGAGGATGGATTCATGACCGCCCTGACCCGACGTTCCGCGATGCTGGCTGTGGCCGCCGTCGCGTCCCTGACCGCCGCGTCCCTGACCGCCTTCACGCCCGGCGCCGCCCGCGCCGCCGATCCGGTGAAGCTGGAGGTCGGCTACATTCCTATCCTCGCCGCTGCGCCGCTCTTCATCCTGGAGGGGGAAGGCTGGGCGCGCGAGGCGGGCATCGAGCTGAAGCTGACCAAGTTCGAATCCGGCCCGCACGCGATCCAGGCGATGGCCGCCGGCAAGATCGATCTGCTCTATGCCGGCGTGGCGCCGGTTCTCGTTGCCCGCTCCAAGGGGGCGGACGTGTCGGTCATCGCCAACTCGGCGATCGAGGAGATGGTCGTCGCCAGCCGCGGCGAGTTCGCCAAGGCGCTGGGCGGCAAGGCCACCGCGGAGTCCATCGCGAAGTTCGCCGCCGACACGGGCCGCAAGGTGAAGATCGGCACCCAGCCGCCCGGATCGGTTCCCGACACCGTGCTGCGCCACTGGCTGTTCAAGGTCCTGAAGGCCGACCCGGCCAACGTGGAGATCATCTCCATGGGCATCGAGAAGACGCAGCAGGCCCTGCTGGCCGGCGCGCTCGACGCCGCGACGATCCGAGAGCCGACGGTGACCGTCACCCAGAAGCTGGACCCGAACGTCGGCCTGCTGGCGACCGGCGCGGAGATGTTCCCGAACCAGCCCGGCACCGTCGTCGCCGCCCGCGGCGCGGTGGTGAAGGAGCATGGCGAGGCGCTGACCCGCCTTCTGAAGGCGCACATCCGCGCCGTCGAGCAGATCGCCAAGGACCCGGCCCGCTCCGCGACGATTTCCAACGAATATCTGGGCAAGGGCCTGATGGAGCCGGCCACGCTGGAGGCCGCCTTCCGTTCGCCGGGGTCCAAGTTCGTCGCCGACCCGCACGGCGTGGTTCCGGCGGTCGAGAAGATGATGGCCTTCGCCAAGGAGATCGGCTCGGCCGAAGGCACCGTTCCGGTGGCCGAGGCGTTCGACTTCCGCCTTTACGACGCGGCCGCCGCGAAGTAAGCGCGATGCGTCAGCCGCTGAAGCTTCACAGCTCCATCGCCCTGTCGGCGCTCGGCGTCGGCGCTTTCCTGCTTGCCTGGGAAGCGCTGGCGCGCAGCGGCGTCGTGCCCGCCGGCCTGCTGCCGTCGCCCAGCGCGGTGCCCGGCGCCTTCCTGTCGGAGTTCAGATCCGGCACCTGGCTGGCGATGGTCATCGCCAGCCTGTCGCACTATCTGTCGGGGCTGGCGCTCGGCACCTTCCTGGGCATCGCCTTCGGCACGGCGGCGGCGACCTGGGGGGTGTGGGACGCCTTTCAGGCCTGGGTGGTGCGCATGCTGCGCCCCATTCCGTCCATCGCCTGGATTCCCTTCGCGATCATCTGGTTCGGGGTCAGCGAGGCGGCGGCGACCTTCCTGATCGCCCTGACGGTCTTCTGGATCAACTATTACGCCACCTATAGCGCGGTGCGCGGGGTGGACAAGGACCTGATCGAACTTGGTTACGCCTTCGGTCAGGGCGGGCTGATCCCGCGCCTGTTCAAGATCGTCCTGCCGGGGGCGCTGCCGGGCATTCTGGCGGGCGTGCGCGCCGGGCTGGGGCAGGGCTGGATGACGGTGGTGGCGGCGGAACTGTTCGGCATCTCCGGCCTGGGGGCGCGCATGTCCGACGCCTCCGGCCTGCTCGCCACGCACATCGTCGTGCTCTACATGGTGACCATCGCGGCGCTCTACGGCGTGTGCGACTTCCTGTTCATGCAGGTTCAGCAGCGGGTGCTGGCATGGCAAAAGTGAGCGGCGCAAAAGTGAACGGCTCAGCCGTGATCGACCTGAAGGGGGTCGCCATCGGCTACGGCGCCGAGGCTCCGCCGGTTCTGGTGGACGTGGATCTGTCCATCGAGCGCGGCAGCTTCGTCGCCATCGTCGGTCCGTCGGGCGTGGGAAAGTCCACCCTGCTGCGCGTCGTCGCCGGGCTGCACGATGCGCGCGGCGGGTCCGTCACCATCCACGAGACGAAGAAGCCGGGTCATCGTCCGGTCAGCCTCGTCTTCCAGGACGCCCGCCTGCTGCCCTGGCGGCGGGTCTCCAAGAACGTCCGCTTCGGCCTGGAAGGTCTGCCGATCTCCGGCGCCGAGCGGGAGGAGCGGGTGGCCGCCGCGCTGCGCCTCGTCCGGCTGGACGATTACGGGCGGCGCTGGCCTTACGAGCTTTCCGGCGGCCAGCGCCAGCGCGTCGGCATCGCCCGCGCCCTGGCCGTCGATCCCGACATCCTGCTGATGGACGAGCCCTTCGGCGCGCTCGACGCCATCACCCGCCACAGCCTTCAGGACGAGTTGCTGCGCATCCACCGCGAGACGGGCAAGACGGTGCTGTTCGTCACCCACGATCTGGAAGAGGCCGTGCACCTCGCCGACCGCATCATCGTGCTGGGCGGCAGCCCGGCCCGCATCGTGCAGGACGTGCGCAACGAACCGGGCCGGGACAGCGGCGGGTTCCGGGAGCAGGTGGAACAGCTCCGGTTGGGGATTGCCGACAATTACAGCATTTGACGTGGCGTCGCCGGGGCTCCTTACGACGCCACCCGTCGCACGTCCCGTGCCGTCAGGTGGATGTTCGCATCCGGGTCCAGGTTCCGGTCCATGATGCGGGCCTCCACCGCCTTGTCGAACACCGGGCGGTTCAGGCAGACATACTGCACCGCCTCGTCCGGCTTCGGCAGATGGCCGGCGAGGCTTTGCAGGGCGCGGCGCGGGACGAAGACCCGCCCGTGATACTCCCCGACCTCCACCGCGAACTCCACGGCGTCGGCCTCCTCGTTCCAGGACGGGTCGTCGGGGAACACGAACAGCGGCATCGCACCCTCACGCGGAACACATCTCATTCAAGGATGTAGGTAACATCGTAGCCGCTGCGCTTGAAGCGGGTCTTCAGCAGCGTGCCCTGCGCGTCGAACCAGAGGTCCCGCTCCACGTCGCCGGAAATGCGGTGATGCTGCGCCGGAACCGAACGCCCGCCGATGGTCAGCGTCTCGCTGCCCACATGATCGGTCCGCACGGCGTAGGGATTGCCGTCGATGACCGACAGCAGGGTGGAGCGCTTCAGCACCTCCGGAGTCCACAGCGTCAGCGGCAGGGAGTCGGCGGAGGCTTCCGCGGTTTTGCCGTCCGCCGTGACCGCATAGCCGGAGCCGCGGCGCACCATCTCCATCGTGTGCGGCTTGCCGTCGTCGTCGGTCTTGGATTTCATGGACTCCAGGCTGCGGCCCTTCCACACCTCCTCCCGCTGGTGGTCGTAGCGGAAGTTGAGGAACAGCACCTTCACCCGCGTCGAGGCGGTGACGGCAACCTTCGTCACCTCGCCCTGGGGCTCCAGCCGGACGATTTCCGTGCCGATCGGATCGTCGCCCATCAGAATCCGATAGTTCAACGTGTGCGGTTCGGCGGCGTGGGCGGTGGCCGCGGACAGCAGCAGGCCGGCAGCCGCCAGCACCGCGCGCAGGGCGTGCGTCATGGTTCGTTCCCTCCCTGTATTCTGGTGTGGCGGCGGCTTGTCTGCCGCCGTCCGGTTCGTTCGTTTGTCTGCCCGTTTAATCGTCCAGAAGCTGCGCCAGCTTCATGGCGATGCCCATGGAGCCGTCCACCTTCAGCTTGCCCATGGTGAAGGCCAGCATCGGATTCAGGCGCCCCTCGATCAGCTTCTTCAGGTTCTCGGCGGAAATGCGGATGGTGCAGTCCGGATCGGCGGCGCCTGCGTCCTCCCGCCCGATGGCGACGGGCGTCTCGCGGGCGTTGACCCGCACCGCTTCGCCATTCTCCAGCGCGAAGCGGACGTCGGCCTTCAGGCCGCGGAAGCTGGTCGAGCGGGACTGGAGTTCGCGAAGGATGTCCTCAACCATGGATCGGTCTCTCTCCCCTGGATTCATATTCGTCGGGTCTTGACAGTACGCAGAGTTTACGTTTACGTCAACGTCATAACCAAAGCGTTCCCGACGCCCGAACGATCCAGGGAACCAATTCAAGGGGAGTGAAACCATGCAGAACGCCGCCGCGCCCGGAGTCCCGCTGCCCCGCACCGCCCAGCACCGCCCGTTGTCCTGACCCGCCGCGCAGCCGGGAGAATCGGAGATGACCGAGAACCTTGCGCGTAGGGGAAGCATGGGGGACGGCCCGGACCATCCCTGGCTGACCCATTACCCGAAGGACATCGCCTGGGACCAGCCGATCGCCGCGGCTCCGCTGGCGGAGCTGTTCGAGGAGGCCGCCCGCCGCTTCGCCAACCGTCCCTGCCTGGACTTCCTGGGCCGCCGCTACAGCTATGCGGAGGTGCTGGGGCTGGTGAACCGGGCGGCCAAGGGCTTCGCGGCGCTGGGCGTCAAGCCGGGCGTGCGGGTGGGGCTCTGCCTGCCCAACACCCCGACCTACGTGATCAGCTATTTCGCGATTCTGAAGGCCGGCGGCACGGTGGTGAACTACAACCCGCTCTATGTGGAACGGGAGCTTGAGCATCAGATCGGGGATTCCGGGACCGAAATCATGGTCACGCTCGATCTGAAGCAGATCTACCCGCGCATCGAGGCGATGCTCCACTGCACGGGGCTGAAAAAGATCGTCGTCTGCCGGATGGCCTCCATCCTGCCGCCGGTGAAGAGCGTGCTGTTCCGCGTGCTGAAGCGCAGCGAACTGGCCTCCATCCCGCAGGACGGGCGGCATGTGGATTTCGACGCGCTGCTGGCCAACGACGGCGTTTTCCAGCCGGTGCGCGTGGACCCGCGGCGGGACGTGGCGGTGCTGCAATACACCGGCGGAACCACCGGCGTGCCCAAGGGGGCGATGCTGACCCACGCCAATCTCATGGCGAACGCGCATCAGGTGCAGGCGTGGTTCACCGGCGTGGCGCTGGGTGAGGAGCGCATGCTCGCCGTTCTGCCCTTCTTCCATGTCTTCGCCATGACGGTGGTGCTGAACATGGGGCTGGCGGTGGGGGCGGAACTCATCATGCTGCCCCGCTTCGACACGGCGCAGGTGCTGAAGACCATCGCGCGGCGCAAAGCCACCCTGCTGCCCGGCGTGCCGACCATGTACAAGGCGCTGCTGAGCCACCCGGATGTGGCGCGCTATCCGCTGCGGTCGATCCGCTTCTGCATCTCCGGCGGGGCGCCCCTTCCGATGGAGCTGAAGCGCCAGTTCGAGGAGGTCACCGGCTGCGTGCTGGTGGAGGGCTACGGGCTCAGCGAGGCGTCGCCCGTCTGCGCCTGCAACCCGCTGAGCGGCATGAACAAGGAGGGCTCCATCGGCCTGCCGCTGCCGGGCATCATGATGGAGATCCGCGCGCTGGACGATCCCGACCGCGTGCTGCCGCCGGGCGAGAAGGGACAGCTCGTGCTGGCCGGTCCCAACGTCATGGCCGGCTACTGGAACAAGGACGAGGAGAGCCGGCACACCATCGTCGGCGGCTGGCTGTTCACCGGTGACGTCGGGATCATGGACGAGGACGGCTACGTCTTCCTGCTCGACCGGCTGAAGGACCTCATCATCTGCGGCGGCTACAACGTCTATCCGCGCATGATCGAGGAGGCCATCTACCAGCACCCGGACGTGGTCGCCGTCTGCGTCATCGGCATTCCCGACGAGTACCGCGGCCAGAGTCCGAAGGCCTTCGTCCAGCTCAAGCCCGGCGCCAGCCTGACCGCGGAGCAGTTGAAGGATTTTCTGCGCGACAAGATCTCGCGGATCGAGATGCCGAAGCTGATCGAATTCCGCGCCGAACTGCCCAAGACGGCGGTCGGAAAGCTGTCGAAGAAGGAACTGATCGCCGAAAGCTTGCAAAATCAGGAGGGTTGAGGAGGGGAGGGAGCGCGGCTTTGTCACGCCGCGGTTGGTGTGGTAGGAACGGGTGACGCCGTCCGGCAGCGTGGAATCCACGCCGCCGCGGCGCGATGTGACGGAAGGCGTGCCCCCTACCATGGAACAGCTCTACACGGTCAATCAGTTGGCGGAGGAACTGGGCATCACGCCGCGTGCCCTCCGCTTCTACGAAGTCAAGGGGCTGCTGTCACCCAGCCGCCTGGGCAACAACCGAGTCTACACGAAGCGCGACCGTGCCCGGCTGATGCTGATCCTGCGCGGCAAGCGGCTGGGCTTCTCGCTGGCGGAGATCCGGGAGTATCTGGACCTCTACAATGTGGACGGTGGGGTGGAGCAGTTGAAGGTCCTGCAAAAGCGCATCGACGCGCGGCTGAAGGATCTGGAGCAGCAGCGCCAGGACCTGGAGGCGACCGTGGGTGAACTGCGGGAGATCGAGGCCCAGGTGATGGCCGCGCTGGATGAGCGCGGGTTGACGTCCAAGAGCGCCTGAGCCGGTGCGGCCCCGTCCGCCCCGCCGGGCCGCAAGCCGGAGGGGATGGACATGAGGACCGTGAGAACGAGAGCGGCCGCCGCGGCCAGCGGATGGCGGGCATGAATCTGCTGTTCCGGCTGGTCGCCGTGGTCGTCGCGGCTCTGACGGGCCGGGCGGTGGGATTCCTGGAGCCGGCGCGGCTGCGCTTCCGGGTCTGGCCCACCGATCTCGATTTCAACTTTCACATGACCAACGCCCGCTATTTCAGCGTCATGGACCTGGGGCGGGTGGATCTGATGCTGCGTTCCGGCATGGGGCGGACCATCCTGCGCCACCGCTGGCAGCCGGTGATCGGTGCCGCCAACGTGCGTTTCCGCCGCCCGCTGGCGCCCTTCCAGCGCTTCGAACTGGCGACCCGCGTGCTGTGCTGGGACGACAAGTATTTCTTCATCGAACACCGGGTGGAAACCGCCGGAGGCACGGCGGCGTTGGCCGTGGTGCAGGGGGCCTTCGTGGCGCGCGGTGCCGTCGTATCCCCGGCGGAGGTGCTGGCGCTCCATGGCGAGTACCGCGAATCGCCGCCCATGCCCGATTTCGTGGCCGCCTGGCGCGAACGCCCGCTGGCCACCTGAAACGACAATCGAAAGCGACATTGGGAGGACATCGCACCATGAAGATCCTCGTCCCCGTGAAGAGGGTGGTGGATTACAACGTGAAGGTCCGCGTGAAGGCGGACGGTTCCGGCGTCGAGACCGCCAACGTGAAGATGAGCATGAACCCCTTCGACGAGATCGCCGTCGAAGAGGCGGTCCGCCTGAAGGAAGCCGGCAAGGCGACCGAGGTGATCGTGGTCACCGTCGGCCCGGCGGCGGCGCAGGAGACGCTGCGCACCGCGTTGGCCATGGGGGCCGACCGCGGCGTCCTGGTGCAGACCGATGCCGAGACGCAGCCGCTGGCCGTCGCCAAGGTGCTGAAGGCGCTGGTCGACAAGGAAGGCGCGGGCAGCAATGGGTTTGGGCTGGTCATCCTGGGCAAGCAGGCGATCGACGACGACTGCAACCAGACCGGCCAGATGCTCGCCGCCCTGCTGGGCTGGCCGCAGGGCACCTTCGCCTCCAAGGTCGTGGCCGGCGAGGGCGCGGTGACCGTGACCCGCGAGATCGACGGCGGCCTGGAGACGGTCGAGCTGACCCTGCCCGCCGTGGTCACCGCCGACCTGCGCCTCAACGAGCCGCGCTACGCCTCGCTGCCCAACATCATGAAGGCGAAGAAGAAGCCCATCGAGACGCTGGCGCCCGACGCGCTGGGCGTCGACGTGGCCCCCCGCCTGACCACCCTGAAGGTGGCCGAGCCGGCCAAGCGCAAGGCCGGCGTCAAGGTCGCCGACGTCGCCGCCCTGGTCGACAAGCTGAAGAACGAAGCCCGCGTGATCTGAAGGCGAAGGTGATTCGATATGACCATTCTCGTCATTGCCGAGCATGACAACGCGGCGCTGAAGCCCGCCACGCTGAGCACCGTCACCGCCGCTCGCGACATCGGGGGCGAGGTCCACATCCTGGTCGCCGGGCGCGGCTGCGCCGCCGCGGCGGAATCCGCCGCCAAGGTGGCCGGCGTGTCCAAGGTGCTGCTGGCCGACGACGCGGCCTATGAGCATGCCCTGCCGGAGCCGCTGTCCGCCCTGGTCGTTTCGCTGGCCGGCGGCTACGGCCATCTGCTGGCGGCGGGCACCTCCATGGGCAAGAATCTGATGCCGCGGGTGGCCGCCCTGCTGGACGTCGCCGCCATCTCCGAGATCACGGAGGTCGTCTCCCCCGACACCTTCGAGCGCCCGATCTACGCGGGCAACGCCATCGCGACCGTGAAGTCCGCCGATCCGGTGAAGGTCGTCACCGTCCGCGCCACGGCCTTCGATCCGGTCGGCGGCGGCGGCGGGGCGGCGGCGGCGGAGACGGTGGCGGGACCAGGAGACACGGGCCTGTCGCGCTTCGTCTCCGCCGAACTGTCCAAGTCGGAGCGTCCGGAGCTGACCTCCGCCCGCATCGTGATTTCGGGCGGGCGGGGCATGCAGTCCGGCGACAACTTCCCCCTGCTGGAGGCGGTGGCCGACAAGCTGGGCGCCGCCGTCGGGGCCA
>JAEYPE010000041.1 GCA_023411035.1 Pseudomonadota bacterium
GGTTGGCGGCGAACCTCATGGCGTTCGCGCCTTTGCGCGCCCTGTGGGCAACTTGGGCATGGTTTCCTCCCGCTCCGTCTGGGCCGCCGCGGCGGCTGGTCGATCAGACAATGCAGCAGGCGAACCGTCCGGACAATCGTCGGCCTATGCCGCACACGCTTGTCAGGTTGTCGCCCATACGGGTTGCGGAGAGTGACGGGTGAAACGCACGGCGCTCCACCCTGCCCCATCCCATTCGACCGCGCAGGCGGTCTTACAGTCCGTCGAACAGAAGTTGCGCCGGTGGTCCGGCAGTGCGCTTCTTCTTCTTCGGCGCCTTCTCCGGAGCCGGCTGTTCCTGTGCGCCCTCCTGGGCGTCCAAGCCCAGCGCCGGCTCGGCCGGTTCGGCCGGCTCCGCTGGGGGCGGTGCGGGTTCGGCCTGGACGGGAGCGGGGGCGGGTTCTTCCGCGACGTGTGGTTCGGTGACCGGCGTTTCCTCCGCCGGTGCTTCCTCCACAGGCTTGGCGGCCTTTTTCTTCTTCGGGCGGCTGGGGCGCGGTTCGATGCCCACCCCTTCCTTCGCACGGGACTTGGCCTTGTCGCGGGCGACGGCTTCCGGCGCGTTGGGGTCGCTGTCCAGCCATTTGCCGCGCTTGATCACCTCGTTCACGCGGCCCTGGTTGACGCCAAGCTGGAAGGCGATCTCCTGCTGGGTCATGTCGGTGGTGCGGTGAAGCTCCTGGATCTGCGCGGCCAGTTCCGGCGTCATCTTCTTGCCGACGACGCGGCGCGCCGGGCGGATCGACCGCTGGGCCTTGTCGCGCTCCCGCAGCTTCCCCAGGATCTCCAGAGCCGCCGTGTTGCCCGCCGTCTTCAAGGCTTCCTCGAACTCCTTGAGCGTCGTCACCCGTTCCTCCTGACGCAATCCATGCGCAACGATGCCATCGCACCGCCGATTATACATGGAATCGCGTGGGTGGTTGAGTCGGGTGTTTCAAGTCACACGTTTATTAGACGTCTAATGCGGGAGACGCCCCCGAATTGCCCCGGCCAAGTCCATCCCCCCATCGGATAGGATGCGCCGAACACAGTCACAGCGGAGGAATCACGATGCCAACCAAGACCGTCCGACCCCTGCGCCTTGCCGCGGCACTCGCCGGGTCCCTGGCGCTGGCCGGATGCGCCGGAAACTCGACCGGGCTTGGGCTGAATCTCGTTTCGCAGGAGCAGCTCGTTCAACTCGGCCAGCAGGACTGGCAACGCCTGATCCAATCGACCCCGGCCACCACCAACGCCGACCACCAGCGCCGTGCCGAGCAGATTTCGGCCCGCTTGCTGCGCGCCGCATCGCTTGACCCCGCCGGTTGGGAGGTGCGCGTGTTCCAGGGGCAGGAGGCCAACGCCTTCGCCCTGCCCGGCCAGAAGATCGGCGTTTATGATGGGCTGTTCCAATACGCCAAGACCGACGCGCAGCTTGCCGCCGTCATCGGTCATGAGATCGCCCACAATCTGGAAGGACATGCCGCCGAGCGGGTCAGCACCCAGATGGCGACGGAAGCGGGCACGAGCATCCTGGGTTCCGTCTTCGGGGCGACCGGGATCGGCAACAGCGAGTTGATCGCCGCGGCGCTGGGCACCGGCGCGCAATACGGCCTGCTGCTTCCCTATTCCCGCAACCAGGAGCTTGAGGCCGACCGCGCCGGCCTGATGATGATGGCGCGTGCCGGTTACGACCCGCAGGCGGCCATCGAACTTTGGCAGAACATGAAGCAGGCGGGCGCGCAGCCGCCCACCTTCATGTCCACCCACCCCGGCACGGCGGACCGCATCGCCGCCCTGCAAAAGCTGCTGCCCGAAGCGCGGGCGGCCTACAAGCCGGGCTGACCGGACCGGCGGGGACGCCCGGCGCGTCCCCGCCGCAGCCTTTCTCCGCGAGAAAATTTTCTCGCCGAATGTTGACTCCCCTTCCCTGCCCCAGAGTCAACGTTCCGGCTTGACCGGACTCCGCTGCCGCGCAAAAGTGGCGGAGGGCAAGGCAGGGGATTGGACCATGCGCGGCGAGGACATCAAGGCGTTCCGGGAAGGCCGGACGCTGAACCAGCCGGAGTTCGCGGCTTGGCTGAACGAAAAGCTGGGCCGGAAATACGACAAGGCAAAGATTTCGCGCTGGGAAAACGGCAGCGAGAAGGTTCCGGCTCCGGTCATCTCCTTGCTTTTGCAGGAGAAGATCGGGACGGTGACGCAGCATGGTCCGGCACTGATCTGTGCCGCGGCCAACCGCAAGGGCGGGGTGGGCAAGACCGCCTTCACCGTCAACACGGCCACCCTGCTCGCCCGGCATTTCAAGGTCCTGCTGATCGACGCGGACCCGCAGGCCAACGCCACCATCCATCTCGGCATCAACTCCATCGAGCGCGAGCGGGAGGAGAAAACCCTTTACTACGCGCTGAAGGCGTCCGTGGAGGCGCTGAAGTCGCGAGGCAGAAGCTTCGACCTCAGCGACTACATCGTCACCACCGACAGCGGACTGGACGTGATCCCCAGCGGCATGCGGCTGGGCGACGCGGAGGCGGAATTGCAAAGCCAGTCGTCGGGCGATTGCGCGCTTCGTGAATGCCTGGATGGCGGGGCGCGGCAAAGCTACGATTTCATCTTCGTGGACACCCCGCCCCACTTCGGCATGCTGGCCCGCAACGCGCTGACCGCCGCCAACACCGTCGCCATTCCCTGCCAGACGGAAATGCTGAGCGTGGCCGGCGTCGAATTCCTGCTGGAGAACCTGGACATGATCCGCCGCCGGGCCAATCCGGGGGTCAGCGTGCTGGGCATTCTGCCGACGATGTACAACGCGCGGCTGACGCAGGACCAGGCGTCGCTGGACGACATCCGCAACCTGTTCGGCGCGAAGCTGCGGGTCTTCGGCCCGATCCCGCGGGCGACCGTCTACGCTCAGGCCGTCGCCGCCGGGCGCGCCGCGCTGGAGGCGGTGCCGGACGCGCCGGGCTATGAGGTGTATCAGGCCGTCGCCGACGCGCTGATCCAGGAACGTGCCCGCATGCCGGAGGTGATGGCCCATGTCGCGTAAACTGGCCCGGACGAATACCGGCGTGCTGACCACCGCGGCGGCGGAGCGGCAGGCCCGCGAGGAAGGGCAGGGCTTCAACCGCCGCGGCCCGGTTGTCGTGGAGATCGACATCGGGAGGATCGTCACCAACCCCGACCAGCCCCGCCGCCATTTCGACGAGGCGGACATGGAGGCGCTGAAATCCTCCATCGCGCAGCACGGTCTGGCTCAGCCGGTCGGCGTGCAGCAGTTGGGGGACGGGCGGTTCCAACTCGTCTTCGGGGAACGGCGTTTCCGCGCCGTGCGGGCGCTCGGCCACCCGACCATCTACGCCGTGACCGTCACCGGTGCGTCGGACGAACTGGCGCTGATCGAGAACGTCGTCCGCGCCGACCTGTCCCCCTTTGAAGAGGGCGATGCCTACGCCCGGCTGATGGAGCGTCACGGCTACCGGCAGGAGGATGTCGGGCGGATCGTTGGGAAGGACCGGGTGGACATTTCCCGCGCGCTCCTCATCAGCCGCCTGCCGCAGCGCATCCGGGAGGAGTACCCGCAGCACCGCCCGGCGCGTTACCGTCTGGTGGAGATCGCCCGGCTGAAGGGCGAGGCCGAGCAACTGCGCGGCTGGGACGCGCTGGTCAGGGAGATGAACCGGCGTTCCGCCGATGAGGAGGCGCCGGCGTCTCCGGTGGCGCGGCCCCGCCAAAGCGCCCCTCCCACCGGCAGCGCCTTGCCGAAGCCGCTGGCGAAGGCCGTGTTCGGGGCGCGGCAGACCGTCGCCACCGTCCGGAAACAGGGCTTGGCCCTGGCGGACATCGACCGGGAGACGCTCCGCGCCATTCGTGACGATATCGACGCGATCCTGAAGGCCGGGCAGGGCGGGGCAGGGCGCTGAGAAAGGCAGGCTCCGCGAGAAAATTTTCTCGCGGAGCCCTGGCTTTCGCTGTTTTTTCAGCTTTTGTTTCTTTTCAAAGGGTTGGCTACGGCTTCCTGCCAATCAGCGCCAGCCGCCCGTCACCCAGCGCCCCGCGCCAAACGAAATAGTCGTGACCGCCGGCATAGTTGCGGTAGGCCACGTCGTAGCCCTTGGCCTCCAGCACGTCCCGCAAGTGGCGGGAGCTTTCGAGGATGCCGATCTCCCCGTCGCTGGAGCTTTCGAACAGCCCGGCGCTGAGGAACAGCCGCACCGGCAGCCGCTCGCGCGACGCCACCAGCCCGGCGACATGCTCCGGACGGTCGGGCGGCGTGCCCGAAGGATGCCACCAGAAGGAGCCGGACATCGACAGCGCGTTGCCGAACCGGTCCGGGCGCTCCAGGGCCGGACGCCCGTGCGCTCCACCAGCCAGGGAAGAAGCTCGTCAGCCAGCATCGCGGCGAAGGCGGGGTTGCCGGGAAGCTCGCGCGCCCGCGTCTCCGCGCTGGGGTTGGCGATGAAGACGGCCAGCACCGGGGGCAGCCGCCCGTCGCCGGTCAGCCTGTCGAGGATCGCCGGCACCGGCGCGCGCCGGTCGCGATTGTCCGGCCCGTCGAACAACAGCAGTAGGATCGTCCCGGCCCCCGCCGGATCGACGCCGGGCGGCGTGTAGACCGCCACCTCGCGCGTGTTGCCCAGGACGCGGCTGTCGAACCGTTCGGCGACCAGCCGGCCCGCCGGTTCCGCCACCCCATCCTCAAGGCCGGGCTGGGGCGGGGCGTCCGGCAGTTCGAGCAGAGAAAGCTGATTGTAGGGATCGGGTGCGTCCGCCGGCCAGGGGCGGTGGTTCAGCGGGCCGGACCGAAGCTGTGTCAGGATGGCCATCCGGCATTCGCGGCAGGTGCCGGGAAAGTCCGGCACATCGGGCGCGATCCGGTAGGACAGCCGGGTGGAGGAGGGGACGGTGAAGCTCTTGAACCAGACGTCGCTGCCGCCGAGCCGTTCAAGGTTCTCGTGGTTGGAGGTCGGACCGCCCAACAGGCGCACGTTGTGAAGGGCACCGCGTGCCAGGAAGGTCATTACCACCCGGTCCGGCCACAGCGGCTCCACCAGCGGCGTGCCGCGCTGGGCGACCTCCTGCCAGAAGGCGCCGGTGCCGCCGCCACGCTTCAGGGTTTCCGGTATCGAGCGTGTCAATCGTCGCAAGCAACCCTTCCTTTCGCGCCAATCAGCCCTCTCCCCGGAGGGGAGAGGGAATTGAACAGAGGCAGCGATCACCCGGTCGAGCAGGGGGCCGACGATCCGCAGGGAGGCCGGGGCGATGAGGTCCTCGTGCGAGCAATGGGGCAGGCGGTGGACGGACAGGCGCCCGACACGGCCCGCCCAGCCTCCCTCCGGGTCGATTTCCGGCGGGATCGACTTTTCCGCCACGAACAGCGTCAGTTCGCCGTCGTAGGGCGGAGTACGGGCCTTCGACAGAACCCGCACCGCATCCTTGTAGTTGCCGAAGATGTGGCCGAACATCTCCACCTTTTCCCGCCGCAGATCCTCGTCCATCACGTCGGCCAGGGCGTCGCTGAGGAACTGTTCCTGCTCCCGCTCCGCCGCCTGATCGGCGTCGGTGCGGCCAAGCCCGCTCCAGTCGTGGGCCTCCGACGGGTAGGTGTCGAGCAGGACGAGGAAATCCACCCGCTCGCCCAGCCGCCGCAGCCGCACCGCCAGCCCATAGGCCACCGTGCCGCCCAGCGAATAGCCCAGCAGGTGGTACGGCCCCCGCGGCTGCACCTCGCGCAGGATGGCGAGTTGGCGGTCGCACAGCTCGTCGAGGTCGGCGCTGAGCGCCAGCGGTCCGTTGGGGCGGGGCGATTGCAGCCCGACGATAGGACGGTCCCCGCCCAGATAGCGCGACAGCACGCTGTACTGCCAGGACAGGCCGGACCCCGGATAAAGGCAGATCAACGGCGGCCCCGACCCGTCGCGCAGGCGGATGACCGGCGCGAAGCCCAGATTTTCCGGCTCGTCCGACCGGCTCGCCTCGCTCAGATGGGCGGCCAGATGGGCGGCCAGCCGGGCGACCGTGGGGGCCACCATGATCCGGCTGACCGACACCGGCTGCCCCAGGTCGCGGCGGATGCGCGCCGCCAGCCGCATCGCCAGCAGGGAATGGCCGCCGATGGCGAAGAAATCGTCGTCCGTGCCGACGCGCTCCAGCTCCAGCAGTTCGGCGACGATGGCCGCCAGTCGGCTCTCCAGCCCCGGCGCCGGGGCGCGGCCCGTCCGGCACGCCTTGCCGCCCGCCGCGGGGAGGGGCAGGGCCTTGCGGTCCAGCTTCCCGTTCGGCGACAGGGGCAGGGCGTCCAGCGCACCTTCGATCTCGCCCAGCTCGATGCGCTGGCCGCGGATTTTCACCTGATGGTCGGTGCGGCCCAGATACTCGGCCGAGCCGTCCGGCAGCCAGCGGGCGAGGTCGCCGGTGCGGTACATCCGCCGCCCATGGTCGAAGGGATCGGCGACGAAGCGCGAGACGGTCAGGCCGGGCCGCCCGAGATAGCCGATGGCGAGCTGGTCGCCGCACAGATACAGCTCCCCCACCGCTCCCGGCGGGACCGGGCGCAGGGCGTGGTCGAGGATGCGAAGCTGCGTGTTCCACACCGGCTTGCCGATGGGAACGCCGCCGTCCCCCGCGATCCAGGCACCCGACGCCGGGCAGTGGGTGACGTCCACCGCTGCCTCGGTCGGGCCGTAGAGGTTGTGCAATTCCGCACCGAAGCGGGCGGCGAAGGCGCGCGACAGGCTGCGCCCCAGCGCCTCCCCGCTGCAAAAGACGCGGGTCAGGCTGGTGCAGACGGGGGTGTCGGGTCCGTGGGCTTCGATCACGCTGGCGGTGAAGAAGGCCAGCATCGACGGCACGAAATGGAGGGTGGTGATGCGGTGATCCTCGATCAGCCGCACCAGCGCCGCCGGGTCGCGGTGGGCGTCGGGCGGCGCCATGACCAGCCTTGCCCCGACCATGAAGGACCAGAAGAACTCCCACACCGACACGTCGAAGCCGCAGGGCGTCTTTTGCAGGATCGCGTCGTGGGGCCTCAGCGGGTATTCGTTCTGCATCCACAGAATGCGGTTGACGATGGCGCCGTGCGACACCGCCACGCCCTTGGGCCGTCCCGTGGTGCCGCTGGTGTAGATGACGTAGGCCGGGTGGTCCGGCGTCAGCCCGTCGGCGGGGGCCGGTGTTTCGTCCGCCGCGCCGGAGTCCTCATCGACGGACAGCACCGGAACCGCGCCGCCGAACAGCGGGCGCGAAGCCGCGTCGGTGATCAGCACCCGCGGGCAGGCGTCGGACAGCATGAAGCCCAGACGCTCCGCCGGATAGCCGAGGTCGAGCGGCAGATAGGCCGCCCCCGCCTCGGTCACCGCCAGGATCGACAGGCTGAGCGCGGCAGTCCCACGGCCACCACGTCGCCGGGGCGCACCCCCAGGGCGCGCAGCCGTCCGGCCAGACCGGCCACCCGCCGCCTGGGCGGCCAGCAGACTGCGCAGCGTGGTCCATGGCACCGCCAGCGCCGTGGCGTTCACCGCCGCGAGGTGCCGCCGCTCCCCCTCCGTCAGGGTCGACAGGGCGGCCACGGGTGTCTCCGGATGGCGGACCAGCGTTTCCAGAAGGCCGCGGACCCGCTCCGCCAGAGCCCGCGCGTCGGGCACCGCGCCGCGGCTCTCCACCAGCAGGGTCAGTTCCCGGCCCGGCAGGACCAGCAGCGCCAGCGGATAATGCCTGTAACCCCGGTTGTGAATCCCGGCCACCCGGACGCCGCCGAGGTCGCGGGCCTCGTAGCCGCTGTCCGGGTAATTCTCCACGACCAGAAGCGTGTCGAACAGCGCGCCGCCACCGGCCATGGCCTGAAGCTCCGACAGGCCCAGCCCGTCATGCTCCATCAGCGCGATGTGGCGGTCCTGGATGGCCGGAAGCTGCGCCCACAGGGGCCGCACCGGGTCCAGCGCCACCCGCACCGGCAGGGTGTTCAGAAACAGGCCGACCTGCTCCTCCACGCCCGGAACGGCGCCGGAGCGTCCGGAGACCGGCGTGCCGAACAGCACGTCGCCGCGCCCCGCCAGATTGCCCAGCACCAGCGCCCACACCGCCTGCATCAGCGCGTTCAAAGTCAGCCCCTCCGCCCGCAGGCGGGCGAGCAGGGCATCGGTCAGCGCCGCCGGACCGGGCCGCGTCGAACAGCACGGTCGGAACGGCGCCGGCCAGCGCGCCGTTCCAGGCGGCCCGGCTTTCCGCCCCGTCGCGGGCCAGCAGTCCCTCCACCACCGCCGCATAGCCGATGGCCGGAGGCGTCAGAGCCTCGGGACCGCCGCCATAGGCGGTCAGCAGGTCGCGCAGAAGCAGCGGCGTGGACCAGCCGTCCACCACCAGATGATGCACGGCGATCAGCAGCCGGTGGCGGTCCGGTGCGGTGCGGACCAGAACGGCCTTGACCAGCCCCAGGAAGCGGTCGGTCGGGTTGGCGCGCTCCGCCGTCGCGGCCTCGATGCGGGCCAGTTCCGCCGATCGGGCCTCCGGCGCCAATTCCGACAGGTCGTGCCGCTCGAAAGGCCACAGCCCGGTACCGCCGTCCGGCAGGGCGGGGATGACCAGCAGGGGTTCGCCGCGCCCGTCATGGTCGAACAGCCCGGCAAGCTGCGGGTGGCGGCGCAGCACCGCGTCGAAGGCGAGGCTCAGCCGCTCCGCGTCCAGCGGCCCGTCGAGGTCCAGGGCGGTGAAGGCGTTGTAGGCGCTGGCCTTCCCGCCGAGCTGGCTTTGGAACAGCATGCCCTTCTGCAAGGGCAGAAGCGGCACCGCCGCCGCGCCCGGCCTTCTGGAGCCAGAGCCTTCAGGGCGAGCGCCATGCGGCGCGGGTCGCGCCCGGCGAAGACGTCGCGCGGGCGCAGTTCGAAGCCATGGGCGCGCAACGCGCTGCCCAGCGCGATGGCGCTGATGCTGTCGCCGCCGAGAGCGAAGAAATCGGCGTCGGCGCCCACCGCCGCCAGCTTCAGCACCGTCGCCATGGCCCGGCAGAGCAGCGCCTCCGCCGGGGTGGCGGGGGCCTCGCCGCCGGTTTCCGCCGTTGGGGCGGGCAGGCGCGCCCGGTCCACCTTGCCGTTGACGGTCAGCGGGAAGGCGTCCAGCATCACCAGCGCCGAAGGCACCATGTAATCGGGCAGCCGTTCGCGCAGGCCATGCAGCAGGGCGCGGGATGTCCGGTCCGCGCCGTTGGACAGGGTGCAATAGGCCACCAGCCGATGGCTGCCGTTCACCGCCTCCGCCACCACCAGCGCGCCGGACACGCCGGACAGGCGGTGCAGGGCGGCCTCCACCTCCGGGATTTCGATGCGGTAGCCACGGACCTTGATCTGGTTGATCGGCGCGCCCGATGAAGTCGATCTGCCCGTCGCCGGTCCAGCGCACCAGATCGCCGGTGCGGTAGAGCCGCCCGCCCGTGCCGAAGGGATCGGCGACGAAGCGCTGGGCGGTCAGCCCCGGACGGCCCACATAGCCCGCCGCCAGACCGGCCCCGCCGATGTAAAGCTCGCCCACCGCGCCCACCGTCACGGGCGCGCGCAGCGTGTCCACCGTGTTCTCGGTCGGGCCGTAAAGGTTCACCGCCATCAGGTCCGGGTAACCGCGCAGCGCCATCCACAGGGCGGGGGAGGTCGCTTCGCCGCCGATCAGGATCAGCGCCGGATGATGGTGTCCCGGTTCCATCAGTCTGCAGGCCAGCATCTGCGCGCAGAAGGAGGGCGGCAGGTCCATGGCGTCGATGCGCCGGTCCCGCACCAGCGCATGGGCGTCGCGCCGCATCTCCTCGTCGAAGATGTGAAGCTCCTGCCCCAGCAGCATCCAGAAGATTTGCAGCCAGGAGGAATCGAAGGCGAAGGAATGGGTGTGCGCCGCCCGCAGCGCGCGGGTGCCGTGGCGCCGCCGGACGGCCTCCAGCGCCGGGCCGTAAACCGTCGCCGTGTGGGACAGCAGCAGGTTCAGAAGCGCGCCGTGGGTGTTCATCACGCCCTTCGGCCGCCCGGTGGAGCCGGAGGTGAAGATGATGGTGGCGACATGGGCGGGCGTCAGGGGTGCCTTGCGCTCCGTCGCCGCGATGGGCGTGCCGGGCAGGGCGGCGCAGGCGGCCAGCAGGTCCGCATCGTCCAGGCACAGCGCCTCCAGCCCGGCGGGCAGCCGCCCGGCCACCGGAGCCCAGGTCAGCGCGCAACACGGCGCGGCGTCCTCGCACATCATCGCCAGCCGCTCGGTGGGATAATCGAGGTCCAGCGGCAGATGGGTGGCGCCGCTCGCCAGCACGGCCAGCATGGCGACCACCGCGTCGGCGGAGCGCGGGATCGCCACCGCCACCACGTCGCCGGGGCCGACGCCGCGCGCGATCAGCCGCCGTGCCAGCCGCGAAACGGTCGCCGACAGCGCCGCGAAGCTGATGCGGGTTTCGCCGAACACCAGCGCCGTGGCCCGCGGCGTCTCGGCGGCCTGACGGTCCAGCACCTCTACCAGGGTCGCCGGCGCCAGGGCCGCCGGACACTCCGGGGCGGCGAAGACGGGACCGGCGGACCAGTTCATCGGTGCCGTAGCGGGTGCGGTCGGCGCGCAGTTCCAGCGTGATCCCGCCGCCGCGGGTCATCAGCCCGAACTCGAAGTCGTCCACCGGGCCGGTCGCCAGATGGTGGGTGACCGCCTCCACCCCCGCGAAGTCCAGGTCGTAATCGAACATGCGGTAATTGACGACCGGGCCGTAGAGCGCCTTGCCCGATCCGACCTGACCCAGGTCGCGCGGGATGCGCTCCGCGTCGTAACGCTGGTGGCGACGCGCCTCCTTCAGCGCCGCCCGGACCTGCCCGGCGGCGGCGGCCAGCGTGTCCGCTCCGGTCAGGTCGATGCGCGCCGGCAGCACACTGACCACCGGCGCCACCGAATGGACGGCGGCGGAACCCATCCGCCGCAAGAAGGGGACGCCCACCACCGGGCGGGGATCGCCGGACAGCCGGTGCAGATAGACGGCGATGCCCGCCATCGCCAGATCGGCGACGGACACCCCGCAACCTTCCGCCAGCCGGGCGAGCGCGCGGGCCAGCGGATCGGGCAGGGCGGCGAAGCACGGCCACAGGCTGAACTGGCCGGCGGCGTTCGTCAGCGCCAGGAACTCCTGGCCCTCGTCGTCGAAGGGGTTCACGTAATGGTCGTTGGTCATCGGATGGGTCCTGAAGATGAAAAGCCTACCGCCCCAGCGTCGCCCCGCCGTCCACCGGCAGGTCGGCCATGGTGATGTGGCCGGCGGCGGGGGAGACGACGTTGCAGCGCACCCCGTAGGGCGCCAGTTCCAGCCCCACCGTCATGGTCAGGCTGCTCAGCGCCGCCTTCGACGCGCCATAGGCGGCCATGCCGGTCCGCGGCACACGGGCGGCGTTGGACGACACGCTGACGATGGCGCCGCCGTTCCCGCCGCGCTTGAAGGCCGGGATCGCCACCCGCATCATGTGGAAGGGACCGGCCACATTGACGGCGAAGGTGTCGCGCCAGTCCGTGTCGGTCATCGCCTCCACCGGCCCCATCCGGAGGATGCCGGCGACCGCCTCCGCATCGGAAATGTCCAGCGTCACGGTGAGGTAGGGCCGCTCGCCGCCGTCGCTCCAACGGCGGTCGAAGGCGATGACCACGGCGCCGCGGGTGTGGAAAAGGTCGGCCACGGCCCGCCCGATCCCTTGCCCCGCGCCGGTCACCCAGACGGTCCGGCCCGCGAAGTCCATCATGCCGTCACGCGCTCGGCGGCGGCCAGCCGGGGCTGGATCAGTGCCCACCAGCCGTTGATGCTCGGCTCTGCCGCCAGTTCGGCGAAGCCCACCTCCACCCCGGCGGCCTTCCAGCGGTCCACCACCTGCATCACCGCGATGGAATCCAGGCCGAAATCCAGCAGGATGTCGTCGTCCCCCGGCGTCTCGTCGAGCGAGGCCAGCAGGATGCGCCGCAGCCCGTCCTTGCTCAGCGCATCGGCGGGGGCGGCCAGAACGCTGTCGGAATGCAGCGTCCGCCCGGCGTTGCGCGCGACGTAGCGCAGCGCCATCATGTGATCCTCGCGCGAGAAATCGGCGATGGCGTCGGCGACCAGGAAGGGCTTGATGCCGCACATGAAGGCGTCCACCGCCGTCTGCATGATGCCGATGTGCGCGTAGATTCCGCAGATCAGAAGCTGGTCGCGCCCCGACTCCTGCATGATCTCGGCCAGTGGGGCGACGATGCCCGCCAGTTCCGACTTCCGCGTCAGGCCCGGTCCCCACATGTCGTTCAGCAGGCCGCGGTCGGCGTCCGGCTGGACCGGCGGCTGGGCCGTGTAGACGACCGGCACCCCCAGCGCCTTCAGATGGCGCTTCAGCCGGACGATGGTGTCCACGCAATTGACGATGGCCGGGTTCGCGTCGCCGTAGAAGGCGACGAAATAGTCCTGCATGTCATGGATCAGCAGGACCGCGCGGGCGGGATCGAAGCTCCAGGACACCTTGTCCTGCGGCAGCTCGGCGGCGGTGGGCAGGGCGTAGGGGGCGATGGATCGGATGGTCATGATGCGGTCGTTTCCGTGAAGGCGATTTCTTTCCTCACCCGCTCGCGCAGGGTCTGCTTGTAGCCGCGGAAGGTGTAGGGGCCGCGGGTCCACAGCTCCCCCACCGCGCCGGGCGGGACCGGGTGTCCGGAGGCGTCGAGGATGCGAACCTCGTCGTCGGGGCACATCGGGCGGCCCTGGGTGTTGACCACCGTCCAGTCGTCGTCGTCGAGCCGCGTGTAGTTCACCAGCCCTTCCGCCATGCCGAACACCTGCTGGAGACGGCAGCCCAACCGCTCCGGCACCCGTTCGGCCACGGCGGGGCTGAGCTTGGCGCCGCCGACCTGAACGACGTCCAGACTCGACAGGTCCTCGGCGGTGCCCGCGGCCTCCAGCCAGACCGACAGCATGGGCGGGACCAGAGCCGCCCAGGTGACGCGGTGGCGCGCGATCAGCGGGAATCCGGTGGCCGGGCTGGGGTCGCCGGCCATCACCACCGTGCCGCCGGCATGGAACACCCCGAGCGCGCCGGGCGAGCTGAGCGTGAAGTTGTGCGGCGCCGGCAAGGCGCAGAGGAAGCGGCAGGTGTCGTGCAGCCCGCAGATCCCGGCGCTGCGGCGGACGCTGTAGAGGTAATCGTCGTGGGTGCGCGGGATCAGCTTCGGCGTGCCGGTGCTGCCGCCGGACAATTGGAAGAAGGCAACGCCGGATGGATCGGCGGCGTGGTCCGGCCCGGCGCCTTCCTCCGACAGCGGGGCGCCGTCGGCCCAGGCGAAGCCGCCGAGGACATCCTCCGCCGGGTCGCCGAGCAACAGCAGCCGCTCCGGCCCGACCGTCCGCGCCATCAGGGCGGCCAAGGACGGGGCCGACGCCGCCAGCACCGCCAGCTTCGGTTCGATCTGGCGCGCGTAGGCCGTCAGTTCAAAAGCGCCGTGGCTGTTCAGCGCGTTGACCGGCACCACCCCGCAGCGCAGCAGGGCAAAGAACACCAAGTGGAATTCCGCGCGGTTCGGTAGCCGGACCAGCGCGGTGTCGCCGGGCCGCAGACCGCGGGCGCGGAAGGCCGCCGCCAGCCGGGCCGACAGGCGCTGCACATCGGCGTAGCGGAACCGGCGCTCCCCGCAGAGGATCGCGGTGGCTTCCGCCGCAGCGCCCCGGTGGCGGTCGATCACGTTGGTCAGCGGGTCGCCCGTCCAATAGCCCTTCGCACGGTAGCGCTCGGCGACGTCCGTGGGCCAGGGGGTGAAGGCGACGCTCATGACGCCAACCCCACTGGGGCCAACCCCACCGGCACATTGGCATCGGAGGGCAAAGCGGCCCCGACGCCGAACAGGTTCAGCATGGTGGTCAGCTTGGCCGCCGTTTCCTCCCACTCCGCCGCGGGGTCGGAATCCGCGACGACGCCGGCCCCGGCGTAAAGGCGCAGCCGCCGGCCCTGGACCAGACCGCAGCGGATGGACAGCGCCCATTCGCCGTTGCCGCGGCTGTCCATCCAGCCGACCATGCCGCTGTACCAATTGCGGGCGTAGCCTTCCAGCCGCGCGATGGCGTCGCGGGCGAGGTCGGTCGGCGTGCCGCAGACCGCCGGCGTCGGGTGCAGCGCGTGGGCGAGCCGCAAGGACGACACCGTGGGATCGGCCAACTCCCCGGTCAGTTCGGTGGACAGGTGCAGCATGGTCGGGGTGCGGATCACGCTGGGGACGTCCGGCACGGACAGGTGGCTGCAATGGCCGGCGAGCGCGGCGCGCACCGCATCGACGACATAGCGATGCTCCGTCCGGTCCTTCGCCGAGGCGAGCATCGACATCATGACGGCGCCGGTGATGGCGATCGCGATGTCGGAATAGAGCTGCCCCGCCTCCGCGGTGATGAACAGCACCGGCAGGAAGACCAGCACGGTGGTGAGGGTGGAGGACAGGATCGCCGGCCAGACCTCCGCGATGCCGTCCTCGGTCGCGGCGGCGCGCGATTTGCCCATGCGCAGATGGCGGGCGATGCTGTCCAGCGCCACGACGCTGTTGTCCAGGGTCATGCCGATGGCGAAGGCGACGCCGGACAGCGAGATCACGTTGATGCTGCGCCCGCTGGCCGCCAGCACCAGCAGGGTCGCCAGCGTGCAGACCGGCATGCTGGCCGCCGCCGCGGTCGCCGGGACGGAGCGCAGGAACAGCAGCACCACCACCGCGGCCAGCGCGCTGCCGGCGATCAGGTTGTTCAGCACGTTGTCGATGGACCGTTCCATGTAACGCACGTCCTCAGACAGCAGCCGCATGGTCAGCCCGCGCTCCTTCAGGGCGTGGCGGTTCAGCTCCTCCACCGCCTCGGTCACCGCGTCCTTGACGGCGATGACGTTGGCGCCGGCCCGCTTGCCGATGGTGACGAGCAGGGTGGGGCGCCCGTCGGCGAAGGCCATGCTGCGCGCCTCCTTGGTCGCCATGGTCACCGAACCCACGTCGCGCAGGCGGATGGCCGTGCCGTTCTCCCGCGCGACGATCAGCTCCGCCAGATCCTCCAGATCGGAAAAGCGCCCGATGGTGCGCAGGAAATAGCGGCGCTTGCCGAAATCGCGGTCGCCGCCGGAAACGTCGCGGTTGCGCGCCCGGATGGCGTCGCGCACCGTTCCCACGTTCAGGTGGCGGGCGGACAGCTTCAGCGGGTCGAGAAGAATGTGGATTTTCTGCGTGGCCCCGCCGATCACCTCCGCCTTCGCCACGCCGGGAACCCGCTCCAGCCGGGGACGCAGGACGTTCTCGATCCAGTTGGTTTCGCGCTGGATGGACTCCGCATCGGTGGCGCCGTCCAGCCGCCCGACGCCGTAGAACAGGAAGGGCTCCGCCGTCGCGGATTCGGCGACGACGCGCGGGCGGTCCACCGTTTCCGGGTAGTCGGCGACCTGCGACAGGGCGTTGTCGATGTGGATCAGCGCCTCGTCGATGGAGGCGCCGGAGGGGAACTCCGGCTCCACCTGACCGCCGCCGAACTCGGCGCTGGAGGACAGGCGGACGAGGCCGGGAATGGCACGCAGGTATTTCTCCTGCCCGATCAGGATTTCCTGCTCGACGTCCTGCGGCGTGGCGCCGGGCCAGTTGGTTTCCACCATGATCCGCCGCGGGCTGATGTCGGGGATCATCTGCACCGGAATGCGGAAGACCGACACCGCGCCAAGCAGGCACAGGATCAGGACCGAAACCAGGGCGGCCAGCGGGTTGCGCAGGATCAGGCGGGTCATCGCGGCTCCGGAAGGGAACTTGAACGTCCCCTCTCCCGGGGCGGGATAGGGGATTTTCCTCACCCGACCGTGTCCGGGACGACCGGCTGGTTGGGGCGCAGGCCCTCGTTGCCCTGGACGACCACCAGATCGTCGGGGCGCAATTCGTCGCTCAGGACTTCCACGCGGTCGCCGGAGTGGCGGCCCGTGCGCACCGCCACCGGGCGGGCCACGGCCCCGTCGCCGCCGCGCTGGACCACCCAGACGCGCGCGCTGCCGTCGGGATGGCGCTGCACCGCGTCCGCCGGAACCTGAAGCGCGATCTCCGGCGTTCCCGGCGCCGGGCCGGGGGCGAAACTCACGCGCGCCGACATGCCCGGCATCAGCCGTCCTTCGGGATTGGGAAGCGCGATGTGGACGCGGAAGCTGCGGCTGATCGGATCGGCGGCAGGCACCACCCGCTCGACCGCCGCACCGATCCCGGCCCCGTCCTCCGCGTCGGCGGCCAGAACGGTGACGCGCGTGCCGGCTTCGATGCGCCCGTGCAGGCGTTCCGGCACATCGACCACGACGCGCAGCGGGTCGGTGGCGGTGAGTTGAAGTACCGAACCGCCGGCCCCCACCCATTGCCCGCGCCCGGTGCGCCGTTCGGTCACCACCCCGGCGAAGGGGGCGGTCAGCGCGTGGCGGGCCACCTGCTCCCGCTGGATGGCGACGGCGGCGCGGAGCTGACGGACCTTTGCCTCCTCGATGGCGGCCTGGGCGAGCTGCGTGCGGTAACGGGACTGCGAGACGCTCTGCACGCCAACCAGAGCCTCCGCCTCGCGGGCCAGCCGCTGGGCGTCGCGGTGCAGATGCTCGGCCTCGGCCAGCGCATGTTCCAGCCGCTCCAGCTCCAGCCTGGCGATGGCGTCGTCCAGCCGCAGCAGGATCCGCCCGGCTTCGACACGGTCGCCGGCCTCGGCGAGCAGGCGCTCCACCCGGCCTTCGACCGGAGCGGAGAGGGCGCTGCTCTGCGGCGACACCAGCGTGCCGGGCAATTGCAGCGTCTGCCGGACGGGGGCGGCGACCACCGCCGACACCTTCACCCGCGTCTGGGCGGCGGCGGGAAAGGCGGCGGCGAGCAGGGCAGAAGCCCCGGCCAGGCTGCCGGCGGCCTCGATCACGGCGATGCAGGCGAAGGCGCCCATGCAGGCGCCGCCCATCGCCAGCCCCGGACGTTCCAACCGCGCGGCCCAGCCGCTGAGCGCCGCGCCCAGCGTGGCCCCGATGGGGACGGCGCGGTACATCAGCCCGATCTCGAAGGCGCCGCCGCCGAACACCTCCTCCACCAGAGCCGGGAAAAGGATGCGGATGGAGGTGGCCACCGTGGTCAGGCAGCCGAGAGCGACCACGCTCAAAATCACCTTGTGACCGAACAGGAAGACGAAGGCCTGCGCCATGGCGCGCAGCGGGTTCTCCCCGGCCTTCCCCTCCGGCATCATCCGCGGCAGGCCGAGCAGCGTCAGGACGGTCAGCCCGGTGCCGAGCGCGGTGAGAAGATAGACCCAGCCGCCGCCCGCTCCGGCGATCAGCAGGCCGCCCAGCGCCGGCGACAGGATGGTGGCGACCCGCATGGACAGCATGGTCAGCGCGCGGGCCTGGACCAGATTGGCGCGCCCGACGAGATGCGGCATCGCCGCCATCAGCGCGTTGACTCCGATCGCCCCGAAAAAGCCGTCCCAGAAGGACAGGACGTAAATCGCCGGAAGGGGAGGGCAGCGCCGCGTTGGCCGCCAGCCCGAGGAAGCCCAGTCCGCAGACGCTGCGGGCGAACAGGATCAGGCGGCGGCCATCCCCACCTGAAGGCTGGACCCGGTGAGGCCGTAGACCTGGACCGGCACCGCCACCGACAGCAGGCCGAGCGCCATCAGCGAGATCGTCCGGGCGATCAGCACGCGGCGGAAATCGGGGTTGGTCTTCAGAAGGCTGACGTCGACGAGAAGGTTCGACAGGATCATGGGGCGGGCCTTTCCGGCACCGGCGCCCGCGGCAACGGGCCGAAGGCGGCTTTGGCAGGCATTCGAAAAGCAGGCGCCCCCGCCCCCGGACGAGGCCGGAGACGGGCGGCGGGCGGAGATCAGAAGCGGTAGTTGGCGGAGACGTAGTAGTTGCGTCCCACCTCCACCGACTGGAAGCTGGAACTCTTCTCGGTCAGGATCACGTTGGTGATGTTCTTCACGCCGGCCCCGAGGGTCAGCGCGTCGGTGACGTCGGCGTTCAGGCCCCAGTTCAGCAGCGTGTAGCCGGGGACCTTGGAGGTGCCCTCAAGCTGCGGACCGGTGTAGATCGTGGACACCGTCGTGCTGAGGTTGTCCAGCGCCTGCCAGGTCAGGGAGGCGTTGACCTTGTGGCGCGGACGGTTCTCCAGCTCCGCACCGTTGGCCTGCTCGGTGTAGAGGTAGGTGTAATTGCCCGACAGCAGCAGCTTGGAAGTCAGGCTGACGGAGCCCGTCGCCTCGACGCCCGAGATGTCCACCTTGTTGATGTTGCGCCAATTGCGGGCCACGGCCACCGGGTCGTAGACCGCCTGGATCATGTCCTTGACCTTGTTGTGGAACAGTACGAGGCTGGCGTCCCAACGGTCATGGCGGGTTTCTACGCCGACTTCGTAGTTGGTGCTGGTCTCGGGTTCGAGATCCGGGTTGCCCGACAGGAAGCAGCGCCCGCCGCCTTGTAGCCCTGGCTGACGCCGGCCTTGAAGGACAGCGTGTCGGTCAGCGCGTAGACGACGTTGGCGCGGCTGGTGAAGTTGCCGCCGAAAATCTCGTGGTGGTCGTAACGGGTGCCGAGCGTCAGCGAGAGCTGGTCGGTCAGGCCGATCTGGTCCTGAAGATAGACGGCCTTCTGCGCGATCTCCGACTTGCCGGACTGAAGGAAGGTGGCGGGGTCCTCCACCGTCTGCTTGCGGTATTCGGTACCGGCGGTCAGCCGGTTGAAACCGAGCTGGAAGTTGGAGCGGCCATGCAGGAAGAGATTCTTTTCCTTCAGGCGACGCTGCTGCGGAGCGTTGTAGGAGGTGTTGAAGTCGTCGATGGTGCCGTCTTCATAGTTGGCCTCCAGCAGCGTGTCGCCCCAGCTCCAGTTGCCGCGGTGGGCGGCGCCGACGGTGTTGCGGACGACCTCCTGCTCCATGTAGGAGAACCAGCGGTCGTAGATGCCGCGGGGGCGGTAGTCGCGGTTCAGGCCGTAGTTGGCTTCCAGCGTCTGGTTCTCGGTGACGTCCCAGCTCACCGAGGACAGGAAGTTCGCCAGCTCCTTCTTCTCCAGCGCCGGCACCCGGCCGTTGTAGCGGGAGTTGTGGTGCCAAGCCTGGCGATGGAAATACTCGGCGGCGACGGTGGCCGCAACCTTGTCGGTGACCGGGCCGGCGGCGTACAGGCCGGTGCGGTACTGGGTGCCGCCGCGGCCCGGCTGGACGACGCGGTAGTCGCCGTTGACCTCGCCGGACCATTTGTCGGTCGGCTTCTTGGTGATGATGTTGACCACGCCGCCGATGGCGTCGGAGCCGTAGAGCGCCGACATCGGGCCGCGCACGACCTCGACCCGCTCGATGGCGGACATCGGGATCGAGTGAAGGTCGAAGTCGCCGCCGCGCCACAGCGCGTCGGAGATGGACACGCGGCGCCCGTTCACCAGCACCAGCGAGTAGTTGTTGCCCATGCCGCGGATCACCACCTCGTCGCGGCCGGTGGCGTCGGTGCTTGTTGATGCCGACCGTGCGGTTCAGAACCTCCGGCAGTCCGCTGGTGGCCACGATTTCCTTCCGCAGATCCTCCGACGTGATGACGGTGGTGAAGGCGGGGGCGGTCAGCGTGCTTTCCGGCGTGCCGGCCGCGGTGACGGTCACCGGCCCCAAGGTCTGGACCGGCGCGACAGCCGCCTGGGCGGTTTCCTGGGCCAGCGCCGGCGTTCCCCCCGCCAGCGCGGCCACCAGCGCCGCACCCACCACGGTCTTGGTCCTCACCACAGCAACCGGACGGCCCGCCGCCGTCCCCTTTCTTGCACATGCCCCCGTTGTGCATTCGGCCATGTCTGTGTCCCCTGATCACGCGATGCCAGAAATTACAAATGCGACTCATTCGCAAATACTGCTCCCAATTGTTAGTTCATATCCCTTTTCGCCGTAAGGGATATGGCGCGGGAAAGTTTTCCTTTCAATTGGGCCGGTTCACTCCGCCGGGTGGGCCACCGGCTGGGCGTCCGGACGGGGCTCCAGGCTGGAGTCCACGCGGCTTTGCGGGGCGCGCCAGGCGCTGTCCCGCGGGCCGCTGCGGACGCGCCGCTCCGCGCGGCGGGCCATGGCCGCGAAGGCCAGCGCGCCGGCCAGCGCCACCAGATCGACGCCGATCAGCCCGTCCGAGACCCACGGCCCCGGCAGAATCAGGCCAAGCAGCGAGGTCGCCGGGATGGCGGCGGTAGCCGCCGCGCAGGCCCACAGAAGCTCCACCCCCGCACGGGCTGCCCCGCGCAGGAAGGCCCAGGCGCAGGCGCCCAGGAAGGCCACGTAATAGATGCCCCAATGCCAGGCGTGCAGATCATCGACCAGCCCGTTCAGCCATTTCCCGGAGGCGATGGTCAGCGACAAGGCGCCGACGCAGCCCAGGCAGACTCCGACCATCCCGGCGGCGAGCAGGCGGGTGGCGAGGCTCTGTTCGGCGGGTCCGCCGGCTTGTGGCCCCTTCAATGGCTGCCCCGTCAATTGCCGCTCCGTGCGCCGCCGCGATTCGATCCACAGCAGGTTGCCGGTGTAGAACAGCGCCGCCCCGGCGAGCCCGAGCAGGAAATAGCACCAGCGCAAGATGCCGCCGCCGAAGGTCCCGAAATGCAGCGCGAAGAAGGCGGAGACGGTGGCCGACCATCCGTTCTGGTGGCCCGGCATGTACTGGGTGTCGATGATCCGGCCATCCACCGCCCCCATCAGGACGAAGCCCTCCCGCCGCACGAGATAGCGCGGATCGTGGCCCCAGACGCGCACGGTGGCGGCCCAGGGGGCGGGGTCGAAGCGTTCCTCCGTCCAGGTCAGGCGCAGCGGCGCCTCACCGGCCAGCGCGGGCTCCACCGCCAGGGTGAAGTCCCGCACCTCCGGCCGCAGGGCGCGCGTGGCGGCGACCAGTTCCTCCGCCCGGTCCAGCGTCGCCGGGGTCACCTCCACGGGTGGCGTGATCCAGCGTTCCAGCGGTTCCTTGAACATGGTCAGGGCGCCGGCATAGAAGCAGACGAACAGGATCAGCCCGGTCAGGATGCCGGTCCAGGTGTGGACCTGACGGTAGATGCGGACGACGTCGGTGCGGATGGCCATGGCTCGGTTCGCGGCTGTGGGAGCGGGTCAGTGGAGCAGAGGGCTGCGCGCGGCGAGCAGCGCCGTGTGGGCCAGGATGGTGGCGCAGCCCAGCCACAGCCAGGCCTGACGCCCGCTGCGGAACAGGAAGCAGAAGCTGACCACCCCCAGCCAGATCGGGGCGACCATCCACATGATGAGCTGAATTTTGTTCACCGCCGAAAGCCCGCCGGGACCGATCCAGGCGAACAGCCCCGCCAGTGCGACGGCGAGCAGGAACCCCAGAATCACCCCGGCCAGGGTCTTGCTCCACCAGTCAGGGCGGATCGGGGCGGGCGTCTTGGCGGCAGTGGATGAGGGTGTGGAGGAGTGCGTGGCGGTCACCGCTCAGCCCTCCCGGCGCGGGAGCGCCGCGTTGCGGGCTGCGGCGGCGAAGGGCAAGGCGGTGAACAGAACCATCGCCACGGTGAGGCTGGTGAACAGCGCGGTCACCGGCTGCATCACCGCCGACCACAACAGCCACCCCTCCAGCAGCGCCAGGGTCCCGGTGATGCGGCAGGGACGGGCGGGAAGGGGGCGGGCCAGCCATTGCTGGCGGGGGGCGGCCAGATAAAGACAGGTCACCCCGGCCACCGTCGCGGCCAGCGCCAGCCCATGAAAGAGAGTTTCTGCCATCGGAGCGTTTCCATGCATGCCCGTCCCATCCTCCGTGGACGGAAGGCATCATGGTTTGCTTATCTCCGATTGATTTTGCAGCTGATTCTTATTTGCGTTTAAGGGGCTTTCCTCGATGGTGCGGCCTTATGCCATCGCACCGGCGGGACGCTTGGCGCTCTCCAGCGATTGCAGAAGGTTCGTGCGGGCCATCACCAGAAGCAGGTCAGTCTGGGTGACCACGCCCAGCAGCCCGCCTCTGCCGTCCACGATCGCCACCTCATGCGTGGGACCGTCAGACAGTGGGCCGAGCAGCCGGAAGGCCGGGGTTTCCGGGCCGGCCGTCACCGGCGGGGCCATCAGACCGGCGACGGTGGCGGCATCGCCTTCCAGATGCTGGTGCCCGACCAGCCCGACCACGACGTTGTGCCGGTCGACGACGGGCAGGGTGCGGAAGGCGTGCTCGATCAGCCGGGCGCGGGCCACCTCCGGATGAGCCTCCGCGCTCACCGACACCACGTCGCGGGCCATGATGTCGCCGCAGGTGATTCCGGCGTGCATCCGCTCCATCGCGTGAAGTTCCGCCTTTTCCAAAAGGGCGCTCAGGTCGTCCCGATTCACGTCCAGCGCCTCCCCCAGCTCGCGGATGGCCTCGTCCAGGTCGCTGGCGGTGAAGGCGGCGCGTTCCTGCGCGGGCGGGTCGGCGGTGCCGTGGGTGTTGACCGGCTTGGGCGGCGCCCGGTGCGGATAGGAATGGCCGGAATAGCGGTGGAACGCCCAGCCGGCCAGGACCAGCAGGATGGAATTGACGGCCACCGGATACAGCGCGAACTGAATTCCCGACGCCGCCACCGCCGGTCCGCCGATCACCGCGGTCAGCGCGGCGGCCCCGCCCGGCGGGTGCAGGCAGCGCGTCATGGACATGGTCGCGATGGCCACCGCCACCGCCACGCCGCCGGCCAGCATCGGGTCGGGGATCAGCGCCGCCACCAGCACCCCGACCAGCGCCGACAGGGTGTTGCCGCCGATGATCGACCAGGGCTGGGCCAGCGGGCTGGCCGGCACGGCGAACAGAAGCACCGCCGATGCCCCCATGGGCGCCACCAGGGCCGGCGCGCTGGAGAGGTCGGCCAGCAGGTTGTGGCACAGCAGGCCCGTCGCGGCGATGCCCAGCATGGCGCCACAGCAGGCGATCAGCCGGTCCTTCAGGTTCGCGCCGGGCAGGATGGGTCGGAAAAAGGCAAGGCGGCGGCGGTTTTCACGTTTCTTCAACAGGGTCGCTTTCCAGCGGCGCAGCAGGAGCCGTTTCTTGTGATGCATTCTGCCCGGTTCCTCCCAAGGTTTCGGCGTGCGGCGGCAGGATAGAACCTCAAGCTAAGTTGAGGTCAAACGGAAAAGTGCCGGGCCGGGTCACCGTTTTCGCACGGCGTCGCCGCCTTCGGACAGGGAATTGGAAGGGCGCGCCTTGATCGGGGGCAACGGAACGATTCCGGCCAGCGCCTCCTTCAGGCCCAGCACGCGCTCCACCGACGCCTTCCACTGGGCGACGGTCGCCAGATTGTCGATGGGCCAGGACAGCGCCGCGACGGCCTGCTGAAAGGCTTGCGCGGTCTGCATCATCATCCCCAGCGTGATGGTTCCCGCGACGTAGCGGGGCGCCACGACCAGGATGGGAAAGACCGTGGACAGCACCGAATAGGACGCGCCGAAGGTCATCACGCGGACCAGCGCGCCGGTCTGCCGTTCCCAGCCGCGGCGCACCCCGCCGAACAGCAGGGCCATGCGGCCGCGCTCCGCGGCCTCGCCGTGCTGCCGGGCGATGATGGGAGCATTCTCCCGCACCCGCGCCAGCCCGAAGCGGAAGTCGGCCTCCAGTCCCTGCCGCCGCTCCGCCGCACGGACCAGCGGCTGCCCGACGGCGATGGCGGCGGCGGTCCCGGCGGCGGAAAAGACCAGCGCGAGGAGGAACAGATGGCCGGGAACCGGAACGGTCACGCCGCCGAAGGCGATGTCCACGGTGCCGGAAAGCCGCCACAGGATGCTGGCGAAGCTGACCAGCAGCAGCAGGCAGTAGGTCAGCGAATGGCCCAGATCGATGGCGAGTTCGGTCACGATGCGGATGTCTTCCGCGATCCGCCCGTCCGGATTGTCGTGGTTGCCGGGAAGGGCGGCCAGGGCCAGTTCCCGCCCGTCCGACAGCCAATCGCCCAGAATCCGCCGGGTCAGCCACGCCCGCCAGCCGAACTGGATGCGCCGCTTCACCCACAGATGCGTCACCGTGACGGCGATGTTGAACAGCATGATGGCGCAGGCCGCCGCGGCCATGGCCGGCAAGCGGTCCATGGCCCGCTGCTCCAGCGCGTCGAACAGGCGCTGGCTCCACAGGTTCATCATGACGGGGACGGACACCTGCGCCACCGTCAGGGCCAGCAGGGCCGCCGCCAGGAGCCGCACCGGCCAGCGGCCCCGTCCCAACCAATAACCCCCGGCCAGCCCGGCGAAGCGCCGGGCGAAGCCGAAGGCGGCCTTCAAGGACATCCTTCTCGCCATGGCCGCCCATCCCGGCGCTCCGGCGCCTCGGGTCAGCCTAGCACCCTTCCGCCGGGCGGGGGCCGGGACAAGCGGCGATCCCTCGATTATCCCGGATCAGGCCCCCGATTCAGGCCCCCTGGATCAGGCGGCACGGACGGTGGCGATGAAGCTGCGCACCTCGCTGCGCAGGCGCTCCGCCTCGGCGGCCAGTTCCTCCGACGTGCCGTGGACGCGGGTGGCGGCGTTGCCGGTTTCGGAGACCGCCGTGCTGACGCCGGCGATGTTGCGCGACACCTCCTCCGTTCCCTGGGCGGCCTGGGTCACGCTGTTGGCGATTTCGCGGGTCGCGGCGGCCTGCTCCTCGATGGCGGCGGCGATGGTGGTGGCGATCTCGCTCATCCGGCTGATGGTCTGGTTGATGCTGCCGATGGCCTTCTGCGCGCCGCCGGTGGTCTGCTGGATTTCCTGAACCTTCGACTGGATTTCGTCGGTCGCCTTGGCGGTCTGGTTGGCCAGCGCCTTCACCTCGCCCGCCACCACGGCGAAGCCCTTGCCGGTCTCGCCCGCGCGGGCGGCCTCGATGGTGGCGTTCAGCGCCAGCAGGTTGGTCTGCGCCGCGATGCCGCTGATGATCCCCACGACCTGCCCGATCTGATCGGCGGCGGTGACCAGGGCGCGCATGGTGCGGTCGGCTCCCTCCGCGTCCGCCACCGCCTGATCGGCGATGCGGGTGGAGATTTCAACCTGATGGCCGATTTCGGCGATGGAGGCCGACAGTTCCTCCGTCGCGGTGGCGACGGTCTGCACGTTGGCCGATGCCTGTTCGGAGGCCGAGGCAACCAGGAGCGAGCGCGAACTGGCGTCCGCCGCGGTGCCGGACAGGGTGCTGGCGGCGTGGTGCATGCCGCCCGCGGCACTCGCCACGGCTTCGACGATGCCCTGGACGGTCTCTTCGAAGGTGTCGGCCATGGTGATCATGGCGGCGCGGCGCTGCACGGCGGCCTGCCGTTCGGTCTCCTCCTGCGCCCTGCGCATGCGCTCCATCTCCTCCGCGTTGGACTTGAAGACCTGGAGCGCGCGGGCCAGCGCCCCGATCTCGTCCATTCGCCAGCCGTCGTCCACCTGCACCGTCCGGTCGCCTTCGGCCAGCCGCCCCATCGCCCCCGTGATGGCGCCGAGCGGACGGGTGATCGCCCGCGAGATCATCCAGGCCAGCAGCAGGCCCAGCGCGAAGGCGGCGACGGTCACGGCGGTGCCCTGGCGTTCGGCGGCGGCCACCGCGGTGGCGGCGCTGCGCTCCAACTCCTTCAGGGTGCCGGTGGAACGCGTGCGGATCGCGCCGATCGTCCCGTTGATCTGCGCACCGGTCCGGGCCAGCGTGTCGGTGTTGACGCGCGCCATCTCCTCGGCGATGGCGGCGATGCGCTCGATGCCCGCGGCGTAGCGCGGCAGCTTGGCGATCACCTCCGCACGCTTCGCAGCACCGGGCGAATCGCCCCATTCCCTCGACTCCGCCTCGACGTTTTTGACCACTTCCGCCAGATCCTGGCGGATGCGGGCCAGATCCTCGGCCTTCGTCTCCGACACGAAGCGGGCGACCAGCACGCGCACCAGCAGAAACTGCTCGCTGACACCCGCGGCTTGGAGGGTTCGATCCAGATGGCCGGTCTGCCGTTCGGCGTCCACCAGATCGCTCAGCGTCCGGCGGATGTCGGCGCCCAGCCTGTTCACCACCTCCGCGACGATGCCGTCGCGTTCGGTGCGCAGCGCGACGAGACGGTCGAAGCCGGTCAGGAAGTCCCGCTCCAGCCCGCGGATCTGCTCCACCGCCTGACGGTCGGCAGGGTCGTCGATGCCGGGGGCCGCCTTGTCCAGATTCCGGCGGAAGTCTCCGGCGTTGGTGCGGAACCGGTTGGCTGCCGCCTCCTTCCCGGAGACGAGGAATTCATCCGCGGCTCCCAGCGCATCGGACAGCGCCGTGTCGGCCTCCGCCAGCGTCAGCGTGACGTCAGACTGGGCCGCGTAATTGTGCAGCGCATTATTACTGGACTGAAGACCGCTCCAGGACACGGCCCCCAGCGTGACCAGAAGGGACAGAGTAAGCGCAAATCCGGTGTAGACCTTGGTTGCGGTGCGAAGATTGGCAAAGGCGCGAAGGGGGGTGGTCATGGTGGAATGTCCTGCCTTGAGCTTCTTCTGGTTCGGCGACGCTTGCGCGAAACGGACCCGATCGTTCTCAAAATGTGGGTCAACACTCAACTCCCGGGCGATGGTTGTTCCGCCAAGCAAAATTCCCGGGCGGACAGTGCGGTTGCTCCTTGCAATCCATTGCGAACCGTCACGCGGGCGACCAAGCGCGGGAACGCCTCGGCCATCGCGATGTTGAGGCCCCGCACAGGTCACAGAACGATGAGAGGTCTGCCATGCCGGACAGCACGCATTTCGCTCCGCCCGGACCCATCGGATTCGGGGGCGCCCCGCTCGGCAACATGTTCGAGGAGGTGCCGGACGACGTGGCGGAGGCCACCCTCGCCGCCGCCTGGGACGCGGGCATCCGCTATTTCGACACGGCGCCGGAATATGGCCCGGGCATTTCGGAGCACCGGTTCGGCCATGTCCTGCGCAACCGCCCGCGTGACGAGTTCGTGCTGTCCACGAAGGTCGGGCGCCTGCTGCGCGCCGATGCCGGCAAGGGCGGCAAGCACGGCCCCTTCGTGAAGGGTCTGCCCTTCCGCGTGGACTACGACTACACCGCCGACGGGGTGCGCCGCTCCATTGAGGACAGCCTGCAACGGCTGGGCATGGCGCGGATCGACATCGCCTACATCCACGACTGCGCGGAGGATGCCCATGGCGACCGCTGGCTGGAGGTGTTCGACACCGCAATGAAGGGCGCCGCCGTGGCGCTGACCCGGTTGCGGGAGGAGGGCGTCATCCGTGGCTGGGGTCTGGGCGTCAACCGGGTGGAGCCCTGCGTGATGGCGCTGGAGCGGGCGGACCCGGACGTCTTCCTGCTGGCCGGGCGCTACAGCTTGCTGAACCAGCCGGCGCTGGACACGCTGTTCCCGCGCTGTCGGGAGCGCGGTGTCCATGTGGTGGTCGGCGGCCCCTACAATTCCGGCATCATCGCGGGCGGCAGGAACTTCGAGTATCAGGAAGCCCCGCCGGAAAAGGTGGCGGCGCGCGACCGGCTGGCGGAGATCGCCAAACGGCACGGCGTGGATCTGCGGGCGGCGGCGCTGCAATTCTGCGCGGCGCATCCGGTCGTCGCGTCGGTCATTCCCGGCACCAAGAATCCGGCGCGGGTGCACGAGAATGTGGCGCTGATGAAGCAGCCCATCCCGGCGGACTTCTGGCGGGAGCTGAAACAGGCGGGCGTCCTGCCCGAACAGGCCCCGACACCGGCCTGACGCGCCGGGTTAAACCTCGTCGCGGGCGGCGGCGGCGATCCAATGGCGGAAGCTCTGCATCGCCGCCGTTTCCGGTCGGGATTGCAGGCGGGTCAGCCAATAGCGGCCCGCCGGCACTTCGACGGCGAAGGGGCGGACCAGCCGCTCGGTGGCGAGGTCGTGGCCGAACAGGCGGGCGGGGAGCAGCGCCACCCCAACCCCCATCGCGGCGGCGGCGGCGATGGTGGGGGAGGAATCGAAAACCGGCCCCCGGATGGCGGGGCAGGGCACCCCGGCCAGCGCGAACCAGCGCTGCCACTCCTCGACCCGGTAGGAACGCAGCAGCGTTTCCCGCGCAAGGTCGGCGGGCGAGGCCAGCCGCTGCGCCAGCGCCGGGGCGCAGAGCGGGGTCAGCGGAGCGTCGAGCAGCGGCACCGCCTCCACCCCATGCCAGGAACCGTCGCCGAAGCGGATCGCGAAATCCAGCCCCTCGCCAGCCAGATCGACCCGGTTGTTGTTGGTCAGGATGCGCAGATCGACCGCCGGATGGGCGGCGGTGAAGGCCGGCAGGCGCGGCAGCAGCCAGCCCGTGGCGAAGGTGCCGACCACCCCGACCGTCAGCACCTCCCGATAGCGCCCCTCGGCGAAACGGTCGAGCGTCGCGCCGATCCGTTCGAAGGCGTCCATCAGCACCGGGACCAGCGCCGCCCCCTCGTCGGTCAGGGCAAGGCCGCGCGGCAGGCGGCGGAACAGGGTGACGCCAAGCCGCGCCTCCAGCGTCCGGATCTGCTGGCTGACCGCTGCCTGGCTGACGCACAACTCCAGCCCCGCGCGGGTGAAACTGAGATGGCGGGCCGACGCCTCGAAAGCGCGGAGCGCGTTGAGCGGAAGCTGCGGGCGGGCCATGGAAGCCATTAACTATTTATGTGGCATTAGTTTTTCTTGTGGCTCCTGAAAACTATCATCGTTTGTTCAGGTGCCGGAAGCTTTTTATCGTCCGTCCATCAACACGGTATGGAATGGAGGATACGATGATCGGACGGCGGGCCTTCCTGGCCGCTGCGGGCGGCGTGACGTTGCTTGCGGCGACCGGCGCGGGGGCGGAGAATTCCAGGAAACTCGGCGGCAAGGGGCTGGTGGACGCCATCGCCGCTCTGGAGGCGCGCAGCGGCGGGCGGCTGGGCGTGGCGGTGCTCGACACCGGCACCGGGCAGCGCTTCGGGCGGCGCGCGGACGAGCGGTTCCCGATGTGCAGCACCTTCAAATTTCTTTTGGCTGGCGCCATCCTGAAGCGGGTGGACGAGGGGCGCGAACGGCTGGACCGGCGCATTCCGGTGACCAAAGCGGACCTCGTTCCCTACTCTCCCTTCTCCGAAACCCGCCTCGACGGTCCGCCCCCCACCGTGGCGGAGCTGTGCGAGGCGACGGTGACGCGGAGCGACAATGCGGCGTCGAATCTGCTGCTGCCGGCGGTGGACGGTCCCGCCGGGCTGACCGCCTTCCTGCGCGCGCTGGGCGATAACCAGACCCGGCTGGACCGCATCGAGCCGTCGATGAACAGCGCCATTCTCGGCGATCCGCGCGACACCACCACGCCCGCGGCTATGGTCCACAGCATGGAACGGCTGATGCTGGGCGACGTGCTGGCCCCGGCATCGCGCGAACAACTCATCGCCTGGATGCTCGCCAGCCGGACCGGGGACAAGCGGCTTCGCGCCGGACTGCCGAAAGGCTGGCGCGTCGGCGACAAGACCGGCACGGGCCATCACGGAACGGCCAACGACGTCGCCATCGTCTGGCCGGAGGGGCGGGCGCCGCTGCTGATCGCCAGCTACCTGACCCAGACGGCGGACGGCTTCAAGGAGCGGGACGCCATCCACGCCGGAGTGGCGCGGGCGGTGGCTGGCGCGCTGAACGGCTGATCGGCTTCGGCCTCAACCCGCGGCACCGAGGTCCGGCAGCCGCCAGTTTCCGCCCAGATCGGCGTTGCGCAGCAACAGGAACAGCTCGTCCTGGGAGCGGGTGACGGCGGTGTAGAGCCAGCGCCACCTGTGTTCCCGGAAGGCGGCGGAATCGTCGAGCACGGTGACGGAGGGGAACTCCGACCCCTGGGCGGAATGGCAGGTGATCATCCAGGCCCAATCGAACTGCTGCACGTCGCGGTCCACCCGCGGGGCCTTGGTTTCGCCGCTGTAGTGGGCCTGGAACATCCAGGGATGGACCATCAGCTTGCCGCGGGGCCGCACCTCGTCCTCCATATGGACGCCGAGCGACCACAGCCCGTCCTGCCGGCCCCGCCCTTCCGCCGCGGGGCGGGTCAGCGTGCCGATCATGCCGTTGAAAAGCCCTTCCTCCCGGTCGTTGCGGCGGCAGATCACCCGCTCGCCGGCCTGGGGCATCACGGTGTCGAAGCCGTGGCGGGAGCGGATGCGCCGGGTGAAGTCGGTGCGGACACGGTGCGTGCCGCAGATGGTCTGGGTGTCCACCCGCAGCGCCAGCGGCTCCGTCACCCGGTTCAGCGGCAGCACATGGGCGTTCCCGGCGGTGCCGAAGCGCCGCGGCAACTCCTGCCGGCGCAGCAGATGGGCCAGCCGGATCACCGGGCTTTCCCGCGCCGTGCGATGCGGCTCGACCAGCCGGAAATCCGGTTCGCCGCGGGTCAGCGTGCCCTGGCCGGTCACCGGGGGGAGCTGATAGTCGTCGGCGATCATCAGGATCTTCTTGCCGGAGCGGAGCAGGTCGCCCGCCACGTCGTCCCCGACCATGGAACCCTCGTCGCAGACGATCAGGTCGGCCTCGGCGAATTTCCCCTCCGACCGGCGGGCGAAGAACAGCTCGCCGGTGTCGTCGTCCTGCCGCGGGGCGTAGATCAGGGAATGCAGGGTCGCCGCCCGGTCGATGCCCTTGCGGCGCAGCACCTGCGCGGCCTTCCCCGTGGGCGCCCCGACCACGAAATTCTCCAGGTGGCGGCGTTCCTGAAGATGCTCCAGCGCGAAGACGGTCGTCTTGGTCTTGCCGGTCCCGGCCTCCCCCGCCAGCCAGAACATCTGGGGCGCGGCCGGGTCGGCGTACCAGGCGTCGATGGCCTGGATGGCCCGGTGCTGTTCGTCGGTGGGGATGTCGGAGGTGCTGGGCATGGAGTGCGGCGGAGGGGACTGGTGGGCGGCGCACAGTAGACCGCCCGGGCCCGGCGGCCAAGCCTTACGGTTCCGCCCGGAAAGGCCCGCTGATGACGCGCCGCAGCCCGGCGAACAGGGTCAACCCGGCGGACACCACGCCGACATAGACGAACAGCGCGTCATGCCCGAACAGCTCCATGGCCGCCGTCGCCATTAGAGGCCCGAGCGCAGCACCCAACGCCCAGGCGAGCAGGAGGGCGCTGGCCAGCGGTACCGTCTCCTCCGGTGTCACATGGTCGTTGGCGTGGGCCACGCAGATCGCATAGAGCGACAGGGCGGCGCTGCCCCACAGGGTGAACAGGACCAGGAGGACGTTCTGCGGCGCCGCTCCGCCGGGCGGGTTGGCGAAGACGGCGATCAGGAAGGCGGCCACCGTCGCCACGGCGGACACCGCGAAGATCACCAGCCGCCGGTCGTGCCGGTCCGAAAAGCGTCCGATCGGCCATTGCAGCACCACGCTGCCCACCTGGATGCCCGACATGATCAGGGCGACCCCCGCGGCGGGCAAATCCAGCCCGGCGAGCCAGGCGGGGCCGATGCCGGTGACCGCGGTGTTGCACAGCCCCACCGTCAGGCAGCCCGCGAAGGCCACCGGCGCCCGCCGCACATATTGCCAGGGGGAGGACGCCGGCCCCTTCGGCGCGGCGCTGGCCGGCGGGCGGATCGCCGCCACCGGCACCAGCGACAGTCCATAGCAGCCCGCCGCCAGAACGGTCAGCCACAGGGCGGACAGGTCCGGGCTGGCGAGCAGCATCTGCCCGCCGATCATCGCCACCTTGCAGGCGATCATATAAAGGGAGAAGACACTGCCCCGCGCCCCCGGCGGCGACAGCGCGGCAAGCCCGCTTTCCGCGACCGTCAGCATCCCGACGTAGGACACGCCCATCAGCACCCGCAGACCCACCCAGGCCCGCGCGTCCGGCAGCACGTTCAGCAGCAGCGTGGCGGCGGCGGCGAGCAGCCCGAAGGCGGCGAAGGACCACACCCCGCCCACCCGCCGGATCGTCCAGGGCGCCGCCCAGCAGCCCAGCACGAAGCCGACCGAATAGGCGGAGGCCACCGCCCCGACCACCAGCGGCGGCGCCGCCGCTTCGGCAAGGCGAAGCGGCAGCAGGATTTGCAGGATGCCGTTGGCGACCTGGATGATGCAGACGCCGAGGATCAGCGCGGCCAGAACCGTCAGCGGCGAGGCGGGCGCCCGATGGGTGTGGGGCAAGATCGAGGAAACGTCAGTGGTCGTCGGGCAGGGCGCTCAGCGGATCGTCCGCCACCGGCTGCGGGCGGGCGCCGGCCAGATGGCCGTCCACCAGCGCGCGCAGGAAGCCGCGCGTGCGCTCCTGCGTCGGGTTGGTGAAGATCTGCTCCGGCGAGCCGGATTCCACGATGCGCCCGTCGGCCATGACGACCACCGTGTCGGCCACCTCGCGGGCGAAGCCCATCTCGTGGGTCACGACCATCATGGTCATGCCTTCCTCCGCCAGCGTCTTCATGACCTGGAGCACCTCGCCCACCAGTTCGGGGTCGAGCGCGGAGGTCGGTTCGTCGAACAGCATCACCTGCGGCTTCATGGCCAGCGCGCGGGCGATGGCTGCGCGCTGCTTCTGCCCGCCGGACAGGGTGGACGGATAGACGTCGGCCTTGTCTTCCAACCCCACCTTGCGCAGCAGCTCCATCGCCATTTCCCGCGCTTCCAACTTCGGCATGCGGCGCACCACCACGGGCGCGCGCATGACGTTCTCGACGGTGGTCATGTGCGGGAACAGGTTGAAGGACTGGAAGACCATGCCGGTCTCGGCGCGCAGCGCGTTCAGTTCCTTGTCGGGCAGGGGCTTGCCGTCGGAGATGATGGTCCGGTGATTGATGCGGATCTCGCCGCGGTCGGCGATCTCCAGGCAGTTGCAGCAGCGCAGCAGCGTGCTCTTGCCCGAGCCGGACGGGCCGATGACCACGGTGGTGCGCGACGGCTCCACCGTCAGGCTGACGTCCTTCAGCACCTCGGTGCTGCCGAAGCTCTTGTAGACGTTGCGGATCTCGATCACCGGCTTACCCTCTTTCCACGGTCATGCGCTTTTCGAGCTGGCGCAGAGCCCAGGTGGCCGCGTTGGTCAGGATGAAATAGATCAGCGCCACCGCGATGTAGACCTCCAGCGCGCGGAAGCTGGTGGAGATGATGCGCTGGCCCTCGCGCATCACGTCGTCGATGGTCAGCAGCGACACCAGCGCGGAGTTCTTGATGAGGGCGATGGTCTCGTTGCCCAGCGGCGGCAGCATGCGGCGGAACGCCTGGGGCAGAACCACCTCCCACATCGCCTCGCGGTAGGACATGCCGAGCGAGCGGGCGGCCTCCATCTGGCCGCGGTCGATCGACTGGATGGCGCCGCGCACCACCTCCGACACGTAGGAGCCGCTGTAGATGCCGAGCCCGATCACGCCGCACAGCCACGCCGGCAGCAGGATGCCGAACTGCGGCAGGCCGAAGAACAGCAGGAACAACTGCACCAGCAACGGCGTGCCGCGGATGAAGGCGACATAGGCCGATGCGATGCCGTACAGCACGCGCCGCGCCGGGTTCAGGCGGATGATGCCGACGAGCAGCCCGAGCACGGCGCTGAGCAGGAAGGCCGCCGCGGTCACCTCGATGGTGACCACGGTGCCTTTCAGAAGCTCCGGCAACCCTCCCCAAACGGGGGCGAAGTCGAGCGTCACGGGAGGGGTCCTCCGTTCACAGAAAAATAAAGGTTACTTCTTGGCTTCGAACCACTTGTCCACGAGCTGCTGGTAGGTGCCGTCGGCCTTCAGCTTGGCGATGGCGGCGTTCACCTTGGTCACCAGCTCCGTGTTCTCCTTGCGCATGGCGAAGCCGTAGTCTTCGGTGGTGAGCTGCTCGTCCAGCACCTTCACGGTCGGGTGCGTCTGGGCGTACAGCTTGGCGGCGGGCTTGCCGGTCACGGCGACGTCGGTGCGGCCCGTCTCGACCTGCCCGAACATCTCGGCGTTGGTCTCCACCTCGACGATCTTCGTCTTCGGGAAATGTTCCTTCAGGTGGGCGACCGACTTGGTGCCGATCTGCACGGCGGCGGTCTTGCCCTCGAGGTCGGACGGACCCTTCACGGCGGTGTTGTCCGCCTTGACCATGATGACGAGGCCGCCCGGATAGTAGGTGTCGGAGAAGGCGACGACCTTGCGGCGCTCGTCGGTGATGTACATCGCCGAGGCGATCATGTCGAAGCGCTTGGCGATCAGGCCGGGGATCAGGCCCTTGAAGTCGATGTCCACCCACTCGACGCCCTTGGTGGCGCCCAGCTCCTTGGCGATGGCCTCGACCAGCTCGATGTCGAAACCGGTCTTCTTGCCGTTCTGCGAGAACTCGAAGGGCGCGAAGGTGGCATCCACGCCGACGCGGAAGGTGCCGGTCTGCTTGATGGACTCCATCACCGCGTCCTGGGCGCGGGCCGGGGCGGAGCCGGCGCCGACCATCGTGACGACCGCGGCGGCGGCGAAGGAGGCGGCGGCGAGAAACTTACCGAAAGACTTCATGGTTCAGCTTATCCCTGTTCGTTGCGCCTGCGTTGCCATCTTCGAAAGCCAGGGAGGCCCCCTGCGCAGCGACCGGCTTGGCAGCGCCGTGTTTTGCCTATAAAACATATGTTGCCCAGGGGCAACGGCTGCGTCAACGCCAGTTTGTCATACTGGAGCATGACGGACGCATTATGGCAACGCTGGCATTGCGGTTGAGTACCGCGACGCCGCGGGGGTGCCGAAGGTGTCACAACAGGGACTCTGATGGTTTTGCTGACAAAACAAATGTCGCATGGGAGAGAGGGTATGGAGGTCTTCGGGTTTCGCGCCGCGCGTCGTCCGGTGCTGGTCAGCCTGCCCCATGTCGGTACCGCGCTGCCGGACGGCTTCGTCGGCCGGCTGGTGCCGGAGGCGCAGGGACTTCCCGACACGGACTGGCACCTGCCGCGGCTCTACGACTTCCTGGAGGACCTCGGCGTCGGGGTGATCCAGGCGCGCTTCTCGCGCTACGTCGTCGATCTGAACCGCCCCAGCAACGACACGCCGCTCTACAGCGGCGCCACCACGGGCCTGTGCCCCACCACCCTGTTCGACGGAGCGCCGCTGTACCAGCCGGGCGCCGAACCCGACGCGGCGGAGGTGGCGGAGCGGATCGCCCGCTACTGGACGCCCTATCACGACGCCATCACGGCGGAGATGACCCGGCTGCGCGAGCAATTCGGGCACGCGGTGCTGTTCGATGCCCATTCCATCCGCTCCGTCGTGCCGCGCCTGTTCGAGGGACGGCTGCCGGACCTGAACGTCGGCACCAACGTGGGGCGCAGCCTCGATCCCGCGCTGGGCGACCGGCTGGTGGCGGTCTGCGCGGACGCCGGGGTGGACGGCTTCACCCATGTGCGCGACGGGCGCTTCAAGGGCGGCCACATCACCCGCCATTTCGGACGCCCGGACGAGGGCTGGGACGCCGTGCAGCTCGAGATGGCACAGGCGACCTATATGATCGAGGAGCCGCCCTTCGCTTTCGACGAGAAGCGCGCCGCGCTGATCCGCCCGCATCTGCGGCGGTTCGTGGAAGTGATGCTGGATTGGGCGGAGAACCGGGCGTGACGGAGGCGGGCATGGAGGGCATGAGCGGGCTTTTCTGCGGGCGGGCGCTGCTGCCCGATGGCTGGGCCTCGAACGTGGCGCTGCGCTTCGACGCGCGGGGGACGCTGACCGCGGTGGAACGGGATGCGGCGCCGGACGGCCTGCCGCAGGCCGCCGGGCCGGTGATCCCCGGCATGCCCAACCTGCACAGCCACGCCTTCCAGCGCGCCATGGCCGGGCTCACCGAACATGCCGGCCCGTCCGAGGACAGCTTCTGGACGTGGCGGGAGGCCATGTACGGCTTCGTCCGCCGCATGACGCCCGAGGCGGCGGAAGCCGTCGCGGCGCTGCTCTACATGGAGATGGCGAAGCAGGGCTACACGGCGGTGGCGGAGTTCCACTATCTGCACCACGACGCGGACGGGCGGCCCTACGCCGACCGGGCGGAGATGTCGCGCCGCATCCTGGCCGCCGCGGACACGGCGGGGATCGGGCTGACCCATCTGCCGGTGCTCTACGCCCACAGCGGCTTCGGCGGAAAGCCGCCGTCCGACGGGCAGAAGCGCTTCGTCAACGACGTGGACGGGCTGCTGTCCATCGTCTCGGCGATGCAGGGGGCCATGGGTGCCGACCGGGCGGGGTGCCGCGTCGGTCTTGCCCTGCATTCCCTGCGGGCGGTGACGCCGGAGGAGATGCGCGACGCGCTGGCCGGTCTCGACTCGCTCGATCCCGGCGCGCCGATCCACATCCACATCGCCGAGCAGACGGCGGAGGTGGACGACTGCATCGCCTGGAGCGGCAAGCGCCCGGTGGAATGGCTTCTGGAGAACGCTCCGGTGGGGCCGCGCTGGTGCCTCGTCCACGCCACGCACCTGACTCCGGCGGAGGTCGACGGGCTGGCGGCGAGCGGCGCCGTGGCCGGTCTCTGCCCGACGACGGAAGCCAACCTGGGCGACGGGCTGTTCCCCGCCATCCCCTTCCTGGCGCGGGGCGGGCGGTTCGGCATCGGGTCGGACAGCCACATCAGCGTGTCCGCGGCGGAGGAGTTGCGGGTGCTTGAGTACGGCCAGCGGCTGGTGCAGCGGCGGCGCAACGTGCTGCGCGCCGGGGACGGCCCGTCCATCGGCGGTGGTCTTTACCGGGTGGCACTGTCCGGCGGCGCGCAGGCGCTGGGCCAGCCGGTAGCGGGCGGCGGCATCCGGGTGGGCCAGCCCGCCGATCTGGTTGTGCTTGACGCCGACAACCCGAAACTGCTTTCTCGCGCCGACGACAGCCTCCTCGACGCGTATGTCTTCGCAAGCGACGGGCACGCCGTGCGCGACGTGGTCGCCGCGGGGCGGACCGTGGTGCGCGAGGGACGCCACGTCCGGGAGGACGCCATCCTGGCCGCCTACCGGCGCGCCATCGAGGGGTTGCGCCGGGACACATGAGCGAGACCGATCCGAACACCTACATCGCCCCGGCGCTGCAACGCGGGCTGGCCATCCTGGAACTGTTCACGCCGCAGCGCCGCGCGCTGTCCCTGACGGACATCGCCAAGGCGCTGGGGATCGGGCGGGCCTCGGCCTACCGGCTGGTCTTCACGCTGGAGCATCTGGGTTATCTGGGGCGGGTGGGGGACGGCAAGTCCTACCGCCTAGCGCCGCGGTCGATGCAACTCGGCTACCATTACCTGTCGGGGCTGGACGGGATCGAGGTCGCCATCCCCTTCATCGACGCGCTTCGCGACAGCACGCAGATTTCCGCCCACATGGCGGTGCGCGACGGGACGGAGATCGTCTACGTCTACCGCGCGCACTCCCACATGACGCTGTCCAGCAACATCGCGGTCGGCTACCGCCTGCCGGCCCACGCCACCGCGATGGGCCGGATGCTGCTGAGCGGCCTCAGCGACGACGCCATCGCGCAGCTCTACACGGGTGTGCGGCTGGACCGCTACAGCGACACCACGGCGGTCACGCTGACCTCGCTGATCCAGGAGGTGGCGGAGGACCGCAAGCGCGGCTGGACGATGAACCGCTCCTCCTTCGTGTCGGGGATCGTCGCCATCGCGGCGGCGATCCGCGACCACCGGGGGGAGGTCATCGCCGCCATCAACCTGTCCGGCCCCAGCGCCGTGATGGACCAGCCCGCCATGCTCGACCATCTGCGGGCCAAGGTGGTGGAGACGGCGGACGCGATCTCGCACCAGCTCGGCTATCTCCCGCGGGCCTGACCGGCGGGCGTGATTATCCGCGCGCCGCGATGCGGGCGAGGACGGCGCAGGCGCCCGGCCCGGTTTCCAGCGTGGCGCCAGTGCCGTCCAGCCGGGCGGTCCAGCCCTGCGGCACCCGCGTCGTGCCGTCGGCGGTCCGCAGCAGAACCTCCCCGTCCAGCGCGTGAACCAGCGCCACGCCTCCCTCGGGAATGTCCGCCGCCTTGTCCGCCGGCAGGATGTCGAGCCGCGCGTCGGTCTGCTCGCGGTCGAAGATCAGGTTGAAGTCGCGGATCGGCCCGTCCAGCAGGGCGCAATCCACCACGGCGTCGCCGGAAAAACGGAAGGGCGCGGCGCGGTTGGTCACGGTCGCCGGAACGCCGTCCACGGTGAGCCGCATCCCGGCCCCCTCCACCACGGCGATCAGCCGCTCATAGCCGGTGAAGGCGGAGAAGGGACCAGCCTGCGCCACGTCGGCGATGCTGACCCGCCACAGGAAGCGGCCCGCATCGCCGGGCAGCTCTTCGAGGGCGATTTCGGTGGTCGTCCCGCCGCCGTTCTTCCAGGGCATGCGACGGTACCGGGCGGGGTCGAGAAGAGAAACAGCCATTGGAATCCTTAGCAAGGGCGGGGGAGGGCATCCGGACCGTCCCCCTTCCCTTATCCTCGTGATCGTGTCAGCGGCACCGATGGGCCGCGCGTCAGGCGTCCCTGATCAGGCATCGCCAAGCGATTGGGTGAGGCCCCGGTGCTTCAGCAGGGCTTCGATGCGCGGTTCGCGTCCGCGGAAGGCGGTGTACAGCTCCATCGGGTCGCGGGTGTCGCCTGACGAATAGATCGTCTTCAGCTTCGCGGCAAGCTCCGGATCGAAGGGGTTGCCCGTCTCCAGGAACGCCTCGTACCCGTCGGCGTCGAGCACTTCCGCCCAGAGATAGGCGTAATAGCCCGCGGCGTAGCCGCTGCCCGCGAACAGATGCTGGAAATGCGTCGGGCGGTGGCGCACGGCGATCTCCGCCGGCATGCCGATCTTGTCCAGCACCGACCGTTCGAAGGCGCCGACGTCCAGGTCGGCGGCGTCGGGCCGGGTGTGGAACTCCAGATCCAGCAGCGCCGCCGCGGTGTACTCCACCGTGCCGAAGCCCTGGTTAAAGTTGCGGGCGGCCAGCAGGCGGCGCAGCAGGTCCTGCGGGATCGGCTCCCCGGTCCGGTAGTGGCGGGCGTAGGTGGACAGCGTTTCCGGGACGGACAGCCAATGTTCGTAGATCTGCGACGGCAGCTCCACGAAGTCGCGGCGGACGGACGTGCCGGACTGGCTCGGGTAGCGGACGTTGCTGAGGCAGCCGTGCAGGAAATGGCCGAACTCGTGGAACAGCGTCTCGGCGTCGTCGAAGCTGAGAAGCGTCGGCTCGCCCTTCGAGAAGTTGTTGTTGTTGACGATGATCGGGGACACCGCGCCGTCGAAATTCTCCTGCTCGCGGTAGCTGCTCATCCAGGCGCCGGAGCGCTTGGACGACCGTGCGAAATTGTCGTGCAGGAAGATGCCGACATGCCGCCCGTCCTGTTCCGTCACCTCGTAGACGCGGACGTCCGGATGGTAGACGGGCAGGTCGGGGCGCTCGGTGAAGGTCAGCCCGAACAGGCGCCCGGCGGTGTCGAAGGCCGCGCGCACCATGTTCTCCAGAACGAAGTAGGGCTTCACCTCCGCTTCGTCGATGTCGTACTTGGCCTGCCGCACCTTCTCCGCGTAATAGCGCCAGTCCCAGGGGGCGATGGGCTCGTTCATGCCCTCCGCCTTGGCGCACTCCTGAAGCTCCGCGCGCTCGGCGGCGGCCTTCTCCTTGGCCGGACCCCAGACCTGCAACAGCAGCCGTTCGACGGCGGAGGTGTCCTTCGCCATGCTGTCGTCCAGCTTGAAGTCGGCGTAGGTGGCGTAGCCCAGCAGCTTCGCCTGTTCCGTGCGGAGCGCGACGATCTCCCGGATCAGCGGGCGGTTGTCGTGCTCGCCCTCATGCTCGCCGCGGCGAATCCAGGCGTCATAGGCCACCTGACGCAGATCGCGGCGTGCCGAGAAGGTCAGGAACGGTTCCACCGAGGAGCGGGCGAGCGTGATGACGTATTTGCCGTCCTGCCCGCGCTCCTTCGCGGCCTGGGCGGCGGCGGTGCGCGCGAAATCCGGCAGGCCGGCGAGGTCGCCTTCCTCCAGCACGAGCTGCCAGTCCTTCTCGTCGTGCAGCACGTTCTGGCCGAACAGCGTGTGCAGGGTCGCCAGCCGCTCCGTGATCGCGGTCATGCGCGCCTTGGCGTCCGGCGGCAGCAGCGCGCCGCTGCGCACGAAGCCCAGATGCTGGCGTTCCAGCAGCCGCAACTGGTCGGGGGCGAGGCCCAGCGTGTCGCGCTGCCCATACAGCTCGGCGACGCGGGCGAACAGCGCCGGGTCCAGCGCGATGCGCATGGAATGCTGGGCGAATTTCGGCGCGTAGTCGCGGGCGATGGTCTCCAACTCGTCCGTGGTGTTGCTGGAGTTCAGGTTCCAGAACACGCCGCCGACCCGGTTCAGGAACCGCCCGCTGCGCTCCATCGCCTCGATGGTGTTGGCGAAGGTGGGGGCGTCGGGGTTGCCGGTGATCGCTTCGATTTCCGCGATGTTCTCCGCCATGCCGTGGTCGAAGGCTGGCGGGAAATGCTCGGCCCGGATGCGGTCGAAGGGCGGCAGGCCGAAGGGCGTGGTCCAGGTTTCGAAGAACGGGTTGCTCATCAGGGCCCCTTGCTGACCGGTGACGGGAGACGGACGGGCATGGTGCCCCAACCGTCCCTCCACCACAACACGCCGGAGGCCGCAGGGTTGCCGATCGCCTCCGCCGTCGGGATCATCGTCCGGGAGAACCTTCCTCCTGTGGTGCTGCCGTGACCGGCCCGGCTTCGGGAGCGGGGGCGGTCGCGGGGCGGCGGTCGCGGACCATCACGACCAGAAGGACGGCGCAGACGATCAGCGCCAGCGCGGCGAAGGTGCGCAGCGGCGGCGTCTCGCCCAGCACGACGATGGCGCCGGTGACGCCGATCACCGGCACGATCAGCGAACTGATCGACGCCTGCGCGACGCTCAGCCGCCGCACGATGGCGAACCACAGCAGATAGCCGCCGACCATCGCCACCAGCAGGTGGAAGACCAGCGCCACCGCCACCCGCGGTTCCAGCGCCAGCGTCGGGGCGGGGTCGAGCGTCAGCGCGAAGGGCAGCACCACCGGCAGGGAGATGGCGAACTGCCAGCCGGTGATGGCGTTCGGCCCCATGGTCCAGGCCGTCCGCTTGATGAGAACGTTGCCCAGCGCCCAGCACAGCGCGCCGGTCAGCATGAAGGCAGGGCCGAGGGGCAGGGCGCCCACCTGCACCAGATCGGGCCCCAGAAGCACGGCGAGCCCCGCCAGCCCGCAGGCCAGCCCCATCCACTGGCGCGGTCCCGGACGTTCGCCCAGGATCGGGATCGCCAGCAGCATCGCCCAGGCCGGCATGGTGTAGGCGATGATGGCCGCCCCGGAGGTCGCCATGTTCATCTGCCCGAAGGCGGAGCAGATGTTGAACCCCGCCATGTTCAGCAGGGCGACGGTCAGCAGCGGCCAGCGCTGCCCGCGCGGCACGGCGAGGGATTCCCCTCGGGACCGTGCGTAGGCGAACAGCACCGCCGCCCCGACGGCGAACCCCAGGCTGCGCAGCGTCCAGGGCTGGATCTGGGTGAGGATGATCTTGACGGCGGGCCAGTTCAGGCCCCAGCAGACGCTGATGAGGCCCACCAGCGACAGATCCAGCGCCCGAGCGCGGCTGATCATGGCATGGGATTCCGGGTGTTGGTTGGTCGGGGGATCGCTTTAGAAATTCACCGCGTCGCCGCCCTTCAGGGACAGCATGGCGCGGGCCTCCTCCGGAGTGGCGACCTCAAGAGCCAACCCCTCGATCAGCTTGCGGACCATGGCGACCTGCTCGGCGTTGGAGGTGGCGAGGCGGCCCGGACCGGCCCACAGATTGTCCTCCAGCCCGACGCGCACGTTGCCGCCCAGCGCCAGCGACTGGGTGGCGATGGGCATCTGGTTGCGCCCAGCGCCCAGCACCGACCACACATACTCATCGCCGAACAGCCGGTCGGCGGTGCGCTTCATGTGCATCACGTCTTCCGGATGCGCGCCGATGCCGCCCAGGATGCCGAACACCGACTGCACGAACAGCGGCGGCGTCACCAGCCTGCGGTCCAGGAAATGGGCCAGCGTGTAGAGGTGGGAGATGTCGTAGCACTCGAACTCGAAGCGCGTGCCGTTGCCGGAACAGGTCCTCAGGATGTGCTCGATGTCCTTGAAGGTGTTCTTGAAGACGAGGTCGCGGCTGCCCTCCAGATAGGGGCGCTCCCAATCGTGCTGGAACTCGGTGAAGCGGTTCAGCATCGGGAACAGGCCGAAATTCATCGTGCCCATGTTGAGCGACGCCACCTCCGGCTGGAAGTGGGCGGCGGGGCGCAGCCGCTCCTCCACCGTCATGGTGGCGCTGCCGCCGGTGGTGATGTTCACCACGGCCTCGGTGGCCTGCTTGATTCGCGGCAGGAAGCGCCCGAACAGCTCCGGGTCCTGGGTCGGGCGCCCGTTTTCCGGGTCGCGGGCGTGCAGATGGACGATGGCCGCCCCGGCTTCCACCGCGGCGACGGCCTCCGCGGCGATCTGGTCCGGCGTTACCGGTAGGTGCGGCGACATGGAGGGCGTATGGATGGAGCCGGTGACCGCGCAGGTGATGATCACCTTGCGCGCGGCCTTCCTGGGCGTGGTCATGCTGTTCCTCCCGTAATGTCTCCCGCGCCCGCCAGGGGCGCGGGGACGGTTTTTCGCGTCAGATCACCGCTTCGATCAGGAAGGGACCCTTGCGGGCGAAGGCGGTCTTCAGGAGGCGGTTGAAGCTCTCCATGTCCGTGGCCTGTCCGCCCTCCACCCCCATGCCGCGGGCGAGCGCCACCCAGTCGAGATCCGGACGGCCGAGTTCCGTGCAGTTGCGGGCGTTCGGCCCCATGTCCTGGAAGCCGAGGTTGCCCAGCTCCCATTGCAGGATGCCGTAGCGGCGGTTGGACAGGACGACGGTCACCACGTCGGCGTTCTCGCGCGCCTGGCTCCACAGGGCCTGGAGCGTGTACATGCCGCTGCCGTCCGCCTGGAGGTTCACCACCTTGCGGTCCGGACAGGCGACGGCGGCGCCCAGCGCCAGGGGCATGCCGATGCCGATGGACCCGCCGGTGAGGGTCAGCCAGTCGTGCGGGCGCGCCCCGGCGCAGGGCGTGTAGAGGTTGGGGCTGGAGGAAATCGCCTCGTCCACCACGATGGCGCCGTCCGGCAGCAGCGCGGCCAGCGACTGCCCGGCGGTGTCCACCGTCAGGGCGCCGGTGGCCGGCTCGGGCAGGGCCAGGGCCTGTTCCGGCACCGGGGCACCGGCGGCGCCGACCGCCTCGGCGAGCCAGCGCAGGGCGGCCAGCGCGTCGGCCTCGGGCGGGGCGGCGTTGTGGATGCGGCAGCCCTCCGGAGCCAGACGGCTCGGCTTGCCGGGATAGCCGAAGAAGCCAACCGGCTCCGTCGCGCCGATCAGGACGATGTGGCGGACCCCGGCGAGGGCGGCGATGCCCTGGTCGATGGGGTAGGGGAAGCGCTCCACCGTCACCCGGCCCGCCCCGCGCTCGATGCGGGTGGCGCCGGTGTGGGCGAACAGCTTGGCGCCGGTGGCCGCGGCGATGCGTCCGGCCAGCGCCAGACCCTCCGTCCGGGTGGCTCGTCCGTTCAGCATGACGACCACCCGCTCGCCGCTGCGCAGGGCGTCGGCGGCGGAGCGCAGGGCGTCGGCGTCGGGGGCGGCGGGGGCCGGCGCCTCCACGACGATGGGGTCCGCCGCCGCCGTGTCGTCCCAGGAGGAGTCGGAGGGCAGGATCAGCGTCGCCACGCCGCGCGGCGGGGTCAGGGCGGCGCGGACGGCTTCCGCCGTGGCGGCGCCGACCGAGGCCGCGTCGGGCACCGTGTGCACCCAGGCCGACATGGGCCGGGCCAGCCCCTCCACATCGGCGGTCAGCGGCGCGTCGGCGCCGAGGTGCCAGGTCGCGTGGTCGCCGACGATGTTGACCATCGGCACGCGGGCGCGCCGGGCGTTGTGCAGGTTGGCGAGCCCGTTGGCCAGACCCGGCCCGAGATGCAGCAGCGTCGCCGCCGGGCGGTCGGTCATGCGGGCGTAGCCGTCGGCGGCCCCCGTCGCCACCCCTTCGAACAGGGTCGGGACGCAGCGCGCGCCGGGCATGGAGTCGAAGGCCGCCAGCGCGTGCAGCTCCGACGTGCCGGGGTTGGCGAAGCAGGTGTTCACGCCGTTCGCCACCAGCGTGCGAACCAGGATTTCCGCGCCGATCATCGTCCCGTCTCCGCAAGTCCGCCTTCGAAACCGTCCAGGAAGCTGGCGAGATTCACCGCCAGCGCGCTGCAATCATATCCGCCCTCCTGCACCAGCACAGTCGGCAGGCCGGCGCCCGCGATCTTGCGGCCGAGCGTGGCGAAGCCGGGTGTCGTCACCTTGAAGAAGGCCAGCGGGTCGCCGGCGTAGGTGTCGAAGCCCAGTGACAGCACCAGCGCTTCCGGCCCGAAGGCGGCGATGTAGGCCAGCGCCTCGTCCACCGCGCCGAGGAAGGTCGACTCCTCGGTGCCCATGGGCAGGGGAATGTTCAGATTGCAGCCCAGCCCGCGGCCCTTTCCGCGCTCATGCGCGTAGCCGGCGAACCAGGGGTAGAAATTGTTGGGATCGCCGTGGATCGAGATGAACAGAACGTCGTCGCGCTCGTAGAAGATCGCCTGGGTGCCGTTGCCGTGATGGACGTCCACATCGAACACGGCGACGCGCGGCGCGCGGCCCCGCCCGGCGAGGACCGGCAGCATCGCCTGGGCCGCGACGGCGGCGTTGTTGATGTAGCAGAAGCCCCCGGCCATATCGCGCGAGGCGTGGTGCCCCGGCGGACGGCACAGGGCGTAGGCCGCGCGCTCCTGTCCGCTCGCCACCAGCAGGGCCGCGTGGGCCGCGGTGTCGGCGCCGCCGCAGACCGCCTCCCAGGTGCCGGGGCCGATCGGGCAGGCGGTGTCCGACATGTGCCAGCCCGCCTGACCGACGATGCCCGACGGGTATTCGGCCATGTCGGTGTTGCGGTGGATGTTGGGGACGATGACCTCCGATGCGTCGGGCAGGGCCGACCAGCGGGCGTAGGAGGTTTCCAGAAAGCGCAGATAGTCGGTGGAATGGACCGCCGCGCGCGGACCGGCGCCGTAGGACGGCGGCTCCTCCACCGTCACGCCGCGCGCCCGCAGGGAGCCGACGAGCGCCTCCGCCCGCTCCGCCTTCTCCGGCGAGGGCTTGGGCTGCCCACGCACCAGGAAGGTGGGCGGACGATGGCGCAACTGGGCCTCGGCAAAGACATAGCGCATGGAAAGGCTCCCAAGAATGAACCGTTCCCTCTCCCCAGAGGGGAGAGGGGGAGATGAACGTTACCCCGCCGCGGCCAGCACGGCGTCGGCCAGAACCGCGCAGCCGGACGCCGCGTGTTCGGGCTTGATGTTCTCCGCCTCGTTGTGGCTGAGGCCACCCTCGCAGGGGATGAAGATCATCGCCGTCGGCACCTTGCGGGCGACATACACCGCGTCGTGGCCGGCCCCGGACACGATGTCGCGGTGGCTCAGGCCGCGCCGCTCCACCGACCGGCGCACATGGCCGACCAGCTCCGGCGCGAAGGGCGTGGTGGGGAAGGCCCAGAAGTCGGTCAGTTCCAGCGTCAGGCCGCGCTTCTCCGCGATGGCGGCCAGCCGCTCGCGCAGCATCGCATCCATGCGGGCCAGCGCGTCGGAATCCGGGTTGCGCAGGTCGATGGTGAACCAGACGCGGCCCGGAATGACGTTGCGGGAGTCCGGATGCACCTGCACGCGCCCGATGGTCGAGCAGGCGTCGCCGCCGACCTCCAACGCGATGGCCTCCACCGCCTCCATCATCACGGCGGCGCCGGCCAGCGCGTCGCGGCGCAGGCGCATGGGCGTCGGTCCGGCGTGGGATTCGCGGCCCGTCACGGTCGCCTCGTACCAGCGCTGGCCCTGGGCGCCGGTGACGACGCCGATCTCCACATTTTCGGCCTCCAGCACCGGACCCTGCTCGATGTGCGCCTCGAAATAGGCACCCATGGCGTGGCCGGTGACCGGGACGCCGCCGTTGTAGCCGATGCGCGCCAGCTCGTCGCCCAGACGGACGCCGTCGTTGTCGCGGATGTCCAGCACATGGTCGAGCGTGAAGACGCCCATCGCCACGCCGGACCCCAGCATCGGCGGGGAGAAGCGCGCGCCCTCCTCGTTGGTCCAGACGATCAGGTCGATGGGGGCGTCCGTCTCGATGCCCTGATCGTTGAAGCTGCGGATGACCTCCAGCCCGGCCAGCACGCCGTAGATGCCGTCGAAGCGCCCGCCGGTCGGCTGGGTGTCCAGATGGCTGCCCATGCAGACGGCGGGGCGGTCCGGGTAACGGCCCGGACGGCGGGCGAAGATGTTGCCCACCTCGTCCACCGTCACGGTGCAGCCGGCCTCCTCGCACCAGCGCACGAAGAGGTCGCGGCCCTCCTTGTCGAGGTCGGTCAGCGCCAGCCGGCACAGGCCGCCCTTCGGCGTCGCGCCGATTTTCGCCAGATCCATCAGGGTCCGCCACAGGCGGTCGCCATCGATGCGTAGATCAGACATGTCCCTATCCCGATCCCAATTCCGAATTATCGTCGAGTTTCATCCCGGACCGCGGTCAGCAGCCCGGTCGTCACGGGCAGGCTCAGGCCCGCCCGCTCCGCCAATTCCAGCGGCGCATCCAGCACCGCTTCGAACTCCGCCCGCCGGCCCGCCATCAGGTCGGCGCGCAGCGCCGGGCGGATGCGGCCCGGATGCTGGGCCATGGTCCACACATCCTCCAGCTTCGCCGCCGCCGGATGGCCGAGCGCCGCCGACAAGGCCAGAAGCTCCTCCACCACCGCGGCGAAGACGGGCTGAAGGGCCGCGTCGTGGGCGATCTCCTGCGCCGGGCGCCCGGTGGCGAGGCCCAGCAGTCCGAAGGCGAAGGGCGCCAGAAGCGCCGTCCACACCTCCGCCCGGATGTCCGGCACGGCCAGCGCGTTGAAGCCGCCCACCCCGAACATCGTCGCCAGATCGCCGACGTCTTTCCCTCCCGTCGTCACCGGGCCGAGGGCGAGCCGCAGCCCGCCCAGGTGCCGCAGATAGCCGGGGGTCCGCCGCTCCACCGCCACGCGGGCGACGGCGCCGACGATGCGGTCCGCCGGGATGGCCTTCGTCAGAACCCCCTGCGGATCGACCGCCGCCAGAGGGCCGCCGATCCCCTCACCCGCCGGATACCACCAGGGGATTCCGCCGACCACCGGCACCAGCCGCGTCTTCCGCCCCAACAGCGGGAGGAGGAGATCGAACACCTCCGTCAGCAGCGGGGCCGGAACCGCCAGGACCACCACGTCCTGCGGGCCGAGCGACAGGGTGTCGTCGGTCACCAAGGGCCGCACCGTCACCGGACGGCCCGAGGGGCCTTCGACCGTCAGACCTTCCCGCCGAAGCGTGTCCAGCGTTCGGCGCCGGGCGACCAGGGATGCCGGCAGCCCCGTGGCGGTCAGCCGCGCGGCGATCAGCCCCCCGACCGCCCCGGCCCCGATGACGGCGATCTTCATCCGGTCACCGTCAGGCGCTGGTGCGCAGGGTGGCCTGCCGCCGCGTCACCGGAACCACGTCCTCCGGCAGGGTCCAGCCCTTGCCGGGGATGGCGTCCAGCAGTGTGCGCGTGTAGGCGTGCTGCGGGTTGCCGAACACCTCCTTGGCCGGGCCGATCTCCACGATGCGGCCCTTCTGCATCACCGCGATGGTGTCGCAGATCTGGGCGGCGATGCGCAGGTCGTGGGTGATGAACAGCATCGACAGGTTCAGCCGGTGTCGCAGTTCCTCCAGCAGATCGAGAACCTGCGCCTGCACCGACACGTCGAGCGCCGACACCGGCTCGTCCGCGATCAGCAGCTTCGGCTCCAGCGCGAGGGCGCGGGCGATGGAGATGCGCTGCCGCTGCCCGCCGGAGAACTCGTGCGGGAAGCGCTCCGCCGCCGAGGCGTCGAGCCCGACGAGCGTCAGCAGTTCCTTCGCCTTTTCCAGCGCCTTGCGGCGGTCCTCACCGAAGGCCACCGGCCCCTGGGTGATGATGTCGCCCACGGTGTGGCGCGGGTTGAGCGAGGCGTAGGGGTCCTGGAAGACCATCTGCACATGCCGCCGGTAGGGCCGGAAGGCCGGGCGCGACAGCGACAGCAGATCCACCCCTTCGAACAGGATCTGGCCCGAATCCGGCTTGATGAGGCCGACGATGGAGCGGCCCAGCGTCGATTTGCCGGAACCGGACTCGCCGACCAGCCCGACCGTCTCGCCCTGGTGGATGGTCAGCGACAGGTTGTCACCCGCCACCACCTTGCGCCCCGGCGTGAAGAAGCCGCCGCCGATGTGGAAGGTCTTGCACACCTTCTCCGCCGTCAGCACCGGCTTGCGCTCGCGGGTGAAGTCCTCGCGGTGTTCGATCAGATGCGGGACGGCGGCGATGAGCTGGCGGGTGTAGGGGTGCTGCGGACGGTTCAGCACCTCCTCGGCGCTGCCGATCTCCACCAGCTTGCCCTTCTGCATCACCGCCACGCGGTGGGCGATTTCCGCCACCACGCCGAAGTCGTGGGTGATGAACATCACGCCCATGCGGCGCTTGGACTGGATGTCCTGGATCAGTTCCAGGATCTGCTTCTGGGTGGTGACGTCCAGCGCGGTCGTCGGCTCGTCGGCGATCAGGACGTCCGGCTCGACCGCCAGGGCCATGGCGATCATCACGCGCTGGCGCTGGCCGCCCGACAGGCGGAACGGGTAGCTGCGGCGCAGATGGTCCGGCTCCGGCAGGCCGACGGAGGCCAGCAGTTCCACGACCCGCGCCCTGCGGGCGGCGCGGTCCAGAGTGGTGTGGTAGCGCAGCACCTCGTCGATCTGGTCGCCCACCCGCATCAGCGGGTTCAGCGCCGTCATCGGCTCCTGGAAGATCATGGCGATGCGGCCGCCGCGCAGCGCGCGCTGGTCGCGCTCCGGCAGGCTCAGCACGTCGGTGCCCTGGTGGCGGATGCCGCCGGCGGACACCTTCACCGCCTTGGGCAGCAGGCCCATCACGGCGTGCGCCGTCATCGACTTGCCCGAGCCGGACTCGCCGACCACGCAGAGGATTTCCCCGTGCTCAAGCGTGAAGGTCAGATTCTCGACCGCGTGGGGGCGGTCGGCGCCGCGCGGCAGGTCGATGGTCAGGTTGCGGACGTCGAGGAGAGTCGTCTCGGTCATCAGGAACGGCCCTTTCGCGCCAGCTTGGGATTCAGCGCGTCGTTCAGCCCCTCACCCACGAGATTGAGGGCGAGCACGGTCAGCAGGATCGCGATGCCGGGGAAGAAGCTCATCCACCAGGCCTGGCGGATCACGGTGCGGGCGGCCCCGACCATGTAGCCCCAGCTCATCAGGTTCGGATCGCCGAGCCCGAGGAAGGAGAGGGAGCTTTCCAGCAGGATCGCCGTGGCCACCATCAGCGAGGCCGACACGATGATCGGCGACAGGCTGTTCGGCAGGATCTGGCGCCAGATGATCGTCAGGTTCGACTGGCCGGTGGTCACGGCGGCGTGCACGAACTCGCGAGAGCGCAGGCTCATGAACTCGCCGCGCGCCAGACGCGCCAGCGGCGGCCAGGAGACGATGGCGATGGCCAGGACGATGGAGGGCAGCGACGGCGTGAAGATCGCCACCAGAACGACCGCCAGCACGAAGTTCGGGATGGTCTGGAACAGCTCGGTGAAGCGCATCACCAGATCGTCCACGCGCCCGCCGTAGAAGCCGGCGATGGCGCCCAGGAAGACGCCGATCAGGACCGCCACCGCGGTGGAGGTCAGCCCGATCAGCAGCGACACCCGCGCGCCGTGGGCGATGCCCGCCGCGATGTCGCGGCCCAGCGTGTCGGAGCCGAGCAACGCGCCTTCGGACAGCGGCGGCTCGAACGGGGCGGTGGCCATTTCCCAGGGGCTGACCGGGAAGAGCAGGTCGGCGAAGACTGCCATCAGGACGATCAGGGTCAGGAAGACCAGCCCGATGACAGCGCCCTTGTTGCGCGCGAAGGCGCCCCAGAAGCCGGACCCCTTGCGGACGGGCGTGATGGATGCGGCGGTCATGGAGCCACCTCGATGCGCGGATCGACGAGCGAATAGATGAGGTCGGTCAGCAGGTTGAAGATCACCACCACCACCGAGGTCAGAAGGAAGATGCCGAGAAGGACCTGATAGTCGCGCTGCAACACGGCCTCGAAGGCGAGGCGCCCGATGCCGGGGAGCGCGAAGACGGTCTCGATCAGGATGGAGCCGCCGATCAGGTGGCCCGCCTGGAAACCCGCCACCGTGATGACGGGCAGAATGGCGTTGCGCAGGATGTGCACCGACACGATGCGCCATTCCGGCAGGCCCTTGGCCCGCGCCGTCTTGACGAAATCCATGTCGCGCACCTCGAGGATGGAGGCGCGGGTCAGCCGGGTGTAGACGGCCATGTAGAAGAGGCCGAGCGTGGTCACCGGCAGCACCAGATGCTTGGCGCGGTCGAGGAATTTTTCCCAGCCGGTATAGCCGGCGCCGATGCTCTCCGTTCCGAAGGCGGGCAGCCAGCCGAGATTGACCGAGAAGAGGAGAATCAGCATCAGCCCGATCCAGAAGATCGGCGTCGCGTAGGCGGTCAGGCCCACCACGGTGATGGCGGTGTCCGACCAGGTGCCGGCCCGCATGGCCGCCAGCGTGCCCAGCGCCACGCCGCCCAGCAGGGCGAGCCCGAAAGCGGTCAGGGTCAGCGACAGGGTGACGGGCAGACGGTCCATCAGCAGGTCGAAGACCGGGCGCTGCTGGCGATAGGAATAGCCGAGGTCAGCCTGCACCACCTTGGACATGTAGGTGCCGAGCTGCTCGTACAGGGGCCGGTCGAGGCCGAACTGCTGGCGGAGCTGTTCGACGAACTTGGCATCGGCGGCTCCGGCCTCGCCCGCCATCACCGCGGCGGGGTCGCCGGGTGCCGCGTGGACCAGGAAGAAGTTGAACACGGCGATCGCCAGGATGACGAACACCGCCTTCACCAACCGTTGCGAAATGAAGAGGGCGATGCGGGGCATGTCGTTACTCCCAGGATGCGTGATGCCCCCTCCTTGACCCA
>JAEYPE010000054.1 GCA_023411035.1 Pseudomonadota bacterium
CTGCTGGAATACGCGCCGCATGCCGGCCTGCCCGCCCACCGGGCCGCCGGGGCGCAATGGCTGGCGCGACAGCACCGGGTAGCGGCCTCGGCCGACACGGTCCTTCTGACCACCGGCGCGCAGAATGCCATGGCGGTGGCGCTGGCCGCCGTGGCCCGGCCCGGCGACGTGGTGCTGACGGAACGGCTGACCAACTACGGCATCAAGACGCTGAGCGCGGTCGAGGGGTATCACCTGGAAGGCATCACCATCGACGAACATGGCGTGATGCCGGACAGCTTCGACAGCGCCTGCCGCCGGCTGGCGCCCAAGGCGCTGTATCTGGTGCCGACCATGCACAATCCCACCGCCTCCGTCATGCCGCAGGCGCGGCGCATGGAGATCGCGGACATCGCCCGCCGCCACGGCGTGATGCTGGTGGAGGACGACGTGTTCGGCTTCCTGGTCCATGACGCGAAGCCGATCCAGGCCATCGCCCCGGACGTGACCCTCTACGTGACCAGCCTGTCCAAGAGCGTGTCCGCCGGGCTGCGGGTCGGCTACGTGGTGGCGCCGCCGCCCCTGGTGTCGCGGGTGGAGGCGGTCATCCGCGCCCTGCAATACTCCTCCCCGCCCCTGCCGTCGGAGATCGCCACGCGCTGGATCACCGAGGGAAGCGCCGACCGCATCGCCGAGGCGCAGCGGGGAGAGGCCATGGCGCGCCAGCAGATCGCCCGCTCCATCCTGCCCGCCAGCGCCGTCTGCGGGCACCCGTCGGCGCAGCATTTGTGGCTGGTCCTGCCCGAACCCTGGAGGCGCGACGACTTCATCGCGGAGGCGCTGCGGCGCGGCGTGAAGGTGACCGGCGGCGACGTCTTCGCCGTGGGCCGGGCCGCCGCGCCCCACGCGGTACGGCTCGGCCTGTGCCATCCGCACAGCCGGGACGAACTGGCGCGCGGCCTGCGCACCCTGGCCGAACTGCTGGAGAATCCGCAGACGGCGATGCTGTCGATTGTCTGAAAGGCAGGCGTCTGAAAAGCGGAAAAGGCCGCGCCCTTACGGGAACGGCCTGACCGTGTGCAGGTGGTTCAGCGGGCCATGGCCGTGCCCGAAGCCGGGGGCCGAGCGGATGGCCTCCTCGACATAGGCGCGGGCGCGGGCGACCGAATCGCGCACCGTCAGCCCCTGGGCGATGCCGGCGGCGATGGCCGAGGCCATGGTGCAGCCGGTGCCGTGGGTGTGCGGCGTGTGGACGCGCCGCCCCTCGAACACTTCCTCTCCATCCTCGGTGAGCAGCAGGTCGCACAGCCGCTCGTCCTCCAGATGGCCGCCCTTCAGCAGCACGGCCTTCGGGCCGAAGGTGCGGATCATCTCGGCGGCGCGGCGCATGTCGTCCAGGTTGCGCACCGGGATGTCGGTCAGGGCCTCAGCCTCCGGAAGGTTCGGCGTGACCACCTCCGCATGGGGCAGCAGGCGCTTGCGCAGGGTCTGCACGGCGTCCGGCTCCAGCAGGAAATGGCCGCTCTTCGCCACCATCACCGGATCGACGACCAGGGGGACGTTGATCGCCCGCTCCTCATACTCGCCGGCCACCGCCTCGATGACGGCGGCGTTGGCGAGCATGCCGATCTTTATGCTGTCGGCGCCGATGTCCTCCAGCACCACCTTCATCTGAAGCGCGACGAAAGCCGGGTCCACCGGCAGGACACCATAGACCCCCGTCGTGTTCTGCGCGGTCAGGGCGGAGATGGCCGTCATGGCGAAGGCGTTCAGCGCGCTGACCGCCTTGATGTCCGCCTGGATGCCGGCACCTCCGCCGGAATCGGAACCGGCGACGATGAGAACACGGCCATTGATCGGGTGGGCCTGCATCGGGATTGCTTCCGTCCTTGGTCGTCTGGGTGGTTGTCGGGCCTAGGATGCGGTCTCCAGCCGGGCGGCGTCCGTGATGGCACCGGCGATGTCCGCCACCACCGAGTGCACCAGCCCTTCGTCGTCGCCTTCGGCCATGACGCGGATCACCGGCTCGGTCCCCGACTTGCGGATCAGGACACGTCCCGACCCGTTCAGCCGCGCCTCGCCGTCGCGGATCGCCGCCTGGACGGAGGCGATCTCCAGCGGCTTCGAACCGGCGGCGAAGCGGACGTTGGTCAGCTTCTGCGGCACCGGGGCGAAGACCTGGCAGACCTCGCTGGCCGCCCGGCCGCCGGACTGGATCAGCACCGCCAGGACCTGGAGTGCGGCGATCAGCCCGTCGCCGGTGGTGGAATAGTCGGACAGCACGACATGCCCCGACTGCTCTCCACCCACGTTGTAGCCGTGCTCGCGCATATGTTCCACCACATAGCGGTCGCCGACCGGTGTGCGGACCAGCGCGATGCCCAGCCCTCGGAGATGCCGTTCCATGCCCAGGTTGGACATGACCGTGGCGACCACGCCGCCGCCCTTCAGCGTCTGCGCCTGCGCCCAGGAGGAGGCGATCAGCGCCATGACCTGATCGCCGTCCACGACGCGCCCGGCCTCGTCCACCATGATCAGGCGGTCGGCGTCGCCGTCCAGCGCGATGCCGAGATGGGCGCCGTGGGTCACCACCTGCTCCTGCAAGGTCCGGGTGGCGGTGGCGCCGCACGCCTTGTTGATGTTCAGGCCGTCCGGGTTGACCCCGACCGGGACCACCTCGGCTCCCAACTCGTACAGGACCTTCGGGGCGACGCGGTAGGCGGCGCCGTTGGCGCAGTCCACGACGATCTTCAACCCATCCAGCCGCAGGCCGCGCGGGAAGGTGTTCTTCACATACTCGATGTAGCGGCCCGTCGCGTCCTCCAGGCGGGAAGCGCGGCCGAGGTCGGCGGACCCGGCGAGATCCGGCGCGAAGGGCTGGCCCATGCGCGTCTCGATGGCGATCTCCACCGCGTCCGACAGCTTGTAGCCGTCCGGCCCGAACAGCTTGATGCCGTTGTCCTGGAACGGGTTGTGGGAGGCGGAGATCATCACCCCCAGGTCGGCGCGCAACGAGCGCGTCAGCATGGCGACGGCGGGGGTCGGCAGCGGGCCGAGCAGCACCACGTCCATGCCCATCGAAATGAAGCCCGCGGTCAGCGCCGGCTCCAGCAGATAGCCGGACAGGCGGGTGTCCTTGCCGATCACCACCCGGTGCCGGTGGTCGCCCCGGCGGAACTGCAAAGCGGACGTCATGGCGACGCGCAGCGCGGTTTCAGCCGTCATCGGCTCGATGTTGGCGGTGCCGCGGATGCCGTCGGTGCCGAACAGGTGTCGCGTCATGAAAACCCTCGGGAATGGCCCAGTCACTGTACCGCAAGTGCGGATGTGGTGAAAATGTCATCGCTCGCCGCGGGGGGCGGGGTCAAGAACCCTTCCGCGCAGACGCCAAAGGATTACACGCGCCAGGCGGTCACGGCACCCTCGCGGGATGCAGCCCCTCCCAGACGGCGCGCGCCTGGACCGTTTGGAGGACATCATGCACCCGCAGGATGTGCGCGCCCTGGTTCAGCGTCTCCAGACCGGCGGCCAGCGACCCGGCCATCCGCTCCTTCGGCGGCTCGTTCCGCGACAGCTTGCCGATGAAGGTCTTGCGCGACAGGCCGATCAGCAGGGCGCAGCCAAGCCCGTGGTACAGGGCGGTGTGGCGCAGAATGTCCAGATTGTGCTCCACCGTCTTGCCGAAGCCGATGCCGGGGTCGACGGCGATGCGCTCCAGCGGCACCCCGGCGGCGAGGCTGGCCTCCACCCGCTCCTCCAGCCAGTCGAACACGTCCAGGGCCGCGTCCTCGTAGACCGGGTTCTGCTGCATGGTGCCGGGTTCGCCCTGCATGTGCATCACCACCACGGGGGCCGCCTTTTCCGCCACCAGCGGCAGCGCGCCGGGATCGCGCAGCCCGGCGATGTCGTTGATGAGGGCCGCCCCGGCGTCGAGCGCCGAGCGCATCACCCGCGCGTGCCGCGTGTCCACCGACACCACGGCGCCCTTGGCGGCGAAATGGCGGACCACCGGCAGGACGCGGGCCTCCTCCTCCTCCGGCGACACGGGGGCGGAGCCGGGACGGGTGGATTCGCCGCCGACGTCCAGCAGGTCGGCCCCGGCCTCCAGCATCGCTTCGCCATGGGCGATGGCCGCCCCGGCGTCGAAGAAGTCCCCGCCGTCGGAAAAGCTGTCCGGCGTCACGTTGACGATGGCCATGATCCGCGGGCGCCCGAGATCCAGCCCGCCGAACGGCGCCCGCCCGCGGGTCAGGGCGCCCAGCCGCCGGTCCAGGCTCTGCGCGACGGCGGTCCCGCGCTCCCACCCCCAGGCCATGACCTCGGTCAGCGGCGCGAAGGCCCGCTCGATCCGCGCCCCCTGCCGGACGATGAGTTCGGCGGTGGAAAAGGCGAAGCGCCCCCCGGCCAGCGGCACCGCCGCCCCGGCGCTCCAGGCCGCGATGGGCAGCAGCCCGACCGGCCTCAGATAGACGCGAACGCCGTCCTCCGCCGCCCATGGCGCGAACGAGGCGAGCGAGCCGGCGGCTGACTTCGGGGCGGGCTTGGGAATCGGGGGCATGGTCGCGGATCGTGCTGCGGAACGGAAGGCCGCAGCCTGTCACGACGGCAAGCCCCGGCGCAAGGGACTGCACCGGCTCGCTGCGTCACCGGCACACCCTCACACGTTCTTCGGCAGCGGGGCCAGGGCGGCCAGCATCTGCTCCTTGCGCTCCCCGTAGATGCCGCCGAGTTCCTCGGCGCGCTTGTCGTCCAGGGCCTTCCGGGCCTCCTCGAACAGTTCTTCCTCCTCCTCGTCGAGGTGGTGGCGGGTGACCTCGCCCAGCACCTGGAGCTTGGCCTTCCAGGCGGTGCCGTCGGCGGGCATGGCGTTCAGCTCGTCGAGGAAGCCGTTGATGATGTGGTGCTCGTTCAGGCCCTCGGTGGTTTCCTCCCGGGTGTCCTTGGCCTTGGACAGCGATTGGTAGAAGACGGCCTCCTCCACCTTGCCATGGGCCCACAGTTCGCGTTGCAGGTCTTCGTAGGCGGCGCGCCCGTTGCCGTCCGCCTTCTCGACCTCGTCGAGCAGGCGGCGGATGGTGTCGTGGTCCTGCTTGATCCGGTCGAAGATGCTGGTCATCGGTCCTGTCCCGTCGTTGCGGTGTCTCGACTGAGGACAACCCCCAACCCCGGAACGGTGTTCCCCGTTCCAATCGGGGTCAGCCCCGCCACACCATCCAGTGCAGGCTGAACAGGTGCTCGTCGTCGGTCCAGCTCCGCTCCGCCCGCCAGCCGGCGCGGGCTGCGAGACGGCGGAAACCGGAGACGGAGTATTTGTAGGAATTCTCCGTATGGATCGTCTCCCCGCGGGCGAAGCGGATCGGATGACCGGCGATTCGGACGGTCTGCTCGTCCAGACTGCGCAGATGCATCTCGATCCGTCCGCGCGCCGTGTCGTAGCGGGCGAGATGGGCGAATCGCTCAAGCTCGAAGGTGCCGTCCAGTTCCCGGTTGATGCGGGCCAGAAGGTTCAGGTTGAAGGCGGCGGTGACGCCGCGGGCGTCGTTGTAGGCGGCCTCCAGCACCGCCGGGTCCTTGCGCAGGTCAACCCCGATCAGCAGCCGCGCTCCGGCACCGAGCCGCCGCCCGAGACCGTGCAGGAAGGCCACCGCCTCGGCGGGCCGGAAATTGCCGATGGTGCTTCCGGGGAAGAAGGCCATCGTCCGTTCCGGCGCCGCCCCGCGCGGCAGGGCGAATCCGCGCGCATAGTCGGCCGCGACCGGCACCACCGTCACCGCCGGGTAGTCGCCGGCCAGCCGGGCCGCCGCGGCGATCAGGTGGTCCCGGCTGATGTCCACCGGCACATACATGGCCGGCGCGCCCAGCGCGTCGAGCAGGATGCGCACCTTGACGCTCGACCCGCTGCCCAGCTCCACCAGCGTGGCGCCGCGCCCGGCGAGGGAGGCGATCTCGGCGGCGCGGGCGTGCAGAAGGGCGGTCTCGGTCCGGGTCGGGTAGTATTCGTCGAGCGTGCAGATGACGTCGAACAGGGCCGAACCCTCGGCATCGTAGAAGTATTTGCAGGGCAGGCTTTTGTCCGGACGGGACAGTCCCTCCAGAACGTCGGCCAGAAACGGGTCGTCGGGCGCCGGATGGGCGCGGGCGGCGGAAACGGCGGTCATCAGGCATCCTCCGCAAGGCGCACGCCGCTGAACATCCAGCGTTGGTGCGGATAGAAGAAGTTCCGGTAGGTGGCGCGGACATGGCCGTCCGGCGTGGCGCAGCACCCGCCGCGCAGCACGAACTGGTTCGCCATGAATTTTCCGTTGTATTCCCCGACCGCTCCGGCGGCGGGGCGGAAGCCGGGGTAGCCGCTGTAGGCGCTGGCCGTCCATTCCCAGACGTCACCGAACATCTGGGCGAGGCCCCCGCCCTCCGCGGCGGCGACCGGGCGCAGCAGGCCGCTGCCCAGCGTGTTGCCGGCGGGGGCAAGCCCGGCGGCGGCGGTTTCCCACTCGGCCTCCGTCGGCAGGCGCTTGCCGGCCCAGCGGGCGAAGGCGTCGGCCTCGTAAAAGCCGACGTGGCAGACCGGCGCGTCCTCGTCCAGCGGCTGCTTCCCCAGCAGGGTGAATTCCGACCAGCCTCCGTCCTCATCCCATCGCCAATAGGCCGGCGCCTCCCATCCCTCCGCCTGGACGGTGGCCCAGCCGTCGGACAGCCAGAGCGCCGGGTTGCGGTAACCCCCACCCTCGATGAAGGCGCGCCATTCCCCGTTGGTCACGGGCCGGGAAAACAGCCGGAAGGGGCGCAGCAGCACCTCGTGCCGCGGCCCTTCGTTGTCGAAGGCGAACCCCTCGCCGTCATGGCCCAGCGCGACGATCCCGCCGTCCACCGCGACCCAGCGCCCCTCATGGGCCGGGCCGCTCGGGGCCGGACGGCAAGGGCGGTAGGCCGGGGCCAGCGGGTTGCAGGAAAACAGGTGCAGCAGGTCCATCAGGATCAGTTCCTGATGCTGCTCCTCGTGGGCGAGGCCGAGCGTCACCAGCGGGGCCAGCCGTTCCGCCTCCGCGCGCTCCAGCAGGGTCAGCATGGCAGCGTCCACATGGGCGCGGTAGGCCGCCACCTCCGCGACACCGGGCCGCGTCACCAGACCGCGCCGGGGCCGCGGGTGCCGGGCGCCGATGGCCTCGTAATAGGAATTGAAGAGATAGCCGAAGGCCGGATCGAAGGGCCGGTAGCGCGGCAGATTGGGGATCAGCAGAAAGGTTTCGAAAAACCACGTCGTGTGGGCCAGATGCCATTTGACCGGGCTGGCGTCCGGCATGGACTGCACCACCTGATCCTCCGGCGACAGCCCGCCGGCAAGCTCCATCGAGGTGGCGCGCACCCGGCGGAAACGCTCGGCGCGTCCGCCGTCTTTGGCGGCTGTTCTGAGCATGGGGGCCGTTTCCTTTCCCGCCTGACAGGTCCCGGTAAAGCTGGGCCGCTTCGCCGGACCGCCAACCCTCCTTTCGGAGTGGCCCGGACGCACCACCCGGCGGCAACGCTCCACCGGAACGGCTGTTCACAGCGGAAGCAGCACCCAATCCAAGGACCGGACGACGGAGGAGCGACACCCATGCAACCGCGGCTCAAACCCATCGACGAACAGGTGATCGTCATCACCGGCGCATCGAGCGGTATCGGTCTGGTCACCGCCCGCATGGCGGCCCGGCAGGGCGCGAAGGTCGTTCTGGCCGCCCGCGACCGCGACGCGCTCGCCCAGGCGGCAGAGGACATCCGCGCCGAAGGCGGAGACGCCATCCACTGCGTCGCCGACGTGGCCGATCCCGACGCCCTGCGGCAGGTCGCCGACGCGGCGGTCCGCAGCTATGGCCGGATCGACACCTGGGTGAACAACGCCGGGGTGGCGATCATCGGCAAGATCCTGGACACCGCCCCGGACGACCATCGCCGCCTGTTCGAAACGAATTACTGGGGCGTGGTCAACGGCTCGCTGGCGGCGATTCCCCATCTGCGCCGCAACGGCGGTGCGCTCATCAACATCGGCAGCGTGCTGTCCGATCGCGCCATCCCGCTCCAGGGCGCCTATTCCGCCACCAAGCACGCCGTGAAGGGCTTCACCGACGCGCTCCGCATGGAATTGGAGGCCGAAGGCGCGCCCATCTCGGTCACGCTGATCAAACCGGCGGCCATCGACAGCCTGTACGAGGATCACGCCCTGAACCTGATGGACGTGGAACCGAACAACCCGCCTCCGGTCTACGCGCCGGAGATCGTGGCCAAGGCCATCCTGCACTGCGCCCGCCGCCCGATGCGGGACCTTTATGTCGGCGGCGGCGCCAAGCTGTTCTCATTGGCGGAAACCTTCGCGCCGCGGCTCACCGATCTCGTCATGGAACGGACCCTGCCGCGCGTCATCCGCTCCGGCGGGCCGCTCCGCCCCCGCAACGACGCCCTGCACAGCCACGGCGACGACGGGCGGGAACGCGCCGGGCGGCACCGCTTCGTGCGCGAAACCAGCCTTTACACCGAGGCCCGGATGCATCCCTGGATCACCGCCGCGCTGGTCGCCGGCTTCGGCGTGCTGGCCGGGGCGGCGGTGGCGCGCGGCTGGGTCCGGGACGACGGTTCGTCCGGACTGAACCGGCGCCGCCGGTCGTTGCGGCATCGCCGGGACCGGATGGAGCAGGATCGGCGGGAGATCGGCCACAACGCGAAGCCCGCCTGGCAGGCCGCGGAAGAGGGCATGGTGACCTTCCCACCCTGAGCCGCTCTACCCCGCCGTCAGCGGCTCCGTCTTCGGGGCGTGATGGTTGTGGGCGGCGCGCAGGGCCAGGATCGGCTCCAACTCTTCCGGCAGGACCGGGCGGCTGAACAGATAGCCCTGGAAGCTCTCGCATTTCAGGCTGCGCAGAAGATGGAGCTGCGCTTCCGTCTCCACCCCCTCTGCGACCACCGACAGGCCCAGGCTGCGGCCCAGCCCGACGATGGCGCGGGGGATGGAATCGCCGGCCCCGTCCTGCTCCAGGTCGTGGATGAAGGAACGGTCGATCTTCAACTTGTCGATCGGGAAGCGGTGCAGGTAGCTGAGCGAGGAGTAGCCGGTGCCGAAATCGTCCAGCGCGATCAGGCACCCGCGTTGCTTCAGCGCGCGCAGCGTCGCGATGGCCGACGGGATGTCGTCGATCAGGGTGCCCTCGGTCACCTCGATTTCCAGTTCCCAGCCCTGAAGACCGTTGCGGTCCAACGCGGCGGCCACCTTGGCGGGAAGCTGCCCATCGCGGAATTGCTGGGCGGAGACGTTGGCGGCGACCGGCACCGTCAGGCCGATCTGGTCGCGCCAGCGGCGGATCTGGGCGCACACCTCGTCCAGCACCCAATCGCCGATGGCCTGGATCAGGCCGGTTTCCTCGGCCACGGGCAGGAAGCGGTTCGGCATGATCAGTCCGGCTTCGGGATGGCGCCAGCGCACCAGGGCCTCCACCCCGACCACGAGATCGTCGGAAATGCGAAGCTGCGGCTGGTAGACCAGGAACAGTTCCCGGTTCTGCAGGGCGCGGCGCAGCGCCGCCTCCAGATCCAGCCGTTCGCGGGACCGCGCCCCCATCTCGCGCGTCACGAAACGGTAGGCGTTCCGCCCGGCGTCCTTGGCGTTGTACATGGCGATGTCGGCGCAGCGGATCAGACCTTCGGCGTCCTCCGCGTCGTCGGGGAACAGACTGATGCCGATGCTGGGCGACACGACGAAGTTCCGCCCGCCGATGGCGAAGGGCGCGGCGAGCTGGAGCAGCACCCGCTCCGCCACGGTGGCGGCATCCGCCGGCTTCTGGATTTGCGGAACGACGATCAGGAACTCGTCGCCGCCTAGCCGGCCGACCGTGTCCGACGGACGCATCCCGCCGTGCAGCCGCCGCGCCACCGACCGCAGCACCTCGTCGCCGAAGGAATGGCCCAGGCTGTCGTTGATGACCTTGAAGCGGTCCAGGTCGATGAACAGCACGGCCACCTTGCCGCCGTCGCGCCGGGCCTGCCGGGTCGCCTGGGCGATCCGGTCGAACAGCAGGACGCGGTTGGGCAGGCCGGTCAGCGGATCGTAATGGGCCAGATAGTGGATGTGCTGCTCCGCCCGGCGCTTGTCGCCGATGTCCTCCACGAAGGCCATGACGAAGGGCGGGTCGCCGGGGGCCGAGACCGGCTGGAGATGCAGGGAGAAATGACTGTGCCGCCCGCCGGCCAGAAGCAGCCGGTCGACCTCCAGCCGCACGCTCTCCCCCCCGATGGCGGCGTCGATGGCGGCCACCATCGCCGGTTCCTGGGCGCGCAGCTTCGTGTCGATGCCGATCAGAGCGTCGCGCGCCACCCCGACCGCGCGGGCGAAGGCGGGGTTGCAGTCGGTGATCTTGGCATCCTGCCCGATCAGGGCGATGCCCAGGGGCGCCTGGTTGAACAGATGGTCCAACTCCGTCTCGCGCCGGCGCAGCGAGGCGGTGATGCGCCTGGCGATCACCAGCGCCCGGTGGCGCGTCGCGGCCAGCGCCCACAACAGGGTGGACAGCAGCACGCTGAGCGATAACCCCGCCGCCAGGGCCAGCGTCGGCTTCCAGGTGTCCACCGCCTCCTCGAAACTGGGCCGGCTTTCGTAATGGACGGACCATACGCGGTCGCCGAAGATGATCTCCCGTTCCGCGGTCAGCAACGGCGCTTCCGAAGGCTCCGGACGGCTGCGGTAGAGCGGGATCTCCGTCCGCCCTTCGAACACCGCCGCCGCCACGTCGTTCATCCCGCCGAACACGGACTCGGCCAGCGGGGCGACACGGACCGGGGTCATCACCAGCCCGGCGAAGGTGGCCCGCCGCTGCTCCAGGGTGGCGGGGCTCTGCCCGTCGCGGTAGACGGCCTGGAAGACCATGAAGGCCGGCAGCGGAAGCTCGCTGTCGTCGAGCCGCAGGGAAATGGAAATGGCGCGGGTGATCGCCGGTTGCCCGCTGTCGCGCGCCTGTTCCGCGGCGGCGCGGCGCGCCGGTTCCGACAGAAGGTCATAGCCGAGCATGCGCAGGTTGCGTTCGTTGACCGGGGCGGCGTAGAGGGTGACGAGCCGGTCCGGTCCGGCCACGTCCGGCCAGATCCGGAAGCTCCGCAGCCCGTCCATCCGGGCTTCCGTCACCAGATCCGGTCCCGTCCATTGATCGGCGACCCGCGCGAAGGCGACACCGGTGATGCCCGGAAAGCGCTCCGCGAGGTTCAGCCCGTCCACGAACCGGTTCCATTCCGCGCGCTTCACATCCGGATAGGCGGTGAAAAGGGCGGCGGCGGAGCGCGTGACCTGCACATAGACCTGGATCTGGTTTTCGAACCGGCGGTGCAGTTCCTCCACCCGCAGGGCGAAGCGGCTTTCGGCGTCCTCGGCCACGCGCTGCATGGTGTCGTACCAGACCAGCGCGGTCAGCAGCAGCGCGACCGCCAGCGCCAGCAGGGGAAGGCGGCTCGGCACAGCCGCCGAATCCGCAGCGGACTCGTCCGGCGCGAGGTCGATCGGATCGGGGCTGGAAGACCTCTGCATGGTCATACCGAAGCTGCCTGTCACGCCACTGCGGCGCCCTTCCGGGGCGCCCGTACCCGTCCGCCGTTCCTTCCGGTGCCTGCTGGATGGCTCGACGCGCACCGGTAGACCTTAACCACAATGAGCCCGACCGAAAAGCGTATAAATAATAATTCAATCACTCATTACGTGCGGTGGTGTTCAAAACTCCTCCAGCACCTTAGGGCTGTTCTCCAGAAGCGTCGCGATCATGCCCAGGATCTGCTCGATCTTCGTGCGGGTGGCGTCCAGTTCGTCGGCGGTCTTGTCGTCGATTCCGGCTTCCATCAGCATCATGTCAAAGGCGTTCAGCGTTTCCGAGAACGCCTTCTGCTCTGCCTGAAGCACGTCGAAGGCGCCGAGCGAACTGGTCAGCGCCAGCGGCGGATCGCTGACGAAGGCGTGGCTGATGTCGGTGAAATAGGCGATGGCGGTCAGCTTCTGCCGGATCACCCACTGCGGGAAATTGGCCGGCAGTTCGTTCCCCGCCTCCTGCAACCGCTCCTGGATGGAGAAGACCAGCCCCTGGATGTCCAGATAGGCGTTCCGGATCTCCCGGAAATGCGGAAAGGTCTTGGGTGTGCCGGCGTTGCGGACACGGCCCAGGCGGGCGATGTCGTCGGTCAGCTTCCGCGCCATCTGGACCACGATGTTCGCCACCTTCGCCATCGCCCTGACCCATCCTGCTGTTTCGCGGCTGTCGTCGATCTATAACATGCGCGGTTCAACCGTGGGCAGGACGATCATTCCGCCCGCCGCCGCTCGGCCTGCGGCAGTCGGTCGCCCAGCCCGCGGAGCAGCGCCTCGCGCGCCGCGTCGTCGGGTGCCGCGTCCAGCGTGCGGTGCAGGTCCAGCAGGAAGGCGGCATAGCGGTTGTGCCAGTCCCGCCCGGCGGCCACCGCCTCCGGCACCAGACGCGGCGGGCCGTCGGGAGCCTTCCTTGGCGCCGTGGCGGTCAGGTCGGCCACCTCGTCCAGATCGGGCAGACGGATCAGCGCCGGGTCCCAGCCGCGGCGGAGCAGCGCGTCGCGCAGGCCGGCGCGGGCCTCCTCCTCCCCATGCACCAGGAACAGGCCCCGCCCCACCCCTTGCCGCGCCGCGACCCAGGCCAGCAGGCTGCTGCGGTCGGCGTGACCGGAATAGACGTCCAGCGACCGGATGCGGGCGCGCACCGCGATCTCCTCGCCGTGGATGCGGACGTTCGCGGCGCCCTGCTGCAACAGGTTGCCCAGCGTGCCCGGCGCCTGATAGCCGACCAGCAGAACCGTGGAGTCCGGACGCCAGAGATGGTTCTTCAGATGGTGGCGGATGCGTCCGGCGTCGCACATGCCGCTGGCCGCCATGATGATGGCGCCGCCCCTGATGGCGTTCAGCTTCTGGCTTTCCGCGACGGAGCGCACGCGGTGCAGGTTGTGCCGGGCGAAGGGATCGCCGTGGGTTCCCAGGGCGCCCGTTCCCAGATCGGCCAGATGGCGGCGGAAGACCCCGGTGACGGCATCGGCCAGCGGCGAATCGAGGAACACGTCGACGGTCGGAATCTCGCCGCGGTCGAACAGCCGGTGCAGGTCGTAGAGAAGCTCCTGCGTGCGCTCCACCGCGAAGGCGGGGATCAGCAGGTTGCCGCCCGCGGCCAGCGCCGCCCGCACCTCGTCCCGCAGCAGGGCCTGCCGTTCGGCCTCGCCCACCTCCACCCGCTCACGGCTTCCATAGGTGGTTTCCAGCACCATCCAGTCGGGCCGCGCCGGACCTTCCGCGTCGGCGTGGAAGGACTTGCCGCCCGGCCCCAGGTCGCCGGAGAACAGGATCGTCTCCGCCGTCCCGCCGCGCGTCACCTCCAACTCCACCGAGGCCGAGCCGAGGATATGCCCGGCCTGCCAGAATCGGGCGCGGATGCCGGGCAGCACCTTCACCCACTCGCCGTAATCCACGGCATGCAGGTGGCGGATCGCGGCCTGCGCGTCCGCCTGGGTGTAGATCGGCTCCACCGCGGGCCGCCCACGCTGGCGGTTGCGGCGGTTCAGCCGCTCCACCTCCGTCTCCTGGATGTAGCCGCTGTCGGGCAGCATGTAGGCCAGCAGGTCGGCGGTGCCGGCGGTGGCGTGAATCCGCCCCTTGAAGCCCTGGCGGACCAGCTTCGGCAGCAGGCCGGAATGGTCGATGTGGGCGTGGGTCAGCAGCACCGCCTTCACGGCGGACGGCTTGAAGGGAAAGGGCCGGTAGTTCAGCTCCTTGATCGTCTTGGTGCCCTGGAACAGGCCGCAGTCGATCAGCAGGTCGCCGTCGCCGGTCTGGATGCGGAAGCAGGAGCCGGTGACCGTGCCGGCGGCGCCGTGGAAGGTGAGGGACAGTGTCATGGCGATGCCCTGCCGTTATGTGCCCAGCCCCCAACCCTACCACCGAAGGGTTACCGGCCCGTCAACATGGCGCAACCAATGCGTCGGCGATCAGCCGGGCGAGCGGCAGGGCGTTGCTGGGGTGCGGAACCCCGTCGCAGGACAGGGGCGTCCCCAGCCCTTCCGCTTCGAAGCGGGCGCCCACCGCCGCGTCGAACAGGGCGTGCACCCCGAACACCCGGATGGACGCCGCCCCGGCGGCCCGCGCCGCCCGCGCGCAGGAGAAGATGGTTTCGCCGGAGCTGATCACATCGTCCACGATCACCACGGGCCGCCCGGCCAGCGGCGCCCCGGCGGGCAAGGTCACCGTCACGTCGCGGTCGCCGCGCCGCTCCTTCCGCCCGACCAGCGGGGTGAGGCCGAGCGGACCCGCCACCGCCTCCACCAGCGGGGCGGCCTCCTCGTCCGGGCCGACGATCACGGTATCCGGCGCCATCCCCTCGGCGCGCAGCCGTTCGGCGATGGCCCCGGCGCCGCTGAGGCAGATGGAGGGGCGCCCGACGAACACTTCATCCAGCGTGTGGGTGCGGTGCAGGTGCGGCTCCACGCAGACGAATCGATCGAACAGCCGGCCCAGCCAGTCCCCCACCACCGCCTGGCTGACCGGCTCGCCCGGACGGAACACCGCGTCCTGGCGCATGTAGGCCATGTAGGGGGCCACCAGGCACAGCTCCGTCGCGCCGTGGCGGCGCAGGACGGAGGCGGCCAGGGTCAGCTCCACCAGCTTGTCGTTCGGGCGGTCGAGCGAGCGGTAGACCACGGCCCGTTCCACGGGTTCGGGCAGGCGGACGAGGCTTTCGCCGTCCGGGAAGCGGTGCAGTTCGGCGATGTGGCAGGAAACGTTCAGCGCCTCGGCCAGACGCCGCGCGCCATCCGCCGATTCCGGAAATCCATAGACGCCCGTATAGCGGGCCATGCTGTCCCCTCTGCGTTGCGCGCCCGGACGCGGGCGCTCCGTTGTGCCTGCACTATGCCGCATGAGCCGCGCCGGGGCGACCACGACCTTAGACGCAACGTTACCGTGAAGGCGATAGGACGCCCTGAACGGAATGCGTCAAATCGGCCGGACGGCCCCGCCCTTCATTGACCACAGGCGAAGGAATCAGGCACCTTCCAGCCATGCGTGTGCTCATCGCCGACGACACCGTCCTGATGCGCGCCATGCTGTCGGAGCAGGTGGCGTCATATGGGCATGAGGTGATCCTGGCCAGGGATGGGCAGGAAGCGCTGGACCGCGCCAAGGCGGAGCCGTTCGACATTGCCATCATCGATTGGGAGATGCCCCGCATGTCGGGGCTCGAGGTGTGCTGGCACCTGAAGGCCGATCCGCGCACCGCCTACAGCTACCTGATCCTGATGACCGCCCACGACGAGCCCTTCTACCAGTTCAAGGCGCTGGACGCCGGGGCGGACGACTTCATCCACAAGCCGGTCAACAGCGCCCATCTGAAGGCGCGGCTGAAGGCGGGCGGGCGCATCACCGAGATGCACCGGCTTCTCGTCGCGCAGGCCCGGACCGATCCGCTGACCGGCGCGGCCAACCGCCGCGCCTTTCTGGAACGGGCGGGCGAGGAGATGCGGCAGGCGCACCGGTCCGGCCTGCCCCTGTCGCTGCTGATCGCCGACATCGACCATTTCAAGCGCATCAACGACAGCCGCGGCCACGCCGCCGGCGACGAGGCGTTGAAGCGCTTCGTCCTGGCGCTGGGCGACGCCCTGCGTCCCGGCGACCTGATCGGGCGCTACGGCGGGGAGGAGTTCGTGGTGCTGCTGCCCCATACCACCCTGGAGGAGGCGGTGGCCGTGGCCGAGCGCCTGCGCCGGCGTGTCGCCGCGCAGGAGATGGGGCCGGACGGCGATCCTTTCCGCATGACCGCCAGCTTCGGCGTCGCCGCCGTGGAACCCGGCGACTCCGGCGGCATCGACGCGGCGCTGCGGACCGCCGACTCCGCGCTTTACCGGGCCAAGGCCGAAGGACGGAACCGCGTGGTCGCCGCCGGCTGACGGTTCAGCCTTTCTTCCCTTCCGGCGGCGCTTCGCCGCGCGGGGTGCGGACGGCGGTGGCGGCCAGATACTGGGCCGCCGTGCGCAGAAGGAACTCCGCCACCGCCATGTCGCCCTGATCGCGGTCGGGACCGCCCAGCCGGTGGCGGCGGTCGGCGTCGATCAGGCCGGTGGCGATCACCTGCGCGGTCAGCCATGCCCGCCGGTCCGCGTCCGGCACGCCGGCCATGCGTCCCAGCATCTCGTTGCAGGCGAGGTCGATCGCCCGCAGGCCGGGCCGGTCGGACGACAGGTAGCTGGTCTCGTTCGACGGCGCCGGTTCCCCGACATAGGAGCGGGCGAGCAGCGCCGTTTCCAGGGTCAGCCGGAAGGCGGTGCGGCGCGGACGGCCCTTCCGCCGCAGGCGCAGCGCCATCATCGTGAAAAGCTGGGCCACCGCCTCCGCCCGCTCCGACGGAACCTCGTCCAGGATGTCGATGATCTCGACGCTGACGGCGTTGCGCGGCGCCTTCCCGCCGGGCCGCACCACCGCGGTGGTGAAGACGGCGATCAGGGTTCGCAGGGCGTCGGCCTGCTCCATGGGGGAGATGCGGCCGATCTGGGCGGGATCGAACATGGGCGCGCTCCGCTCTGGCTGAGAGGATGGGAGACTCCTCCCTGCAATGTTGGAACCCGCGTGCCGGTCAGGAATCCCCCTCCTTCGGGTCGATGGTCTCCGCCCGGCGGCTGATCAGTTGGAACAGCGCCAGCCCCAGCACCATGAAGACGATGACCATCAGGAGGATCGCCGGATAGACCATCGCGCTCATGTCCGCGGTCCGCGCCTCGAACACCAGCACCAGCCCTTCCAGGCTCGCGGCGATGATGATGGTGGTCAGGAACTTGGTCAGGGTACGGCGGGCCTCGTCCGCGTGCCGCAATTCGCGGTCGCGCACGATTTCCTCCTCGTACAGATATTTGGCGATTTCGAAGACGGCGATGGCCAGCACGATCATGCCGACCCCGTCCAGCAGCCTGTGGGTCGCCGCCTCGATGTCGAGTGACGCGAGGCTGTGCAGCACCGAATAGGCGGCCACGCAGACGAACACCAGGGCGAAGAGGCTCAGCACGCCGGTGGCCAGAAGATACATGGCCCGCGCCGCCATCCGGAATCCCTTCTCCACGACGCTTTTCCCCTTTTTCCACGCAAAGTCGGATACTCGAAGCCCGATCCTGCCGGTGACAACGCGCCTCCATGGGGTTCGGACCGCTCCCATGCGGGTCACCCCGGATGGCGGCGCGGAACCCACGGGCATCCGGGTGTGTTGAGGGTTCGGCAGCACAGGGGATTGTGCCTCCTCGACAGGCTCCGCCGCGCTCCCTGAAGCGGCGGAGCCTTTCTTTTCCAGCCTCTTGCGGATCGTCATGTCCTTGTGCTTAAGGCTGGGCGACCGGACCACGCCTTCAGGGAGCCGCCCCATGCCCGAGACCCCGACGCCGACCGCCGAGTCGCTGCACGCCCTGCTGGACCGCTATCTGCGCTGCCCATCGGAGCCGCTGCGCGCCGGGCTGGAACAGGCGCTTTCCGCCTATCAGACCGGCTGGATACACGCCCGCGCCGGGCAGGACGCGCCGCCGGCCCACCCGCCCGCCGCCGCGTCCACCGGCCGCGTTCCGCCCAAGCCGAAGTTCCCCATCGCCGCCGCCGATCTGGCGGTGCTGGAGAGGATGGCCGGCGGCTGGGTCCCCACCGCCGCGGAGGTTCCCCGCTGGGCCTGGTTCGAGAACCGGGAGCTGGTGACGATGGAGCCCAACCCCGCCGGCAGCGGGCCGGAGGTGTTGCGTCTCACCCCCGCCGGCTGGGCCGCGCTGGGCCGCCAGCCGGGTTGAATTCCGGGCAAAGAAAAGGGGGGAGGCTCGCGCCTCCCCCCTTTTCTTGCGGCAACCGTTTCCGGCTTACTTCGGAACCTTGCCCTGCACGCCCTCGACGTACCAATCCATCTTCAGGATCTGCTCGTCCGTGGCGTGCTTGCCCTCGGCGATCACGACCTTGCCGGACTGGTCCTTCACCGGACCCTGGAAGGAGTGGCGCTTGCCTTCCATGATGTCGGTGCGGGTCTTCTCCGCCGCCGTGACGACCTCCGGCGGGAGCGCCGGGTTGTAGGGGGCGAGGAACAGCATGTGGTCCTTGAAGCCGCCCCAGGTGTCCTGGGACTTCCAGGTGCCGTCCAGAGCCGCCTTGACGCGGGTCACGTAATACTCGCGCCAGTCGTCAACGATGCCGGTCAGGTGGGCCTTCGGACCGAAGCGGGTCATGTCGGAGGACTGGCCGAAGACGTACAGCCCGCGCTCCTGCGCGACCTGGATGGCCGCCGGGCTGTCGGTGTGCAGGGTCAGCACGTCCGCGCCCTGGTCGATCAAGGCCTTGGCCGCCTCGGCTTCCTTGCCGGGATCGTACCAGCTGTTCACCCAGACCACGCGCACCTCGGCCTTCGGGTTCACCTCGCGCATGGCGAGCGTGAAGGCGTTGATGCCGCTGATGACCTCGGGAATCGGGAAGGAGCCGATGTAGCCGATGATGTTCGACTTGGTCATCTTGCCGGCGATCTGGCCGATGACCGTGCGGCCCTCGTAGAAGCGCGCGGAGTAGGTGGCGACGTTGGCGGAGCGCTTGTAGCCGGTGGCGTGCTCGAACTTCACGTCGGGGTGGCGCTGCGCGACCTTCAGCGTCGGGTTCATGAAGCCGAAGGAGGTCGTGAAGATCAGCTTGTGGCCGGAGGAGGCGAGCTGCTCGATCACGCGCTCGGCGTCCGCGCCCTCGGGCACGTTCTCGACGAAGGTGGTGGTGACCTTGTCGCCCAGCTCCTTTTCCACGGCCAGACGGCCCTGGTCATGCTGGTAGCTGTAGCCGTGGTCGCTGATCGGACCGACATAGACGAAGCCGACCTTCATCTTCTCCTGCGCGCCGGCCGCGCCGACGCCCAGCGCCAGAATGGCGGCGCCGGTGGCCAGACCCATCAGGGCCTTGCCCATGGTCCTTCTGTTCACGTGTTTGCTCCCTGATCCATGTGGTTGAGCACGAACGTAAGCTTTGCACAGATCCCGGCGCCCGTCAGGCGTCGGGATGGAAGACTTTCCCGAGGCTGGCCGGCGCGTTCAGCCGGATTCGGGCGACATCCCGTGAAATCACCACCAGGACGATGACGGTAGCCAGATACGGCAGCATCGACAAGAGTTGTGACGGAATGTCGATTCCCAGCCCCTGGACGTGAAGCTGCCCGATGGTCACGCCGCCGAACAGCCACGCGCCGAGCAGCACCCGCCCCGGTTTCCATGTGGCGAAGACCACCAGCGCCAGCGCGATCCAGCCGCGCCCGGAGGTGATGCCCTCCGCCCACATGGGGGTGTAGTCCAGCGACAGATAGGCCCCCGCCATGCCGCTCATGGCGCCGCCGAACAGCACGGCCAGGAAGCGGATTCGGACGACCTTGTAGCCGAGCGCGTGGGCCGCCGCGTGGTTCTCGCCCACCGCGCGCAGGATCAGCCCCTTGCGGGTGGCGTAGAGGAACCAGTGCACCGCCGGCACCGCCGCCAGCGCCATATAGACCAGCGCGTCCTGCCCGAACAGCGCCTTGCCGATCACCGGCAGGTCGGTCAGGCCGGGGATGTACAGTTCCGGCACGTCGGCGATGGGAATGCCGACGAAGCCCTGCCCGATCAGCGCCGACAGGCCGACTCCGAACAGCGTCAGGGCAAGCCCAGTCGCCACCTGGTTGGCCAGCAGAAGCAGGGTCAGCACGCCGAACAGCGCCGCCATGCCCGCCCCCGCCGCGGCGCCCGCGACGAAGCCCAGGGTGGAACTGCCGGTCTGGACCGCCACGGCGAAGCCGCAGACCGCCCCCACCAGCATCATGCCTTCGACGCCCAGGTTCAGGACGCCGGACTTCTCCACCACCAGCTCGCCCAGCGCGGCGAACAGCAGCGGCGTCGCGGCGGCCAGCATCGCCGCCAGAATCGGGCCGAGAAGGGCCAGTTCCGCGCTCATGCCGCGGCCCTCCCGACCACATGTTTCGCACCGAAGCGCACGCGGTACCGGATCAGCACGTCGGTCGCCAGCAGGAAGAACAGCAGCATGCCCTGGAACACGCCCGTGATGGCTTTCGGCAGACCCAGCGCGATCTGCGCCGCCTCGCCGCCGATGAAGGACAGCGCCATGAGGAAGCCGGCCAGCAGAATGCCCACGGGATGCAGCCGCCCTAGGAAGGCGACGATGATGGCGGTGTAGCCGTAGCCGGGGGAGATGGTCGGGTTCATCTGCCCGATCGGCCCCGCGACCTCGCCCAGCCCGGCCAGCCCGGCCAGCGCGCCGGACAGCAGCAGCGTCAGCCAGATGATCTTCTTTTGGCTGAAGCCGGCGTAGCCCGCCGCCGTCGGGGTCAGGCCGATGACCTTGATCTGGAAGCCCACGAAGGTCCGCGCCATCAGGAACCAGCCGCCCGCCACCGCCAGCAGGGCGAACAGCGATCCCAGATGCACGCGCGTCCCGCCGATCAGCAGGGGCAGAATGGCGTCCGCCTCGAACAGGCGGGATTCCGGAAAGGCGAAGCCGTCCGGGTCGCGGTAGGGGCCGTGCATCAGGTAGTTCAGCAGATGCAGCGCCACGTAATTCAGCATCAGGCTGGTCAGGATCTCGCTGGCGTTGAAGCGCACCCGCAGGAAGGCGGGAATCGCCGCCCACAGCGCGCCGCCGGCCATGCCCGCGACGATCATCAGCGGGAGCAGCCACCAGCCGCCATCGCCGTAGAAGGCCAGCGCCAGTCCGCCGCCGGTGATGGCGCCCAGCGTGAGCTGCCCCTCCGCGCCGATGTTCCAGACGTTGGCACGGAAGCCGATGGCGAGCCCGATGGCGCAGAGCACCAGCGGGGTCGCCTTCACCGCCAGTTCGCCCAGGCCGCGCAGCGACATCAGCGGCGCGATGAAGAAGGCGTGCAGCGCCTTCACCGGGTCGAAGCCCATGGCCCAGAACAGCACGAAGCCGCTGACGAGCGTCAGCGCCACCGCCAGCAGCGGCGTGGCGTAGACCATGGCGCGCGACGCCTCGCCGCGGGGTTCGAGACGGAGGAGGCTCATGAAGCGGCTCCGCCGAAAACATCCCCCTCACCCTTCCCTCTCCCCAGAAGGGAGAGGGTATGAAGCGTCGGTCCCATCACTCCTCATCCTCGTCGGGCGGGTGGTTGAACAGGCCGCCCATCAGCAGGCCGATCTCCTCCACGCTGGTGTGGTGGGTGGGCCGGCTTTCCGACAGGTGACCGTGGAACAGCACGGCGATGCGGTCGCTCAGCACGAACAGCTCGTCCAGGTCCTGGCTGATGACCAGAACGGCGGCGCCCGACCGCGCGAGGTCGATTAGCGCCCGGTGGATCGCCGCCGCCGCCCCCGCGTCCACGCCCCAGGTCGGCTGGCCGACCACCAGCAGGCGCGGCTTCTGAAGGATTTCGCGGCCGATGATGAATTTCTGGAGGTTGCCGCCCGACAGCGACCGCGCCTCCGCCCGGTGGCCGTGGGTGACCACGTTGAAGGCACCGATGATCCGCTCGGCGTAGGAGCGCGCGCGCGCGAAATGCACCAGCCCGCTGCGCACCAGCGGCTCGCGGGCGTAGCCGGACAGCAGCGCGTTCTCCGACAGGCTCAGTTCCGGAACGGCGCCGCGGCCCAGCCGCTCCTCCGGCACGAAGGCGAGGCCGAGCAGCCGCCGCTCCCGCGGGCCGAGATGGCCGGCGGGCCGCCCCTCGATGGCGACCGACGCCGGGTCCGGCACCAGCGCCTCGCCGCTCAGCGCGGCCATCAGTTCCGCCTGCCCGTTCCCGGCCACGCCCGCGATGCCCAGGATCTCGCCGGCCCGCACCTCGAAGGACACGTCCTTCAGGTTGGTGGCGAAAGGGTTGTCGGACGTGGTGGAGAGATGCCGCACCTGGAGCTTCGGCGCTCCGGCCTCCCCCTGCGGCAGTCGTTCGGGGGTGGACAGCTCCGTCCCGATCATCATTTCGGCGAGGCTGCGCGCCGTCTCCCGGCGCGGGTCACAGCTTCCCGCCACGCGCCCGCCGCGCAGCACCGTGGCGGTGTCGCAGAGCGCGCGGATCTCCTCCAGCTTGTGGCTGATGTAGAGGATGGTGCAGCCCTCCGCCGCCAGACGGCGCAGCGTCTCGAACAGGCGGGTCGCCTCCTGCGGCGTCAGGACCGAGGTCGGCTCGTCCATGATCAGCAGCTTCGGGTCCTGGAGCAGGCAGCGCACGATCTCCACCCGCTGCCGCTCGCCGACCGACAGGTTGTGGACGTGGCGGCGCGGGTCCAGCGACAGGCCGTAGCGTTCCGACACCTCGGCGATGCGCGCCGACAGCGCGTCCATCGGGCCGGGATCGTCCAGCCCCAGCGAGATATTCTCGGCCACCGTCAGAGTGTCGAACAGGGAGAAATGCTGGAACACCATGCCGATGCCCAGCCGGCGGGCACCCGCCGGATCGGGAACGACGGTCTCCTCCCCCTGCCACAGGATCTGGCCGGCGTCGGCGTGCAGCACGCCGTAGATGATCTTCACCAGCGTGGACTTGCCGGCGCCGTTTTCGCCCAGCAGCGCGTGGATCTCGCCCGGCCTCAGGACGAGATCGACCGAATCGTTCGCCAGGCAGCCCGGAAAGCGCTTGGTGATGCCGCGCAGTTCAAGCCGGTGCGGAGGGGATGACACGGATGGGGAATCCAAGGAGACGGACCGGATAGGGGTGAAGTCGGCAGGGCGTTGCCAAAGCCATGCCACCTTTGAAGAGTCTTGCCCGTCAAGGCTGTGCGCCGTCAACAGGGGAAGCGGCTGCCCAACCTGCGGTCAATCGCCCTGTCGCAGCCCAACAAAGCGGCAAATGACCCAACAATACGGCAGTTGCTTCGCATACGGACAGATGCCACGCCTCCGCACGGTTGACAAGAGGGCGCCGGCATCATCAGCTATGGACATGGCCGCCATGTCCGGCGGCCTTTGCTTATGGAGCCTATCGAATGAACCGCAAGTCGATGCTGGGCGATCCGCCTCCGATCCGAATCACCCCCCAGGACCTTGGGCGTCTCGACGCACTTCTCACCCATCTCAGCCAGCCGGCCGGCGTCATCGACTTCCTCCAGCGCGAGGTGGACCGCGCCGACGTCGCGGAGGCGGCTGACGGCAATGGCATCCCCTTCGTCCGGCTCGGCAGTTCCGTCACCTTCGTGGACGATCGGGGAACGCGGCACACCGCGACACTCATCACGCCGGACGAAGCGGCCCGGCGCCAGGACGGCATTTCGATCCTGACCCCGGTGGGCGCCGCCCTGCTCGGCCTGTCCGAGGGGCAGGCCATCGAGTACAGCACGCTCGACGGGCGCACCAAATCGGTGCAGGTCTTGCGGATCGACCATCCGACCGCCTGACGGTCTCCTGACCACGACTTGCCCTGGGGCGCGTCCGCAAGGACAGGCGGACGCGCCTTGCCTATGACCCAACTCCTTACCACCCTTGCCTCCTCCCTCCCCTTCGCCCAACTATCGGGGATATCGACGGGACATTCGGAGCAAGGGCGATGACGGCGGAACGGGCGGGCTACGCGGTCCTGGAGGACCGGGGCGTGATTGCGGTCGCAGGCGAAGACCGCACGGCCTTCCTGCAAGGGCTGGTGTCCAACGACGTGCGGCGCGTCGCACCCAACCGTGCCATCTACGCGCTGTTCCTGACGCCGCAGGGCAAGTTCCTGCACGATTTCCGCATCGCCGAATCGGACGGCGCCCTTCTGCTGGACCCGGAGGCGGACCGGCGGGAAGAACTCCTGCGCCGCCTGAAGATGTACAAGTTGCGCTCCAGGATCACGCTTGAAGACCGGGCCGGTTCCCTGATCGCCGCCGTCCTGTTCGGCGGCGACAGCCTCGCCCGGCTGGGCCTGCCGGAAGAGGCCGGCGCTGCGGTGCCCTTCGCGGGCGGCGTGGCCTTCACCGACCCGCGCCTGCCGGCGCTGGGCGCCCGCGCCTTCCTTCCGCGCGACGGCGCCGCAGCGGCGCTGAAGGCGGCGGGCTTCGAACCGCGCAGCGCGGAGGACTACGACCGGCTGCGCCTCTCGCTGGGCGTGCCGGAGGGCAGCCGCGACCTCATTCCGGAAAAGTCGCTGCCGCTCGAAAACGATCTGGACGACCTGAACGCCATTTCCTGGGACAAGGGCTGCTACATGGGGCAGGAATTGACCGCCCGCACCAAATACCGCGCCCTCATCAGGAAGAAGCTGTTCCCGGTGACCGTGGACGGCCCCCTGCCCGCCCCCGGCACGCCGGTGACCCTGAACGGCAAGGAGGCCGGCGAGATCCGCAGTGGCCAGGGGGTTTCCGCCCTCGCATTGCTGCGGCTGGAAGACCTCACCCAGGCGGAGCAAGACGGTTTGCCTTTGACCGCCGGAGAGGCCACAGTCACGCCGGCAAAGCCGGTCTGGGCAAGCTTCTGACTTCTTGCTGATTTTTATTCCCAAATCTTCGACGGACCAGCCGAAAGATTTTTTTGACCTGTCGCGTGACCATTCGCCCACGGCCCTGTTGTCGTTCTGCCTTGCCGAGACCAACCAAGGCACGCAAAAGACAGGCCGAGATAGGGAAAGGAGTGAATTATGCGGAGGGAAATCATCGCGGCTGCGTCCGTCCTGGCGCTGATGACCGGCACGGCGATGGCGCAAAGCCCGTCGCCGGCCACCGGCAGCCCGACCGCGCCCGACATGAACAAGAGCGGCAACACCTCGGGCAGCATGACCGGAGGCCAACTCGCCAGCGCCCAGAACATGATGGGCAAGAACGTCTACGGCACCGACAACGAGAAGATCGGCGAGGTCGAGGACGTGATCCTGGACAGCAACGGCCAGGCCAGCCAACTCGTGGTCGCCTCGGGCGGCTTCCTCGGCATCGGCGAGAAAAAGGTCGCCGTGGACGTCAACAAGGCCAACTGGGACCCGCAGAAGGAGCGCATTCAGCTTTCCGGCATGACCCGCGATCAGGTGAAGGAGATGCCGGTGTTCGAGTATTCGGACACCACCATCTCGCTGAGCCGGAACAAGGACCGGGCCGGCAACACGGTGAACGGCGCGGCCAGCCGCTCCTCCACCGGCACCACCGTCACCCCGACCGCGCCGGGCGGCGCTACCGGCACTCCGCCGACCGCTCCGTCGGGCACGGGCCAGTAACGACAGCCGGCACCGGAACGAAAAGCCCCCGCGGCCACGCGCCGCGGAGGCTTTCCCTGTTCAGGGTTCCTACGGGCGGGCGACGTGCCAGACGTTGTTCACCCCGTCGCCCGTGGTGTCGCCCGGCTTGGTGTCCTTCGTCCAGCCATAGAGCGGCTTGCCTTTGTAGGCCCACTGCTTGGACCCGTCGTCGCGCGTGATGACCGAATAATCGCCCGTCGCCTTGGCATCCGCGGAGGCCGTCAACGGCCACCAGTTGGTGGCGCATTGCCCGTTGCAGGTGGACTTGCCCTCCGTATCGCGGTCGAAGATGTAGAGCGTCATGCCATTGATGTCGGTCAGCACGAGGCCGCTCGCCGACTGGCCGGTCTTGGTGGGCATGGCGTCTTGAGCGAACGCGGACGGCGCCAGAACGCCCAGCGCGAGCGCGGAGGCTGCGGTGAAGCGGGCGAAGCGGTGCATGGACGGAACCTCCCTGTCGAGACGGGGCGGACGAATGGCCCGGCCCTCTCCCACAGGACGCCCGCGAGGGCGCTTTGTTCCGTCCCCACCCGATGGAACCTCACGCCCGCAGCAGATCCACGAAGCGGCGGCAGGCGGCGATGTCCACGCGCAGGGCGGCGCGGCGCTTGGTCGTCTCCGGGTCCTCGCCCCAGGCTTCGATCTGGAAGGTTTCGTCGAGCTGGGACACCTCGAACGCCTCGTCGGCGTCGATGCGGCCTTCCACCAGCGCCAGCGCCACGATCAGCGACCCGCAAGAGCCCGTGGCGGTCTGAAGCGCCGACAGCGTCCAGTCGTCATAGGCTTCCACCGCGTTGCGCAGGGCGCGCAGCGCCTCCGCCGGCTGGGGCTTGGGCATCAGCCCGGCGTTGACGTGCAGCGGCGCGTCATAGCGCAGGGTCGCCCAATCCAGCAGCGGCTGCCAATGCCGCGCCTGCCGCTCGATCAGCGTCCTGGGATGCTCCGCGCGGTAGCAGAGCAGGTCCGTCTCCGCATAGGCGGCCACGCCGTCCACGATGGAGGCCCGCCCCTTGCCGATCAGGTCCACCGCCGTGCTGGCGAGCTGCATCAGCGGCATGCTGTCGGGAGCGATGTCCTCGGGCTGCGCCTCCCACTCGGCGGCGACGGCCTGGGCCAGCGGCCAGCTCGCGAAGACCAGCGGCGCCTTGGCCGGGCTGCGGATCGGGCGGTTGTCCAGGCGCACCTCGAAGCCGCCGCCGGCGGCCTCCGCGACGGAGGTGGTCTTGTAGAAGCGCTTCATCGGGGTCCTTCGGCTTGTCTCTTATCGGTCCAACAGCTATCGATCCAACAGGGCCAGCACGGCGCCTGCCACCTCGCGCCCGCGGTGGACGATGCGGTCGGCCCCGGCGGCTTCCAGTTCGGCCACCGCGTGATAGCCCCAGGAGACGCCGACCGACGCGACCCGCGCGTTGCGGGCCATCTGAATGTCGTAGGTGGTGTCGCCGATCACAACCGTCCCGGCCTCCTCCACGCCGGTTTCGGCCAGCGCGCGGTGAACCATGGCGGGATGCGGCTTGCCGGGGCCGAGGTCGCTGGTCTGCAAGGTGACGAAACGGTGCGTCAGCCCATGGTGGGCCAGCACGGCGTCCAGCCCGCGCCGCGACTTGCCGGTCGCCACGCCCAGCAGCACGCCCTCGGCCTCCAGCGCGTCCATCGTTTCGAGGAGGCCGGGGAACAGCGGTTCGTGCAAGTCGCCGCGGCGGCGCAGCGCCGCGAAGGCGTCCTTGTAGCTTTCCGCGACGGCGACGTGCCGGTCGGTGTCCAGATCCGGCAGAAGCAGGGCCACCGCCTGCACCAGCGGCAGGCCGACCATGCGGCGCACCTCCAGCGGGTCCGGCTCGCCCAGGTCGTGCATGGACCAGGCGGTGGTCATGGCGTCGATGATGGCGAACTGGCTGTCCACCAGCGTGCCGTCGCAATCGAACAGGGCCAGCCGCAGCGGACGGGCATTCTCTGAGCTGCTCACGGGCATCGCCTCCGGGACGCGGGTCGTCACGGACTTATGCGGCCCGCGCCGCGAAAGCGCAACTCACTTCGCCAGCTCACTTCGCCGGTTGCAACACCGCCGGGCGCCAGTGGAGCAGATGCACCGCACCACCCAGCAGCAGCCCCCAGAAGGCCGACCCCACCCCTGCGAAGGACAGGCCCGAGGCGGTGACCAGCAGCGTGACTAGGGCGGCGGTCCGGTTCTCCTCCGTCTGGACGGCGCCCATCAGGGCAGAGCCGAAGGCCCCCACCAGCGCCAGCCCGGCCACCGCCTCGATCAGGACCGGCGGGGAGCGGGTAACCATAGCCGCCGTCACACCGGCCAGCGCGGCGAACAGGATGTAGCCGATGCCGCTCACGAAAGCCGCCTGCCAGCGCCGCGCCGGGTTCGGGTCGGCGTCCGGGCTGGCGCAGAGCGCGGCGGTGATGGCCGCGAGGTTGACGGTCGGCGCGCCGCCCAGCGCCGTCAGGGCGGAGGCGGCGCCCGTCGCCAGAAAGATCGGACGGGTCGGCGGCGCGTAGTTGTAGGTCGCCAGAACGGCGAGGCCGGGGATGTTCTGCGACGCCATGGTGACGACGAACAGCGGCAGCGCGATGCCCACCATGGCTTCCCAGGTGAAGACCGGCTGGACGACGCTCACGCTCGGCCACATCGCTCCGGAGAGGGCCGCCCCGCCGGACGAGTCCAGCGCCATCGCCCCCAGCGCCACCGCCACCGCGGCGGGCACGGCGTAGAGCCGCGCCACCCGCCCCACCACCGCCCAGGTCGCCAGCACCAGAAGCGCCACGCCCGGCGCCTGCGACACCGCAAGGAAGGGGGCGAGGCACAGCTTCAGCAGGATGCCGGCCAGCATTCCGTTCGCCAGCGGCTTCGGTATCGCGGCGATCCAGCGGCCCAGCGGCGACCAAAGCCCGGCGATCACGATCAGCACGCCGGTCACGATGAAGGCTCCCACGGCGGCGGCGAACCCGCCCTCCACGGCGCCGGTGGCGGCCAGCAGCGCCATGCCCGGCGTGGTCCAGGCGATGCTGATCGGCTTGCGCCGGTAGAGGCTCAGCCCCATGGCCGTCACGCCCATGGCGAAGGCCACCAGAACGAGGCCGGACACCACCTGCTCCGTGCTGGCCCCCACGGCGCTCAGCCCGTGGATGACCACCGCCACCGAACTGGCGTAGCCGACCAGAGCCGCCAGCAGGCCGGCGCCCACCGCCCGCATGGAAAAGCCCGTGGCCGGGGCGGTTTCGGGTGAAGCCATGGCGCGGAACCCTCCGTCAGGGGTGCAGGATGGAGAGAACGGTGATAGATTGTATCCAATATCCTGACAAGCGGAGATCACGCATGGCCGTCAACGACGGGCTGTCGCGCCTCGTGGCACGGGCGCAGCCGCGCTACCGCACCACCGCGGAGTTCGTGGAGGCGACGCTGCGCGAGGCGATCCTGACCGGAGTCGTCGCACCCGGAACGCCGCTGCGGCAGGAGGAACTGGCGGAAACCTTCGGGGTCAGCCGCATGCCGGTGCGCGAGGCTCTACGGCAGTTGGAGGCCCAGGCGCTGGCGGAGTTCCACCCGCACCGCGGCGCCGTCGTCGCGGAGATTTCGGCATCGGACGGCGCCGACATCGGGGCGATCCGCATGGCGCTGGAACCGATGGCGCTGCGCCTGTCGCTGCCCGCCCTGACGGCGGCGGACCTCGATCAGGCGGAGGAACTGATCACCGAAATGGATGGAGAGGCCGATCCGGGCCGCATGGGGGAGTTGAACCGGCGCTTCCACATGACGCTCTACGCGAGGGCCGGGCGCCCCCGGCTGCTGGCTCTGACCGAGCAGCACCTTCTGGCCGCCGACCGCTATCTGCGCTTCCAGTTCGCGGCGCTGGGCTATCTGCCGCGGTCGCAGGATGAACACCGGGCGCTGCTGGCGGCCTGCCGCGCGGGGGATGCGGATACCGCCTGCCGACTCGCCGAAGAGCATGTCGGTCAGGCTGCGGAACAGCTTGCGGCTTTTCTGGAAGCGCGCGAGGCGGGGTGAAGGAATCCTCCCCCCTTATTCCACGTCCTCGAACGGATCGCCCTTCAGGCTGGCGCTGAAGCCCAGATACTTCCAGGTCGTCAGCATGTGATCCGGCAGCGGCGCCGTCACGTCGATCGTCCGGTTGCCGCCGCGCGGGTGCGGCAGGATCAGGCGGCGGGCGTGCAGGTGCAGCTTCTTCGGAACCTCGGCCCCCGGCAGGAAGGCCCCCTGCCCGGCGTATTTCCCGTCGCCCAGGATCGGCGTGCCGATGGCGTTCATGTGGACGCGAAGCTGGTGGGTGCGGCCCGTGCGCGGCCACATGGCGACGAAGGCCGCCTGCTTGCCCAGATTCTCCAGAACCGAGTAATAGGTGATGGCGCGCTTGCCGTCGTCCTCGTCGCCGGCCACCCGCTCGCCTTGCGGCCCGCCTTCCTTGGCCAGCGCCAGATCGATCTTGCCCTGGTAGGGCTTCGGCACGCCGACCGTGGCGGCCCAGTAGATCTTGCGCACGTCGCGGCCACGGAACAGCTCCGTCAGCTTGGACGCCGCGAAAGTGTTGCGCGCCAGCAGCAGGACGCCCGAGGTGTCCTTGTCCAGCCGGTGGACCAGCTTGGGCCGCTCCTTCGCGTCGAAGCGCAGGGCGTCCAGCATGGCGTCGAGATGCTTGGCGGTGTTGGTGCCGCCCTGCACCGCCAGCCCGGCGGGCTTGTTCAGCGCGATGACGTCGCCGTCTTTGAAAAGAACCAGCGCCTGGAGCGCGGCGACGTCCTTGTCCGACATGGCCGGCTTCTTCGGCGCGGGCGCGGCGGCGGCGCCCTCCGGCTTGGCCCAGTCGGCCAGCGGCGGGATGCGGATGGACTGGCCGGCGGCGAGCCGCGTCGAGGTCTCCGCCCGCTTGCCGTCCACGCGGATCTGGCCGGTGCGCAGCAGCTTCTGCAGATAGCCGTGCCCCACGTCGGGGAAATGGCGCTTGAACCAGCGGTCGAGACGGATGTCGGCCTCGTCGGACGAAACGGTCCGGGTTTCAACGCTGGGGGCTTTGCTCTCACTCATCAAACGGGCACCGAAACAAGAGAACGCACGACCGCAAGGCCGGCAAAGAAGCCCGCAATGGTCAGCACCATCGAGGCCAGGATGTAACCCGCCGCCGCCGGCAGGGCGTTCCGCTCCACCAGAAGCCCGACGTCGAGCGTGAAGGAGGAGAAGGTCGTGAACCCGCCCAGCACCCCCACCATCAGCAGCGCGCGCAACTCCGGCGAGGGCGACCACACCAGCGCGGCCAGTTCCGCCAGCGCGCCCATGGTGAAGCATCCTACGGTGTTCACGATCAGCGTCCCATAGGGAAACTGCGTGCCGAGCCAGTGGCCGACCGCCGTCATCAGCAGATAGCGCGCCGCGGAGCCGACGGCGCCACCTACGGCGACCGCGGCAAGCGTGGACGGTGATGCGATCACGGGACCTCCGGAGCGGACGGGACGGCGGGCATCCCGCGCGGATTAGAGCCAGAAATCCGGCGGCTTGTCACGCGTTGGGCGCCGGGTTCCCCGCGTTCCGGTCGCCCACGCCGAAGATCCAGCCCTCCTGCCGCCGCGCCTGCGCGTCCATGGCCGGCGGCGTCCACACCTCGGCCCGTCCGGCCAGCCGGCGCAGCCCCGCCGCGGAGACGAGCGCGTCCGCGTCGTGGTCCGTCACCGCCCCGGACAAACCGGCGGGCGGTGAGGCAAGTGCGGCCAGCGCCGCGTCCACCGCCGCGCCGTCGCGGATCTTGCGCAGACCGAAGCCCGCGCGGATCAGGAACAGGCGCGGGTAGATCTCGCAGAAGACGCTCCCACCCGGCTGGGGCGGGTCGAAGGGCCAGACGGCCACCCGGTCCGGCGCCGCCCGTTTCAGCGCGCGCAGCATCCGCATCCCGGCCAGCCCGCCCTTCCCCACCTGCTTGGCCCCGATCAGCTTGTAAGGGCTCTGCGGGCTGCCGTAGCCATCGGCGCGGCACACCCGCTCGGTCAGACGGTGCGGGTCGCGGTACCAGTCCGGTTGCGTCCCGGCGCGCCAGAAGTCGGCGCCGTAGTCCGGATGCGCCGCGAAGCTGCCCCCGGCGAAGTCCGGTTCCGCCCCGGCCACCGCCTCCACCCGGTCCCACAGGTCGAACGCCGTCGCCGCCTCGGCATCGGGGAAGTAGCGCCCGGCCACCGCGAAGGGCAGCGAGAAGGCGCAGTCGATCCCGACCAGCGCCGGCCCGCGCTCCAGCCCGTCCAGCAGCCACGCGAACACGGCGGAGCGGGACCAGAGGCGGTCCGGGGGCGGGACGATCCGGGGCGGCCCCTCGGCGCCGCATTCCGCCACGGCGATGCCGGCGTAGCGCTTTCCCGTAGCACCGGACCAGTCGATGGCGATGAAGCGCGCGACGTCCGGTAGCGCGCCGCCCGTCGTCATTCGCTTCCGCCGTCCTCGCCTTCCGCGGCCCTGCGTTCGCGCAGCCGCGCCCAATAGTCCTGGCGCTTCTTGATCTCCCGCTCGAAGCCGCGCTCCACCGGCTGGTAGAATTGGCGCCGCGCCATTCCGTCCGGGAAGTAGTTCTGGCCGGAAAAGCCGTCCGCCGTGTCGTGGTCGTACTCGTATCCCTTGCCGTAGCCGATCTGCTTCATCAGCTTGGTCGGGGCGTTCAGGATGTGCTTGGGCGGCATCAGGCTGCCGGTTTCCTTGGCGGCCCGCACGGCGCTCTTGTAGGCGGTGTAGCCGGCGTTCGACTTGGGCGCCGTCCCCAGATAGATGACGAGCTGGGCGATGGCCAGTTCGCCCTCCGGGCTGCCCAGCCGCTCATAGGCTTCCCAGGCGGCGGTGGCCTGCGTCAGGGCGTTGGGGTCGGCCATGCCAATGTCCTCCACCGCGAAGCGCGTCAGGCGGCGGGCGATGTAGCGCGGGTCCTCCCCGCCCTCCAGCATCCGGGCGTACCAGTAGAGCGCCGCGTCGGTGTCCGACCCCCGCAGCGACTTGTGAAGGGCGCTGATGAGGTTGTAGTGCCCCTCCTGCGCCTTGTCGTAGAGCGGCGCGCGGCGCTGGATGGTGGTGGCGAGCGCGTTGTTGTCCAGCAGCGCGCCGTCCTCCGACGCCGGCAGGGCGAACAGCTCCTCGCACAGGTTCAGGCAGAACCGTCCGTCGCCATCGGCCATCGCCTTCAGCGCGGCCCGCGCGTCCTGGGTCAGCGGCAGGGGACGGCCCGTCTCCGCCTCCGCCCGCGTCAGCAGCTTTTCCAGCGCCGCGTCGTCCAGCCGGTTCAGAACGAAGACCTGGGCACGGGACAGCAGCGCCGCGTTCAGTTCGAAGGATGGATTCTCGGTGGTGGCGCCGACCAGCGTGACGGTGCCGTCCTCCACATAGGGCAGGAAGCCGTCCTGCTGGGACCGGTTGAAGCGGTGGATCTCGTCGATGAACAGCAGCGTGCCCTGCCCCGCCGCGCGCCGGGCCTTGGCCGCGTCGAAGACCCGGCGAAGGTCGGCGACACCGGAGAAGACCGCCGACAGAGGTTCGAAATGCAGATCGGTGGACAGGGCCAGCAGCCGCGCGATGGTCGTCTTGCCGCAGCCGGGCGGCCCCCACAGGATCATCGAGGCCAGCCGCCGCGCGGCGACCATGCGGCCCAGCGGCCCGTCGGGCTTCAGAAGATGCTCCTGCCCGACGACCTCGCCCAGGC